>JAXJVN010000047.1:0-60713 GCA_036308545.1 Eubacterium sp. | reverse complement strand
TGTGACATATATTTTAAGTCGTACGGCTATTTTTTTCTTTTCATATATTACTTTTTAGCCGTGCGGCTGTTTTATCTTTATATATTGTTTTATAGCCGTGCAGCTTGATTTTTATCTTTTTTAATGAGGAAAATTATGATTTCTACAGATACAGCAATAATCTCAGATGCAAAATCGTTCGGCCAGGCACTGAAGAGAAGAAGAAAGGAACTCCATTATACGCAGGCTTACATTTCTGAATTCACCGGGTTCAGTACCAGCTTTATCTCAGAACTTGAGAATGGAAAGGAAACCGCTGAATTAGAGAAAGCGCTCTATCTTGCCAGCCTGCTTGGTTTGAATTTTTTTCTTGAAAAACGATGAGGAGACTCTTCATGAAACCAGCAGATTTGAAAAAGTCCGTGGATATAACAATTGAAATAGCAGGTACTCAGACCTTGACCGGCACAATTTCCGGAAGTACGGTACAGGATTACCGCTTTCAGTATGATTCCGACTATTTAAGTCGTCCAGCTGCTGTACCAATCTCAATCAGCCTGCCTCTGCAGAACGAGCCTTTTTCTCCAGAAGCGACTGCTGCTTTTTTCAATGGTCTGCTGCCGGAAGGCTTTACCAGACTATCTGTTGCCAATTGGATGCATGAGCAGCCGGAGGACTATCTGGCAATCCTGGCAGGTCTGGGAAGTGAATGTCTGGGAGCCATTCAGGTACTCTCGCATGATTTTTCAGAGATAACTCCCGCTCCATCCTACGAACTACTTACTCTGGATCAGGTCCGGGAGCTTGCTCAGGAAGGTGCTTCCGTCTCAACAGAACTGGTGACGAGGGCACATCTTTCTCTGACCGGCGCTTCCGGAAAGGTCGGCCTGTATCTGGACGATTCCGGCAGATGGTATTTACCAAAGGGTAACGCCCCCAGTACTCATATCGTAAAGCAAAGCCATATCCGCCTTCAGTCCATCGTGACAAATGAACAGATGACTCAGCAGACAGCCTCCAGGCTAGGAATTGAAGTCCCGGAAAGTTTTATCATTAATACAGGAGATGGCAGAGACCAGGATGTTCTTCTGGCAACGAAACGATATGACAGGCGTACCGACGCAAATTCTCCTGTTCTTGCAGGTCTCCCGGTACCCTACCGGCTTCATCAGGAAGACTTTGCACAGGCAATGGGCATCCCCTCCGAGAAAAAATACGAAAAAGAGAATCAGTTTGAGAGTGGCTATCTCCCTTTGATGTTCCGTTTAATACGAAGCGTTTCAAAGAATCCTCTGGATGACATGCTGAAGCTATGGGACCGGATTGTCTTCTGCTTTCTGGCAGGCAATACAGACAGCCATATCAAAAATTTCTCTCTCCTTTACGACGGCGCATTGAAGTCCATGCGTCTTGCACCTGCTTACGACCTGGTCAGCACAGCCGTATATAAATCCAGCACCAGAGATATGGCTTTCTTTATCGGTGATGAGATCAGCCTTGACCGTATCGGACGGCATTCTTTTGAGACTGCTGCTGGAAGATGCGGAATAAATCCCGCGCTGGCAATGAAACGCCTGGATATCATGTGCAGTTCATTCGAAGCAGCAATTCGGGAAAGCAGCAAGGCATTAAAAGAGCTGGGACTTCCGGATACGAATAAAATCCGCGACCAGATCTTATTGCAGGGCGGCTATGGAAAAATCGTGTAAAAAGATTGCGTGAAGGCAGAAATCCTGCTTCCTTTTGCCAGTCCTGTAAATGCCGAATATTTTTATGTGAAGTTGTAAAGAGATGTAAAAATAGCAAAAAGATGTAAAGACTTGTAAAAGAATATAAAGGAGACTTTCCTTATGCTTTACAAATGTGAATCCTGCGGATCGTCCATGGTCTACGATCCGGACCAGAAAAGGCTTGTCTGCCCTCATTGCGGCAGCCATCGCTGACAGAAATGCTTGGGACAGAAGTGCCAGGCACTTCTGTCCCTTTTTATTCTTCCGGGGAAAGAGCCCGAAGCCGTTCTGCTGCCGGATCGTATTTCTGCTCCACTCCTCGGTTATAATATTCAATTGCTTTGTCACGGCTACGGGGCATGTGGATGCCATCACGTGCCCAGTCGCCCAGCAGGACGGACGCAGCGCCGTTGCCGCCTTCGGATGCCTTGTTGAGCCAGGCAAGTCCTTCATCTACGCTGACATTTGTTCCCTTCCCTTCCGCCAGACAGAGACCGGCATAGGCCATCCCCGCCAGTGAATTTCTTTCTGCGGCAATCTTATAATAATGGAAAGCTCTCTTCAGGTCTTGTTCCGTTCCCTGTCCCTGCTCACACATGGAGCCTGCGTGGCTGGCACCTTCCGGGTCACCGGCGTCGGACGCCCTGCAGTACCAGAGGAAAGCGTTCCGCATATCCTTCTCTAACCCATCCCCGAAATAGTACATACAGGCGATATTATACATAGCAAAATAGTCGCCTTCTTCCGCTGCTTTCAGATAGCATTTCATTGCCTTCTCATAATCCTTCTGCTGCAGGTATTCTGTTCCCTGCTCAGTCAGTATATGTTCCTTCATCTTATTTTTTCCTTTCTCAATTGGTTCCGGTTCAGATTGAGCCGTCCAGGTAAAAAACCTGATAGGCCTGTCCTTCTTCGCTTTTGATCTTCATTGCGTTCGCATTTTGTTTCAGTGCGAGATAATCCTTCAGTTTCTGCTCGAACGCGCCTGCCTGGTCCTCATTTCCCTCGAAGAAAAGTTCCACCTTGTACTCCGTGTTCTCCGGCTGCATCTTGCTGCTGACGGCATCAAGTGTCTCCAGGAGTTCCTCCGGATCCGATGATTTCAAAGTCAGGCCGTCCGCTTCCGACATTTCCTGATAGATGTCGAAGCCCTTCTCTTCAAGTTTCGCAGCGATATCGGAATGCTTCTGACTTTTGAATCCCCAGCCATCCCCGTAAGGAGTCTCTTTTCCCGAAAGAAGCGTTGCGTAATTGGGCAGGATCCTGCCGACACTTTCCGAAGCATCCGCCTGTCCGTAAGTTGTACAGGAGATATACCATTTTCCGTTCAGCTGCACCATATTCCAGGCATGGTCACCGTCTTCACTCGTCCCGGTATCGCGATAGCAGGGAATTTCCAGCATATTCAGCATAAGGGCGTAAGCCTTTGCCTTACCATCACAGACTGCGCAGCGGTCCAGGAAAACGCCTTCCAGATAATAAGCCTGCTTTTTGACCAGATATGTGTCCAGAGAGTAAGCAGTATCACTGTCATAGACCACCCTTGTGGTCAGCCAGTCATAGACTGCCTTGATTTTCTGAAAATCCGTCATATCGTCCTCAAGGATACTCTGCAGGACTTTTTCTGTTTCCGTGTAAAGTTTTTCCGCCATGCTGCCCTCTTCAGGCTCCGGTCGATAGCCGTTCATGGCAAGATAATAAAGCTGTTCACCGCTCTGGCAGGGAATGGCTTTTTTCTCCTGATCTGCCAGAAGCGGAATCTGAAAATTCCCGCCTTTGTTTTCCCTGTAATCAAAAGATGGAACGACCGGCGTATCCGTAACCACTTCCGGCGCTTCCGATGCCATGTCCCTGCTGATCGAATATTTAACAGCTACTGTATGCTGGCTGCTCCAGTCGGTATCATCCATCTGGCAGGCAAAAACGTCCGCGAGGTCCGCACTGGTATAAGCTTTCTGAAAAACCTGATAGGGATTATAAAATTCCGTCTGATATTCAGGCGTAAATGTCACATAGACCTTGTCACTGATTCCGTAGAAAGCCAGGTAATCCAGGGCATAAGCAAATTCCTCCAGACTTCCGATCTCCCCATCCGGCTTCTCCAGGTCCTGGTCCGGAAGGTCGCTGAAAAAAGTGTGGGAACTGCGGAATTCTTCCGAAGGTCCTTCCGGGGCCACGGCTGACTTCTCACCTTCAGACTCAGAATATTTCTCAGAGTGGACACTTTCTTCGCTGCCAGTGCTCTCTGTATCAGCAGCAAATTTTTCCACAGCCTGACTGTCTTCCTCAGAAACTGCGGACACAGTCTGAGATGAATCTGTATTATGATTTTTTCCGCCGCATCCGGAAAAAAGAACCGGCAGAACAAGCAGCAGAGAGGCTGCCCGCAGGCAGGATTTTAATTTCATAGGTAAGATACTCCTGTTGTTTTTTCAGGCATAAATCCAAAACTTTGTCGCGCGGATGCCACGGGTGCGCATACGAGAGCGCTTTCTTGCTGCACATCCGGGGCGCAACTTAAGCCAAGACGGAATTGATATTCAATAAATGAGTTCAAACGCAGCGGTTAAAGTTTATTGACGGATCTGCTTTTTTGAAAGAAGATCATAGCTGATGCAGACCGGCTTGTTCCACCTGGGCTCCGTCACGACTTCTCCGTCAATGGCAAAGCATTCCGCCAGCATTTGACTGGTCATGACCTCACCGGGTGTGCCGAACGCGAAGATCTGTCCCTGTTTCATGGCAAGCAGCGCGTCCGAATAGCGCGATGCCAGATTGAGGTCGTGCAGGACCATGATAATCGTTGCTTTCTGCTCCTCGTTCAGTTTTTTGAGAAGTTCAAGAACCTCCAGCTGATGACAGAGGTCCAGGTAGGTCGTCGGTTCATCTAAGAGTATGATGCCGGTCTGCTGAGCCAGCGCCATCGCAATCCAGACCCTCTGCCTCTGGCCGCCCGAAAGTGCCGCAATCTCCCGATCCGCAAATTTGCCCATATTTGTAACTTCCAGAGCCCAGCGTACGATTTCGCGGTCTTCTTCCTTCAGTCTCCCCATTCCTTTCTGATAGGGAAACCGTCCGTAGGATACAAGCTCTGTACAGGTAAGTGACCCCGGCGCCTGAGGCGTCTGCGGCAGAATTGCCATTTCTCTTGCGATATCGGTTCCTTTCATATCGGAAATATCAGACCCGTTTATAATGACCGTACCGCCTGCCCTCGGAATGATTCTTCCGGTCGCCTTGAGGAGGGTCGATTTGCCGCATCCATTGGAACCTATGATTGATGTAATCTTTCCTTTTTCAAAAACAGCGTTAAAATCCGGAACGATGATGGCCTCGTCATATCCGACCTTCAGGTGTTCCGCGCGGATCGCGCCTGTCTCATGTTCTTTCATAAATAAAAAATCCTTCCCGGTTATCAAGTGCTCCCTTTTTGAAGGCGGGCAGTCGGCGTGAAATTCTTTTCGACGTCAATTCCTTTCGGCATGAAATTCTTTTATACGTCAAGTTCCCTTCGACAGGAAATCTTTTTTTTTGCAAAAGTTCGCATATCAGCGAGACTTGATCAGCAGATAAAGGAAATAAGGCACTGACAGGATTGATACAAATATACCTGTCGGCACATTGGTCAAAAGACTTACGTTTTCCACCAGAATATTCGATGCCGTTATGATCAGGGCCGATACCGCCCCGGCTGCCGGCAGCAGATACCTGGCGTCTGTTCCGACCATTCTTCTTGCAATGTGCGGCCCGATCAGTCCCAGGAAGAAAAAATTTCCTCCGAACGCCACGCTGGCAGACGACATGCCGACCGCCAGAAAAGCCAGAAACGGGAACATAACATGCATATTGACGCCCAATCCTGTCGCCAGATCATTGCCAAGCGCAATCGCGTTGAGAACTCTGGCAAAATACATGGCCAGACCGCAGAAGACCAGAAGCCATACAAAAAGAATAAGAATGTAGGTCCATTCCGTACCCCAGAGTTCTCCTGACTGCCACCTCTGGACAAATTCCAGCTGAGACTCGTCCAGAACATACATCATAAAGGTGGAAACAGCGGAAAATCCTGCGCCCATGGCAACACCCGTCATGACCAGCTTGACCGAAGAAATCGGCTTGTTTTTCTTTGTGCTGAGGAGGTAAATGATCACCGCAGCCAGCATGCCGCCGAAAAGCGCAAGGATCGGCAGAAGGACAGGATTCTCTATTTTCCCCTGAAGCAGTCCTACATAGAGCAGCATAAAGAGAGAAGATCCGTCTGCCACGCCCAGCGTGCCGGGCGATGCCAGGTCATTATGCAGAAGACTCTGCATGATCACGCCGCTCGTTCCCATGCCAATGCCAACCAGTACCGCAAGACAGACTCTTGGGAGGCGGAAGTCAATGATAGCCAGCCGTGCCTTTGCGCTGCCTCCGCCTGCCAGTGTCCGGAACACTTCCGGAACCGGAACCGCATAGCGTCCGGTACAGCACCCGATCAGAAAAATAATGATAACGGCAGCAAAAAGCAGAGCGATCGCGGTAATCCGCCTGCGCCGCCTGATTTTTTCTTTTGGCGTCATGCGAAATGATCTCCTTCCTGCTTCCTGGATACATAAATAAAGAATGGAACACCGACCATCGTGATCAGAAGGCCGATTGGGAATTCCCTTCCCGGATGAATTGTTTTTGCAAGAAGGTCCACTGCCGTAACGAAGAGTGCTCCATAAATCATACAGACCGGGAGAACCAGCCGGTAATCCGTGCCGACCAGATATCTGGCGGCATAAGGAATCATGAGACCGATATAGGCAACCGGTCCGATAATGATGACTGCGACTGCGGAAAGGACCAGCACGATAACGGTAGAAACCGCCCTCGTGACCTTTACGTTCGCTCCCAGGCCTCTTGATACGTCTTCCCCGAGGTTCATGACCGTGAGCGACCGCGAGATGACAATAGAGGCGGCTGCTCCTGCCAGGAAAAACGGCGCCGCGACTCTTATGTCTTTCCAGATGGTATTGGCAGAGCTTCCGCTGGTATAACGGATCATCTCGTTCATCAGATTGTTCTTGAGAATAATGGCGCTTGTGAGAGAAGTAAGCAGGGTCGAGATTGCCATGCCCGAAAGGACCATGCGGTCCGGTGTGATCCGGCCTCCGCCAGCCCATGCAATAAGGTAAATCAGCGCCGTTACGCCAGCGGCTCCCAGGGCGGATATTCCCATTTTCTGGAAGCGGCCCGCCTCTGGAATGAAAGCCATGACAATCACAACTCCCAGCGTAGAACCCGCTGAGATACCCATAATGCCGGAGTCCGCCATCGGGTTCTTCGTCGTGCCCTGCATAATCACACCAGCCACGGATAAAGAAGCGCCGACAATGACGTCCGCCACCCATCTGGGCAGACGAATGTTGCGAACGGTCTGCTGTGTGAAATTCTCCGGGTCATATGCGAAAAATGAATCCAGGATTTCTTTTAACGGAATTCTTGATGCCCCAAGTACCATGGTAAGAACCAGCACCAGAAGAAGCAGGATAATCCCTGCGATCATACTGACGGCGAACCGTTCCTTATGCCTGCTGTATCCATCTGTCATGCCTGCTGTTTTTTTAGCCATTTGTCTTTCCTGCAGTCTTTAATGCGTCGTAAATCTGCTGATACTGGTTTTGAAGAAGGATGACTCCCTTCTGCGCATAAGGTGTAATGTCAATGACTCCGACTCTGTCCTCCTGCACCGCATCGAGAGACTGCCATCCTACATTTTCCGTAACATAGGTGGAAATGGTTTTTTCTCCGAATCCGGCATAAATGACCATATCTCCTTCATATTCTTTGAGTTTCTCGGTTGAAATTGCTTCATAGGCGGTGCCGCTTTCGTCTTCCATGAATTCCTTCACGTTTTCTTTGCGTCCGAGTCCCAGATAATCAAACAGGATTGTATTCATGAACCATCCCCGTTCCGGCGGAATCGTGATCGCGCCCATGTAGGTATAGATGGTCAGTGTTTTTCCCTCAAGGTTCAGAGCCTGCATTTCATTCAGCATACCCTGGCGAAGCTGTTCGGCGTAAATAATCAGCTGCTTCGCGCCATCCTCAAGTCCGAAGATTTCGCCAAGATAAGAAAGTCTGGTCCCGAAATCCGTGGAATCCGTATAAAGAGGAATAACCGGCGCGATTTTTGAGAGTGTCTCGATATTCGACTCGCTCATTTTCTGGTTGACAAGGATAAGCTCCGGCTCATAGGCAAGAATCTCCTCGGCAGAAAAGGGAGTGGAATTCTCAAGTGCCATGGCATCTCCATAATAATCCTCATATCCGGTGATATCGGTCGTCCCCTCATAAGCCAGAAGCGGAATGCCGAAGGCGACGACGTCCGAAGAACCCGCCAGGCAGACAATTTTCCGCGTATTCATGTTGTAGGTTACTTCGTCTCCGTTCAGAGTCGTAATGGTATTCTCCTTTTCCTCTTCCGGACGCGTGTCTGTAAGCTCCGGCATCTTCAGATCCTCTACGGAACCGGTGAATTCCGGAATATCCAGCTGGGAGAAAGCGTCCGCTCCTTCTGAAATTGAAGAGACGGCTGATCCTGCGGCTGATGCTGACACTGCTTCGGTATCTGCTGATTTAGATGCGGAGGAACCTGCATCCTCGCTGTCAGCACTGACTTCACTGCCGCTTCCCGCGGAAGCTGTACTGCTGCCGTTTGCATTAGAATTTTCTGCTCCGCATGCCGGCAAAACGGCCAGCATGGAGGCGAGCAGGATACTGATCGCTGATCTTCTGAATTTCATAAAATAAAGTATCTTCCTTTCTGACTGAAGTACTCTGTCCAGGACATTTTTTCATAGCCGTAGGACATAATCATCTTCTCTGATTCAAGGTGCTGTAATTTTCCCTGATATACTGCGCAGCCAGGTATTAATCCCGCTTTATAAAAAGCAGGAATAATACCTGGCGATGCGATCAGTCAACTGTTTTATTTATCCTCTGCAGGTCCGGCTGCAGATTCTTCTGGTTCCGTGACAGATGCCGGCTCATTAGTGCTGTCCTTCTGGTCCAGCTGCGGCACTGCTTCTGCGGAATCAGCCTTCTCTTCCTTTGCCGGCACTGCTGCAGGCTGCGGTTCGGAGGCTTTTCCCTTATCAGACGTTTCTTCATCACCGCTGTTTTCTGAAACAGACTTCTCTGCAGCGGCGATTTGTTTTACCTTCATTTCCGGTTTTGAAACTTTTGCCGGAGCAGGTTCTTCCTCTTTGGCGGGAGCCTCTGCAACGAATTCAACCTCGCCGTCTACCTTGACGTTTTCAAAATCGGCAGAAGAATATTCATTGGCAGTTGCCTTCCCAATCTCTTTTCCATTGACCTTGAGGGTGATTGTACAATCTACTGCTTCATAATCCTTATTCCATACATAGAAGGTATAGGTGCCTGCTTCCAGCTTATCAGATGCCTTCATATTGCGGTCCAGTTCTTTGCTGTATACGTCAATGGCGTCCTTTCGGTCTCCGCTTGCCTTCCAGGAGTATGCCTCTGCTGCTTTCTTTTTGACCGTGATCTTCATATCACCGGTCAGGGCAAGGCCGCTGTAGTCCTCTCCCGTCAGTACGGCTACGGAGCTATCCTCATTAGCCGGCTTTGGTTCCGCTTCTGTGGAGCCGACGGTCTTTCCGTTTACCGTTGCCGTGACGGTCAGAGTATCGGATGAGGTGTTGAAGACCTGGACAAAAATGCCAGTGCCTTCGGTGACCTGATCGCCGCTGGAAAGTTTGACAGATTTTGGTGCGCCAGATGAGGTATCCAGATAACTTAAGTTTACGGTCGCACCCTTTGCCTGATTGTCTACCGTTACGGTATGCTTCTTCTCTGTTACCGGCTTTTCTGCTTTTGTGAAGGCAAAGGTGATGTCTCCGTTTACTTCAACATCAGAAATCGCCGCAGATTTATTTGCCTCAATGTGCAGGGCCTTGATCTCTTTGTCTCCGACCGTAACCTTTACGTCGACCGGATCGTCTTTAGCGTAAAGTTCGAAATTGTAGGTTCCTGCATTCAGCGAAGCACCATCGGAATAATCACTGTAGGTATCGGCGTTGTATACCCAGCCCAGCTCTGCATTTGTGATATGCAGGGTATGGCTGTCAGCTGTCGGTTCTGCAACAGAAGTCGTGACGGTTACATCGCCGGTGGCTTCGAAATCAAAGAATTCTACGTCTGCGTCAGATGAAACCATGTTCTGGACCTTGTCTGTAACGGTCTTCCCGTCAACAGTAATGACGATGCGAACAGGCGTTGAATAGTTGTATTCATAGGCGGTGAGTTTCGTACCGACCTTGACCTTGTCGCCGCTCTTCAGGTCCGGAAGGTTGGGATCTCCGGATTTTGGATCATATACATGCAGGCCGTTGACAGAAGTGCTGGTATTGCCCTTTTTCGCATTGTCGACGATGGTGACCGTGACCTCGGTCTTCTCTCCAACGACGTAATCTGCATCGCTGACCGGATACTGCTCTTTGAACGCTTCCGTCGTATATTCATCTGAAGCCTTATGATCTTCGAATGCTTCCGCGCTCTTCAGGAAGAAGTTCGTATTGTTCTTTCCATCTTCGATGGTATTTTTTTCATCTCCAATCTGGCTTCCGTGCGTCGTGTCCACGTTGTACCATTTGCCGTCAATCTTCACGATATTCCATGCATGGCCTCCGCCGTCATAAGTTCCCGCGATAAAGCGGCACTCAATGCCGAGGTCATTCATGATCCGGTAGAACAGCTGCGCGTATCCCTGGCACTGGGCGGTACCCTCTACTGCGGCAGCATAGGCGGTATCTTTCAGGTTGTAGTCAGATCCGTGTTTATAATCGTAAGTTACATTTTCACAGATCCAGGCATATGCAGCCTTTGCCTTCTCATAGTCCGTACTGCCGATAATTCCGGCTTCGATCTTCTCCAGTGCACTTGAGAGAGCGTCTTCCTGCTCTTTCGTATCGTTATAGGTGATTTCATAGGTAATCTTCGCAGACTTTCCGTCTTCGCTGTCAGCTGCCTTCACCTGATATTTGGAGAAGCTGTAGTGCAGGTAGTCGCCTTCGTCTCCTTTGCCGTTATGAGCATATGCCGCGTCGCGGATGGTCCGGCTCATATCCTTCACATCATCGGATGTAATTCCTTCATACCAGAAGGAGACCGGTGTCACTCTGTTCTTCATCTGTGTACGCAGGTAGGCAGACGCTTCTTCTACTGTTTTGAACACAGGAGTTTCGTCAGGTGACGGCTGGTCATCGGCAGCCGAAAGGACAATGCGCATATCGCCTGTCAGGAGGATACTTCCCATCGGACCGTCACCCAGAAGGCCGCCGTAGGCGTAATCGTCGTCTTCCGGCTTCGGGCCAATTTCAGAAGAAGTCACCAGGTTTCCGTCAATATACGCTTCGGCCTTCAGCTTCTGATTCGTCGGATTCTTGACCTGCACAAAGACTTGCGTATTTTCCGCAAGCTTATCCTGGTCATGAATATCTTCCGTTTTCGGGACATCTCCGCTCAGATCGACCGTTCTGACGTTCAGAATTGCGGAACTTACCTGATTGCTAATCGATACCGTGTATTTATTCTCATCTGGTTCAGGTGTCGGTTCCGGAGTCGGTTCCGGAGTCGGATCCGGAGTGGGTTCCGGTGTCGGATCCGGAGTGGGTTCCGGTGTGGGTTCCGGTTCTGGCTTCGGAGTTTCCTTCCTTCCCACCTGTGTGGTAACGGTTACGTCACCCTCTACTATAAGTTCAATGAAATCGACGTCATTATCCGATTCCAGTATCTTGTAATTTTTGCTCGCTGCAAGCTTGCCATTGTGCATGACTTCCAGGTGTACTTCACTGGCAAGATTATATTCGTAAATGGTCAGCTTAGTTCCAAGCGGCACGCGGGCTCCGGACTTGAAGTCATCCATGTCCTTTGTCGTCGGATCATATACGTGCAGTCCGTTTACCGCATAATCGGTATTGGCAGCAGCGGCGCCATCCTTAATGGTTATCGTTGCATAGCTTTTTTTGTCATCCTTGCCGCTATCTTTGTTATCCGCTTTTCCATTTCCACTGTTCTGGTCTTTATTGTTTTTGCCTCCTTTATCTGCGGCAGTGGAATTATTTGATGAGCCTCCTGCTTTTGAGAGAGAGAAGGAAAGGTTGCCGGACAGTCGGATCGGATCCAGTCCAAAATAGGTCGCATCGTCATTAGAAGGCTTCGGATCGATATAGACAGACCCGACGGTTCTTCCATCCATAGTCGCTGTCAACAGCAGGCGGCTGGAAGAGGTGTTGACCACTCTGCTGTAAATCATGAGTCCGTCCGGATAATGCCTGCCGGATACAACATTGTAAACGTTATTGTTATCGTCCAGGTAACGAACGTCCAGCTGTACGCCTGCGGAATTGCTGATACGGATGACATTGCCGCCTTCCGTCACTTCCTGGCTGCCGGACTTATCGCTCTTTTCCTGCTTTTCCGCAGCTGCCGCATCTTCTTTGCTTGCATAGGAAAAACGGAAAAATACAGAGGAGTTCACCGCAATTTTTTCAAAGGTATGGCTCTGCCCTGCTTTGATGACCACAGTTTCTTTTTTACCGCTGTGTTCCATCTCCGCTTCAACATCCTTGCTGCCTGCCTTTACAGTAAAGTCATGCTCGCCGAAGGAAACCTCATCTCCGCTGGTAAGCTCTTTCCCGTCCATAGAGACGGTCGCGAGGTCGCTTTTATTAATGTATACGTTGGTAAGCTTTTCAGCAGACTTGAGTTCTGCGACGCTGGTCTTTACTTCCAGATCTCCTTCGAGCGTCAGTTCAAAAAATTCCACGTCCTGATCGGATTCCAGTACCGGATAATCCTTGTCCGCTATTTTTTCACCGTTGTGCGTGATTTCAAGATGCACATCGCTCGCAAGGTTGTAGACATAGACGGTAACATGGGTTCCTTTCGCGACCTCTGCCCCGTCCGCAAAGTCATCCAGATTTTCACTGTCCGGATCATAGACGTGCAGTCCGTTCACAGCGATGTCGGAGTTTGCTTCCGCTGCCCCGTTGTCAATCGAGATCGTGCACATGTCTGAATCATCCGGTTCTTCTGCTTCCTCTTTTATGTCAGAGGATGCGGAAGATGCGGAAAGGGTGACTTTATCCTGCTCTTTTGCGTTTTTCCCGCCGGAACAGCCCTTGAGACCCAAAATAAGGACCACCGCCACAGCGATCAGGGCAATCACCAGAGCAAGCAGTCCTCTCTTCTTCCTGTTATTCATCTATTCATTCCCTCCCGATAAAATCAGCTGCTGTATACAGTTCGGAAATACAGCATTCTATTAAATAGTTTTGCCTAACTAACTTAGGCCTAACTAACTTAGCAGATGAATTCATCCTTTGTCAACAAATTATTAACAGGGAATATTTTTTTGTAAAAACAGCCAATGCCACGTCGTTTTTGATCACTCTGGCTTTTCACTGGCCAGCCGGCTGATCTGCGCTGCCATATATCCGGCGCCATAGCCGTTATCAATATTTACGACTGCCACACCGTTGGCACAGGAATTGATCATGGTAAGAAGAGCGGAGATTCCGTTTAAGTTTGCGCCGTAACCCACAGACGTGGGCACGGCAATAATCGGGTTGCGGACAAGACCTCCGAGAACACTGGGAAGGGCTCCTTCCATGCCTGCAACAGCTACAATACAGCTGGCTTCCTGCAGAACTTCCATGCGGGATAAGAGCCTGTGCAGTCCGCTGACACCCACGTCATAGACGCGCACGACGTTGGTCCCGAAATATTCAGCCGTCTGCGCTGCTTCTTCCGCAACGGCAATGTCCGCTGTACCGGCCGTGCAGACAGCGATTTTTCCAGTACGTTTCTTATCCTTTTTTTCTGCCTTCAGAATATGGGAAACCGGATCATAGCTGATTTCCGGAATGACCCGCTTTACAAGTTCATACTGGTGCAGAGACGCCCGCGTTCCGAATACCTCTCCTTCTTCTTTATAAAGCCGCTGATAGATATCAGTCAGAAAAGCATCCGCTTTGCCCTGGCAAAAAACAACTTCCGGAAAGCCGGAACGGATTTCCCGGTGAGTATCCAGTTTGGCATATCCCAGTTCTTCAAAAGGCTTTTTGCTGAAGTATGCCTCCGCTTCTTCCACGGAAAGCTCTCCATTTCTTACCTTCTCCAGTACCTCTTTTGAATTCATATCTGTCCTTCTCTCTATACTTATTTATCCATGTCCGTTCGGCTCGCTGCTCGCGTAAATTCAAATACCACGCCCGGTGAAGGCGTGGTATGCAGCAAAAATATTTTACCTGACCAGTACGGCGGCTACACAGTTCGCAGCGGAGCAATGCGAAAGGACTTTGCTTCCGAATCCCCTGCCGATCTGACCGCCGGATGGGATTTTTTCCCTGCTTCCTGTACATCCGCTTTGAGAAAATTCTCCCGCACCTTTCGAAAATTTCTCTCCGGGGACTTCCTCCAAGAGAAAATCCTGTACAAAATATCTCACCAAGGCTGCCCCCGTTGGCGTACAGAGTTCCGTCTGTACATTTCCTCTGTAATAAGGAATATTCTTCAGAATGATGGCAGTGGCCGGGGCGGGAACCGGCAGGATTCCGTGTGCGCAGTGAACCGTTCCCGAGCCGACATGAATGGGTGTAGCGTGAATCGCGTCCGGTCCCAGTCTATCCATCAGGTAAGCCGCTGCCGTGACGTCCGCAATCGCGTCCATGGTTCCGACTTCATGAAAATGAATGTCCTCCATAGAAACACCGTGAGCTTCTGCTTCCGCTTCCGCAAGGATGCGGTAAACCTGCTGCACGTCGTTTTTCACCTGCTCCGGCAGCTCAAGTCCGTTCACAATTTCCTTCAGCTTCCGGTAAGAAACGTGCGGGTGTGAATGGGTGTGTGCAGATTCAGCAGATTCCGTATCCCCGTGTCCGGATCCGACAGGTTCCGAATCCCCATGTCCATATTGATGGGATTCTGAATCTTCGTGTCCGGATTTATTATGCTTTGCCTGCACTTCCACAGTTTTTTCATTGGCACCCTCTTCAACCCCATGGACGGTCACTTTGACATGCAGCCCAGACACGCCCTTCTGCTTCATAGTCCGAGCCTGGTACCTTACCTCAGGAATTGCGAGCGCATTTAATTCTCTTAGGACTTGCTCCCTGTCCGGGAAAAGATCCAGAAGAGCCCCGGTCAGCATATCACCTGAAACGCCCATGCCAAAATCAAAAAAAAGTTCACTCATTCACAGTATCCTCTCAGTTTGCCGCCTTAGGTGGCAAGGTGCCTGGCACTTTGCCACCTCAGTAGAGCATGGCGAAGAACGACGACAGTATGACGGTTAGAAGCCCGGATACGACGATGGCCAGAGAGCTCATGGCGCCTTCGATCTCGCCCATGGTCATGGCTTTGGCTGTCCCGATGGCGTGCGCCGCGGTGCCGATGGCAAGCCCTCTGGAAATGGGACTCTTGATGCGTAAAAGGCGGCACCAGAAGACGGCGATCATGTTGCCCAGGATACCGGTGATAATGATAGCCGCAACGGTGATAGTCACATAGCCGCCCAGCTCATCAGATACGCTCATGCCGATAGCCGTCGTGATGCTCTTAGGCATCAGGGTTATGTACTGCTTTTTGTCCAGAGAGAACAGCTTTGAAAGCAGAAAAATGCCTCCCATGGACGAGAGCACGCCCGACAGAACGCCGATCAGAATGGCGGCAAAGTTCTTTTTCAAAAGCTCCAGCTGCTTGTAGAGAGGGATTGCCAAAGCGACGGTAGCTGGCGTCAGGAGATAGGCAAGGTACTTGGCGCTGGCTTCGAAGCTCTTGTAGTCCACATGAAAAATCATCAGAAATGCGATGACAGAGATGATGGAAATGAGCAGCGGGTTGAAGGCGTCAATCTTCGTTTTATCCCTGAGCCAGACCCCGAAACCGTACATGACCAGAGAAAGCACGACGCCTATGGTCGCGGAGCTTGTAACAACCGAATCCATTTACTCTTCCTCCTTTTTATTCGAATCGGACGTGGAACCTGTCTTCGGGGTACATATCTCTGAAATTCCTGTCTTCGAATCACCTGCCCCCGAGGTTCCTGCCTTCGATGAAAAAACATCTTCTCCTGCCTTATTTCCTGACACTGTGCCGTCGGCTTTTTTTGCCGGCATATGGTTCAGCACAAAATCGGTAACTTTCCCGGTGACCGCCATGACCAGGAATGTGACGGAAACCGTAATGACCAGAACCGGAACCAGCATGCTCTTTAACGTGCCGAAAGAAGTCATGAGACCTACGCCGGCAGGAATGAACATAACCGGCATGATTTCCACGAGAAAGGTGCCGGTCTCATCCACGCTCTCCAGCTTGACAACACCTGTCACCAGCAGGACCAGCATCAGCACAAGGCCGTAAATGCTTGCCGGAATCGGCAGAGGCAGGAAATAGTTCAGCAGTTCCCCCACACAGGTCACTGCAAGAATAATCGCGAACTGTTTCAGATAGCGCATATGCAAAGCCTCCTTTTTCTCTCCCTATACGATTCTAAAGGGTGTCTTTTCCTTTTAGAATCATACCTTTTAAATCATATCCGAACTCAGTTTACTTTATCACATCCGAATTCAGTTTACTTTAAATCCGATTTTCATTTTCTTTAATTTACCACATACGAAATGGATTCCATATCATATAGTGAATAGATTTAACATAGGACCGCCGGGAATTCAATGCACCCCCGCAAAAACCAAAACAAAGTGACCGTCACTTTGTGCTGGTTTGGTGATTTTTTGTTAAAATTTTAGCAATAATTTGAAAAATAGTTAAAAATAGCATAGTAATTTTTTACAATTTTTCGATATTGTTTCTCAATTATCATGGTGTTATCATACAAATGTCTTAATAAAGTGCTGCGTGTGACCGTTATGCAGCAAAAATCCGGAAGGCCGGTTTCCAGGGTCGGTTTTCTCCTTTTCTGCAAAGGGTCTGATGTTGTTTTTTTGCAGCACAAGAGAGGGGGAAAACCTATGATTAGTTTTTTGGTTTGTCTTGTGATCCTCATTGTGGGATATTTCACATACGGAAAGTTCGTAGATAATACGTTCGGACCGGATGACAGAGAGACTCCCGCAGTCGCGATCAACGATGGTGTCGACTATGTCGTTATGCCGCAGTGGAAGCTTTTCCTGGTACAGCTTCTAAACATTGCCGGACTTGGACCGATCTTCGGTGCTATTACCGGTGCGGAATGGGGCCCGATCGTATTTCTGTGGATTACCTTCGGTACCATCTTCGCAGGTGCTGTTCATGATTATCTGTCCGGTATGATGTCTGAGCGTGAGAACGGTGCTTCGATTTCCGAGGTTACCGGCAAGCTGCTTGGGCCGGTTATGCAGAACATCATGCGTGTCTTCTGCGTTATCCTGCTGATCATGACCGGTACTGTATTTGCAGTCGGACCTGCAGGTCTTCTGAAAGCCCTGTTCACTGATACCGGAATGACCTCCGGAATCCTGGTTAATTCAACGTTCTGGCTGGCTGTTATCATCATCTACTACTTCATCGCTACCTTCATCTCCATCGATAAGATCATCGGCAAGATTTATCCGATATTCGGTATCTGCCTGATCGCGATGGCTGTCGGTGTCGGCGGCGGCACCCTGATCTTCAAGGGCGGCGAGATTCCGGAACTGTTCACACACTTCTACAACATGCATCCGGCAGGAAAGGCAGTGTGGTCCTACATGTTCATCACCGTTGCCTGCGGCGCATGCTCCGGATTCCATTCCACCCAGTCTCCTCTGATGGCGCGCTGCCTCAAGAGTGAGCGTCAGGGACACTTCGTATTCTACGGCGCCATGGTTGCCGAAGGTATCATCGCTCTGATCTGGGCTGCAGCAGCCTGCACCTGGTACACCGGAGCCGATCTTCTCGAAGCAGGCGGCGGCAACTCCACGACCGTATACTTCATGAGCAAGTCCACCATGGGATCCGTCGGATTCATCCTGGCTATGCTGGGCGTTATCGCCTGCCCGATCACTTCCGGCGATACCGCATTCCGTTCCGCCCGTCTTACCATCTGCGACTGGTTCAAGATTGACCAGGCAAGCTGGAAGAAGAGACTGGCAGTCTGCATTCCGGTCCTGGGCGTCGGCGCAATCCTTGGCTTCGGTCAGACCTTCGGACTTCTTGACTACAATGTCATCTGGAACTATTTCGCATGGTCCAACCAGACCCTGGCTATGCTGGTCCTCTGGGCAGGCGCCATGTTCCTGGTCAAAGAGGGCAAAAACTTCTGGATCGCGGCTATTCCGGCAACCTTCATGAGCGTTGTTACCAGCACCTACTTCATGATGGCTCCCGAAACGCTTGGCCATATCCCGGCACTGCTTGACAACCACCTTGTCAGCTATCCGGTCGGCATCATCTTCGCGATCTGCTGTCTGGCCCTGTTCCTGGTCAAATCCAAGAAGTACCGCACAGCATAACTTGATGTGACTCAGCTCTCACAAGTTAATCCGAATTCATAAAAAACAGGTTCCTGGGCCTGTCAGGAGGCGGAAGGCGCTTAACCTTCCGCCTCTTTTCACGATAAAGAACGGACGACAGGTCCACTCAAACTTGCCGTGTGCGGACTTTTGGCACCGTTATCATGATATTCATCTTTATAAAGTATAGAAAAGGCAGAAGAAATGATTTTTGCACCGATAAAAAATGGAAACAGGGAGCTCAGCCGTCAGGAGCTCGCAGAAGATAAGAAAAACTGCGTCAAGATTGGCCCGGTGGGCTTAGGAGAAAAAGCCCTCTACACCAACAGCTTCTATATCCGGCGCTATTACTATACCTGCTGGTCGGACATCCGCCGCGTGTTCAAGCGAGTTGCCATGTCAAAAGGCGGCTTCTCCGGAAAAGGCATTTTTGCTACCATCCCCTATCTGGTCATTCAGAAATCCGATGGCACCGAACAGCAATGCAACTTCAAGATCGAGCAGGAAGTCGACGAAGTCCTTGCCAGAATTCAGAAAACCCACCCGGAGATTCCCATCTACAGCGCCGAGTCCGAGCACAAGCTGAGAAAAGCGAAGGCTGAACAGGAAGCGAAATATCTGAAAAAACTGCCGGAGAATGCAAACGCTTCCATCAAGAGACTTGAAGATGCCAAGGATACCTTAAACGGGGATGACCGTTACAGCAGGCTGATTGTTTTTGCAGCAAAGGAAAAACGGTCCGTCGACGGCGCAAAGCCTTCTCTGAAAGCAATCGCCGCCTTCATCGACATCGCTTCTCTTGCCGGCATTGCCGCCGGCCTCTATATACGCTTTGCAAAAGCGAACAGCATGGGTCTCTATCTGGCTCTGTTCGGCGCGGCTTTTATCCTGTCTGTATCGGCTTCGCAGATTCTGCCAACCCCGCGCCGCAATAAGAAGACCGTTCAAAAAGACTGGGAAGAAGCTCTTTCCCAGATGCGTGAGTTTCTGAAGGATCCGGATGCCTTTCCCGTTCCTGTCCAGTATGCCCATCCTGTCGTTCTGGACCGCATGATCCGCGTGATCAGAGAAGGCCGGGCGTCCGATGAAAAAGAAGCGCTCGAGGTGGTCAAAAAAGACCTGAAGGCCCTCAATAATACCGTCAAGGTCAGTCAGCAGGAATATGACGAGGTTGTGACCGTCAAGCCCCTCTTCCTCGTATGCAATTATCAGTGAACGTTATAGTAACTTTATTTAAGCAGGAGTGTGAATTATATGGAAAATCTTATCGATTTCCTTAAGAACCAGGGCGTAAGTCCCGACCTTCTGGACCGTGTCGCCGCATACCGCAAAGAATACGATGCCATGGAACTTCCGGACCGGATCAGCCGCAGAATTCCCGAACCAGAGGTTCGTTACTATGGCACAAAGGTCTGGGAGAAAGCCATCGCCGCCCTCCTTTCGGGAGAGAACCTGCTGCTTGCGGGTCCCAAGGCTACGGGAAAAAACGTTCTCGCTGAGAACCTTGCCTGCCTGTTCGGCCGTCCCTTATGGGACGTCAGCTTCCACGTCAATGTAGATGCCGCCTACCTGATCGGTACGGATACCTACGACGGCAATAAGGTTTCCTTCCGTCCGGGTCCTGTACATAATTGTGCGACTTATGGCGGTTTCGGGGTCCTGGATGAGATCAACATGGCAAGAAACGAAGCCCTGGCTGTCCTGCACGCAACTCTGGATTTCCGTCATGTCATCGATGTAGCCGGTTACGACCGCATTCCGGTAAGTCCGGCAGCACGTTTCATCGGAACCATGAACTACGGCTATGCAGGCACGAGAGACCTGAATGAAGCCCTCTGCTCCCGCTTTGCCATTCTGGATATGCCGCTGATTGAAGAGGCGGACCTGCAAAGCCTGCTCACGGATGTTTTTCCAAATCTGAAAGATAAGATTCTCCGCCAGTTCGTCCTTCTCTTCTACGAAATTGAGAAAAAAGCCGAGGCTGCGGAAATCTCCGAACGCGCCCTGGACCTGCGCGGTCTGATCGACGCCATCCGCCTCATGGACAAGGGAATCAGTTCCGGCGACGCCCTGGAAATGACCATTGTCAATAAGACCTTCGACGCTTACGAACGCAAGCTGGTCATGGACGTTATTAAAAGCAGGATCCCGACCGATTTGAAGAGGGCTGATATTTTTGATTAAACAACACTACACCGGCAGCAGCCGGCGCGCCGTCAACTTAATATGGAATGCGGCAGGCAGCTATGATTTTGATCCGCCCTTCCTGGCTTTTTTTCCAAATGGGGACGCGGACGGCTATTTCAACATGATCATCGGCTTTGCCCATAAATGGCTGAACCTGGACCGGATTGATGCCTTCTTCGAATCACTGGGGACTTCTAATACCGCAGCAGAGGCTTCTTCTGTCCTCTGGCTGGGGATTGAAAACTGCGTCTACGGGAAGGAGCTTCCCGACCGGCCGATCCTCGAAAGCCTGAGGCGGCAGCGGGCGAAGGACTTTTTTACTTATGCCGCCAGTCTCTCACGGCAGCAGATGATGCTGCAGAGCACAAAGGTTTTTGACCAGGACAGCGCAAGATGGAGCAAGGTGCTGAAGAAAAAAGCGGTTCTTTCTCCCGCCGCGCAGAAGCTTGCCCGGGAGCTGGAATTCGCGGAAGATCTTGATACCAATGCTCTGCTTGAAAAAATGGCATACATCAGCCGGACTTTCTTCCATCTTAAACCGGGGAAAGCGAACGCCGGAACCACTTCTATTGCAGTCCGGGGGCTCGCAGCGTCGATTGCCCGCGCCGTCATGAAAAGGGAAATCCGCAATACGGACCTGCTGATCCTGCGAAAGGGCTCCGGGCAGGGCGACCGCAAAGGTGCCGTGCATCTGGAGCATGTATTCGGCCAGCAGCATACATCCGGTGACCCTGAGAAAGACCGTGCCTACATACAGGAATGCTTCGGTCCCTGCATGTACTCCGACCGGGAAATGCGGATTCTGGAAAACTCCCTGTGCCGGGACGTCGACTCGTCCTGCCGGCTATGGATTGTCAGGACTGATAAGAGAGTGCCCCAAAGCAGGAGCAGTTTCGAAGCGGATGACCGTCACGATGGGAAGGGCGGCAATTCAAGCCAGACAAAGCGCAACCTGAAATTCTACCGGGACAATATTCTCAAGATAAAGGAAAACATCCGGGACCTGACAGCCCAGACGGATACTATTTTTTCAACGTATCTGCACTACCTGCCCAAACGTTCCAGGCATGGAAAAATCCATGCGGAAGAAGCCTGGCGGCTGCCGGTACTGTCCGACCCGAACGTTTTTCTATCCGATTCTGACGCTGCAGAATTCTCCCTGACAGTAGACCTGCTCCTCGATGCCTCCCAGTCACGCATGAACATTCAGGAAATGATCGCATCACAGGCTTTGATCATTGCCAGGAGCTTTGAAGCGTGCGGCATTCCGGTCCGGGTCACGGCGTTCCGGTCCCTCCGGGGCTACACCGTCCTGGAACGGCTCAAAGAATATGGCGATAAGAAAGGGGATGGGACCTTCCATTACTATGCAGGCGGATGGAACCGGGACGGTCTGTGCCTGAAGACCATGAATTATTTAATGGAAGAAGAAAAAGAAAAGAACGCATCCAGAAGAATCCTGCTGGTTTTGACCGATGCCAATCCCAATGATTCCATGCAGATTCCGGCAGATTCCGACCATATCCTGCCGCGTGAATATGAAGGCGACGTCGCAGTCCGCGACGCTGCAGAGAGCGTGAAACTGCTGCGAAAAAGCGGTATACGCACTTCTGCAATCTACTTCGGTCCGAACACCCATCTCGACAACGTTCATATGATCTACGGCCAGGACTATGTGCGAATCCGCAGCCTCAGTCAGTTCGCCGACGCAGTCAGCCAGCTCTTGAAGCGCAGCCTGGAACAGTGCGGTCCTGCCTGAGGCAGGAAAGTAGAGGTGGCAAAGTGACAGGTACAATGGCACCTTCTGCTGCCCGCGTAAAAAAGAGCAGGAAGGAAAGAAGCATCAAGTACTTCTCTCCCTCCTGCATCACTTCTGCGGATGTTTTTTCGAAGCATCCTCCATCAGCTGCTCTACCGTCATCACCTCAGTCACCATACCCGCCCCGTGAATGACTTCCAGAGCATGTTTTTCCTCCGACGCTTTCACGTTGATATAGTAGACGTCACGGTCAATGCGGCCGTTTGGACCGAGGTTGCGGATATCCAGTCCTGCATAGCCCGCCTGGACGATGTTGTCCATCTGATAATGACCGCCGGAGCATTTAATCCCGGCTTCCTTCAGAGTTTCTTTAATCTTCAGCCAGGTCTCTTTGTCCCTTTTCTTGAAAACCGGGACTTTCTTCTCAAAAAGACTCATCATGTCACACTCCTATAGCTTTGTTAACCGAATCTGGCAGCGGGATTTCAGCCAAAGTGCCAGCGCAGAATGGAATGGCGCCGGCGTCCGGTGGTCCCACTTACCGCAGATTCAGGAGCCAAAGTGCCTGTCACTTTGCCACCACTTTTCCACCTCATTGTTTCCCGGTTAGATGCACGCTGATGTAGTCATGTCCGACTGCCGGGAGAAATACATCCGTGATGTCTTTTGTGCGGATTTTCAGGCTGGCGGTATTGACACAGGGATGGCAGCCCAGGAATTCTCCTTTAAGAACGTCTTCATCGATCAAGAGCTGTACCTGCTTCTCTTTGTCGTTCATGAGGCCCATGACACTGACGGCGCCAGGATGGATGTCCAGGAATTCCACCATTTTTTCTTCCGGCGCGAAGGACAGTCTGGCCGAGTTGATCTGACTCGACAATTCCTTCGTTTTAAAAGCTTTGCCGTCCGGCATCATCAGCATATAGAACTTGGTTTTCTGCCTGTTGCAGAGGAAGAGGTTTTTGCAGATGGTGGCCTCCAGGATTGCGTCAACGTCTTCGCAGTCGGCCATGGTGTAGGCAGCCTTTTCGTGGTCTGTCTGCCAGTATTCTATCCTCAAAGAATCCAGGAAATCATAGACCCGGATTTCCCGTTCCTGGCGTCCTTCCATAGAATCCGGACGTCCGTGGTGAAGTTCCATTTTCTCTGTCGCCATTCTTTCTCCTCTTTATGCTTTTTTTCGAATCAACATTATCATATACTGTTTTTGAATTATATGCACAAGAAATCGAGCAGGAAAGAATTCCTGCCCGATTTGTTCAAAGATGATACAAGGCATACGCAGACTTTGTTTCATTGCGCTGGTCCTGTCTATGTAATAACAGCTTTTTTATCAGATTTTCTCATCTCCGCCCTGGGTGAGGATGGTACGGTAAGTTTCAGGTCTTCTGTCGCGGAAAATCCCCCATTCGCGCCTCTTCTGCGCAACGGCGTCGAGATCGAAGGTCGCTGTGATGAAGGTCTCACTGGTACGGTCTGCTTCTGCCGCAAGTTCTCCCGTTGGTCCTGCAATGAAGGAAGATCCATAAAAGGTCATTTCAGAATCATCCTGCACTTCTTTTCCCACACGGTTGGAGGCTACGAGCGGCATGATATTGGCCGCCGCATGCCCCTGCATGCAGAGCCGCCAGTGCGGCATAGAGTCAATCTGAAGCGACGGCTCGCTGCCGATCGCAGTCGGGAAAAACAAGATCTCCGCGCCGTTTAAAGCGAGGGATCGTGCGGTCTCCGGAAACCACTGGTCCCAGCAGATGCCGACGCCGATTTTCGCATATGCGGTATCCCAGACGCGAAATCCGGTATTGCCGGGCGTAAAATAAAATTTTTCTGCATAGGGTCTGCCGTCCGGAATGTGGGTCTTTCTGTATCGGCCGAGGATGGTTCCGTCCGCATCAATGATGGCGATGCTGTTATAAGCCGTATTGCCGGCATCCTCGTAAAAACTGATCGGCAGGACGACCTTAAGTTCCTTCGCGACTTGGCGGAAACGCTGTACGGCGGGATTGTCCTCAAGTCTGGCTGCCAGATGCATATACTCATATTTGTGGGTCTGGCAGAAATAAGGAGTCTCAAAGAGTTCCTGCAGGAGGATGATCTGGGCACCTGCCGCTGCGGCGTCCCTCACCATTTTTTCCGCTTTTTCGAGTGTTTCTTTTCGATTCCAGCTGCAGGCGATCTGTGTCGCGGCAACGGTTACATTTCTCATGTTTTTTTCCTCCTGATATCGTAGATCTTTGCCGGCCATGAGGACGGTTCTTCCGGCTAGTTCCCCGGACCATGGGATGGTTCTTTCGGCTAGTTTCGTTTCCCGGTCGTGGCTCACTGGCCGAATTTCTTCTGTATTGCGTCAGCCAGGTATTCGGCAGTGCCATCGACGCCGAGAAAGCTACTGTCGATCATGATGTCCTTAAATCGCTTGTCGTCGGGTTTGTAGCCGGCGTAGCGCAGATGGTAATCGTCACGGGCGGCATCGACTGACTGGATCATGCGGACTGCCTCGTCTTTTTCCATGCCCAGATCATCGATACAGTGGCGAAGACGCGCATCGTAGGAAGCATAGATGTAAATATTGACGAGGTTCGGCATATCGGAAAGAACGAAATCTGCACAGCGCCCGACGATGACACAGGTATCTTTCTCGGCCAGGAACTTAATGATGTCCTTCTGCGCTTCGAAGATTTTGTCACGGGTATCGTCCTTATTCGGCTTCTGCAGAAGGCTTTCATGCGTTCCTCCGAAGGGAAACATCATGCTGATATAACGGCTCTTGATCTGGGTCCTGGCGCGCTCCTCTTCCTCGTTGATGGTGGAGGCTGGGAGATGGAGCTGGGCTGCTGCCTGGTCAACGATATCACGGTCATAGTACTCAATTCCCAGCCTTGCGGCCATTTTTTTTGCTATGGGGCGCCCCATGCTGCCGAACTGGCGGGTAATGGTGACGACGTATTTGCTTTTTGACATATTCCTATATCCTCCTGATGATTCCATTCTATCCCAAAAAAGAATTGTGTGTCAGCGGAAGAGGCTATCCGTTTTGTATATAATTTCATTTTTTCAAATTCCATTTTAATCAAATCCCATTTGAAAAGGATTGTATATCAAACGGAAACCAGAATATTTACATGATAAATCCGCAGATGAGAAAGGCCAAAGTAGACAGGGCTGCGGATATAAAAACGTACGGCCACTGGGTAAGCGCGTGTTCCATGTTGTCGATGCCCGCGCTGTTGCTGGAGAGCACGGTCGCGTCCGTGTAGAAGCATGCGTGGCTGCCGAAGGCACCGCCGGAGATGATGGCTGCCATGGTAAGGACGAGGCTGCCGCCGAGTGCCTGGCACATAGGGATCAGGATTGGAATGACGACAGCGCTCATGCCCCAGTTGGAGCCTGTCACGAAAGCGAGGACTGCCAGGAGCAGGAAGGATACTGCCGGAAAAACATGCTTGCTGAGAATGGGTTCTGCAATCCGGATGAGAAAGTCGGTAAGTCCCATCTCTGCGGTCACGTTTGCCAGAGAGAATGCGGCAACGAGCATGAAAAAGGTCGGCAGCATGCTGGCGAAGCCGGAAATGGTCAGGCTCAGGAAATCCTCCATGGTCATTTTTTTTCTGGGGATATACAGGATCATGCAGACGACAAGAGCTCCGAGTACCCCGAGGAGAATTTCTCCGGATGCGATACCAACAGCGACAAGAAGTCCGATTGGAATGATGAAATCCCAGATATTTCCATCCGCATCGACGACATCCTGCATGTTGTATTTCTTGCTCTTTTCGGAATAGACCATGCCGGTCTCCTCCACACGCTGATAGGCTTTTTTCATGGCGCCGAGCTTTGGAAAAAGGCCAAGGCAGAAAAGCAGAACTATGGTCAGCGTGATGAAAGGATAGAAACAGAATGGAATGGCGGCAAGATAGGCCTGCATGGGATAGGCGTACTCATGTGAAACCATTTTTTCATTGTAAAAAAGATTTGCGTAAAAAACTGCCCAGGTCGACACGGGAATGAGGACGCAGACAGGTGCGCCGGTGGAATCAAGAATGAAGGCCAGGGACTCACGCGGGATCTTGCGTTTGTCATAGAGCTTCTTCATGCAGACGCCGACCGTCAGGACATTGAGATAATCATCGATAAAAATGACGATTCCCAAAATAAAGGACGCAACCATGGTCTGCTTGGCGTTTTTGCAGATTTTTCCTATGACCTTCTGAAAGCCGTAGGTTCCCTTCGATGCCTCAAGAAGGGCGATGAGGGAGCCGAAAAGGCCGCAGACGAGCCAGAGCCAGACGTTATCGGCGTTTCCCACGACATCCTCCAGGATCCCGACAAACTTCATCGGCATTTTTGGCCCATAAAGGATGAGGGCGCCAAGGATAGAGCCCAGAAACAGGAACTCTGTACAGCGCCGTGTCGTAACCGCGCCGACGATTACGATCGCGACAATAATAACTGCCATTAAACCCATAAAATCTGTGGACATGGATAAAGCCCCCTTCAAGCCAAAGTGCCGGCCTGCACAAAGTGACAGTCCCTTTGTCAGCGCTCGTTATCACAGTGCTCGCATAGATGACAGAAAAAGGGCGCACATGTCAGGTTCTGACATGCACACCCTTGTACAACATAATTTTTTCGAAAAACTGGCTATGGGAACAGTTCCTACAACTGTCCTCTTGACATTATCTCGCTGAAAAAGTCATTTTCCCTTGGAAATCCGTCCCGGAAGATTCGCTCCCCTGGCAAATTTTCAATGAAAAAACCTCAATGCTCTACGATGGAGTCTCCTGCTGCTCTGGTTGCTGCACAGGCCTCGTCAAGCGCTGCAACAACGTCCTTGATATCCTGATCGGAAATCAGCGCGGTCGGCTCGAAACGAATGGTCTTGGCATTGACAAGCGTTCCGGCTGTCATGATTCTTCTTGCGAACAGGCCCTGGGCGGTATGGTAGCCCTTACCGGAGGTTACGAACTCTACGGCAAGCATCAGGCCGACGCCCCTGACTTCCTGGATGACATCCGGATACTTCTCTGCGACGCTCTGCAGTCCTGCCTTGAGGACCTTGCCCTTTGCCGCGCAGACTGCCGGGATATCGTTCTTCAGCATGTAATCGATGGATGCCAGTGCTGCTGCACAGCATACCGGATTGCCGCCGAATGTCGGGGAACCGAGCAGCCACGGATTGTCGATCAGCTGCTGTGTCCACATCTTGGGCTTGAAGATGATGCCGGTGATCGGCATGATGCCGCCGCCGAATGCTTTTCCGAATGTCATGATATCCGGAGCGACGTCCTCAACCTGGCATCTCCAGATCGTGCCGGTACGTCCCATACCGGTCTGGATCTCGTCGAAGATCAGAGCAACTCCGGTCTCGTCACAGATCTCGCGAAGCTCCTTGAGGTATCCTTCCGGCGGAACGATAACGCCGGCTTCGCCCTGAATCGGCTCTGCAATGACTGCAGCGACCTTTTCGCCGACAGCCTGCAGATTATGAATAGCTTTGCGGACATCGTCTGCATTGCCGTACTGTACATGCTGGACCTGCTGTACCATAGGAGTATAAGGAACACGATAGGTATCCTTGCCGCCTACGGAGATAGCGCCCATGGACTTGCCGTGGAAGCCGCCGACCATGGAAATATACCATCTGCCGCCGGTTGCGATACGGGCCAGTTTCAGGGCCATCTCAACAGCCTCTGCGCCGCCGTTCGTGAAGAAGCACTGCTGTAGGTCACCAGGTGTAATCTCAGCCATAGCCTTTGCAAGATAGCCGCGGAGCGGATCCAGGAGCTCCTGGGAATGCAGGGCCTGATGATCCAGCTGAGCCTTTACGGCTGCGAGGATTTCCGGATTTCTGTGTCCGAACGTAAAAATACCAAAACCGCCCAGGCAGTCGATAAACTTCTCGCCGTCAAGGCCGTATACATAGCCGCCCTCATCCTGCCACTCAAGGATTGCGCCTCTCTCAGAATCCGAGGATACGGACTTTCTGTATTTCAGCCAGCCCGGGCTTACGTAGTTGTTGAAGTAGTCGAGGGTCTCGGCTACCATAGCCTTCTTCTCTTCCTCCGGAATATCCTTGCTGTCCGTTTTGATCAGTCCGATAATCCTGTCGAGTTCTTTGATTGTCTGCTGCTTGTTTGCCATAATCACACCTCCATGCATCTTTTACATCCAGCGAACTTGTTCCATTAAGAAATGACTCATGATACGTGAATCACGCAATAAGAATTGCGCGGCATGCCTAACGCGGCACGCTTCACGCCGCATAAGAAAAACATTTTTAAGAAAACAAAAAGGCGCGTCCAATCCTTACGGAATGAACACGCCTTTGTATTCGCATCTGGTTAACTTTTCTTAATACAAGTTACATATTAGCAGTATTTTTTACGCTTTGCAAGGGTCTTTTATAATTATTCTTATACTTTTTTTGAAGTATTTTGAAATAATTTTTCCTGAAAAAAACAAAAGGGTTACACAGGCCCCCTCTGAATTTTTTTGTTTTCCTCCTTGGTTTTTCCGATTCAATCCATTACACTGATTCTGCAGGAAACGTTGCACTGAAGCATAAAAGCTTCGCACCTATGTTCTGCATTTTTCGCAGCCCCCTGCTCCGGCAGTTTTTTTCAGTAACAGGAGTATAAAGTATTATGGAAGAAAACAAGGTTGAAAAAAAATCATCGCAGGAGCCTTCTCCTGCCCATTCAACGAATCGTTCCAATAATGAAGCCATGCGGATCGGCATCCTGATTCTGGCAGCCATCGCCAATGCCGTATCCATTAACCTGTTTATCGTTCCTGCCGGTCTGTACACAGGCGGAATCCTGGGTGTATCTCAGCTGATCCGAACCTTCCTGGTGCGGGTTTTCGGCCTGTCCTTCGCCTTTGATATAGCCGGCATCATTTATTATATCGTCAATATTCCCTTTCTCATTATCGCTCATAAGCTGATGGGCAGATTATACTTCGTGAAAACCATCCTGACCATTACGGTCAACGCCGTTGCCCTGGTTCTGATCCCCATCCCGACGAATCCTCTTGTCAGTGATGCCTTCGCGGCCGGTATCATCGGCGGCGGACTCATGGGGGCGACCATGGGGCTCGAGCTTCGCATGGGGGCCTGCGACGGCGGCATGGACCTGATCGGTGTCCTGCTTGTCCACCAGAAAAAAGGCGCCAGCGTCGGCAACGTCAATCTCTACCTTAATATTGCTGTTTTTGTAGTGATGGCCTTCAGCCACCCGCTGCAGACCGTCATCTATTCCATTGCATGCTCCTTCGTCACCGCTTATTCCCTGGACCATTTCTTCACCCAGAATATTAATGTGGAGGTCCACATCGTCGTCAAGGGTGACCCGGAGCCTCTGATCCATGCCATTCAGACCCAGCTCCGCAGGACCGTCACCATGTGGAACGCCATCGGGACCTACTCCGGCAGCGAAGAAAAGATTCTCTTTTGTATCCTCGACAAGTACGAGCTGCCCCGCCTGCGCCGCCTCGTTCGCGAGACCCAGCCCGGCGCCTTTGTGGTAGAAAACCAGGGCGTCAATATCCAGGGCTACTTTGAAAAACACCTGACTTGAGGCGGCAAAAAGATAGCCACTTTGCCACCTCGCAAGCACTTTGCACCTCGGCTCAAAACAGTTCGGATCTTCATGTACGTAGATTCGGGCTGTTTTTTATATCCTGAAGCCCTTCGGGAGCCTGAACACCAGACGTTTTTACTTCCATTTTTTATTTTCAGTACAACTTGCATGAAATTGTCTGTTTTTATATCCCCCTGGGGGGCTTGCCCACCTTCAATAATAGGATTTTAATGATTTGTGAACGTCAAAAGGTAGATGTTTAAGTTAAAATATATGCCTTTGACATTTATGCCATTTGTTATAAAAAAGTCTTTAGGAGGAGGGATATAGTATGGCATGCTTTTTAGTTCCGACAGCGGAAGCAATTGTTACAACGATCGTTACCAAGGCTGAGGAAAGCAAAGAGAAGAAAGAGCCTGTTGAGAAGAAAGCAGAGGCAAAGATTTCTCTTGCCACCAAACTGCACTGGCTCAACTATCTGCTTTTCGGAGGAGCAATTCTCCTGGCATTCGAGCATCTCTGGCACGGAGAGGTTGTTCCGTGGTTCCCGTTCCTGACCGCCGCGAGCAGTCCGGAAGATACGGCGACCATGCTGCATGAAATGTCAACGGTAGGTGTTACGATGGCGATTCTCGTTACCGTTGTCTGGGTTGGAATCTGCATCGCAGCAGACGCAATCGTCAAGAGATCCGCTGACCGCGTCGCAGCAGGAGGTGCAAGATGACGTTATTAGTTACCGTTTTTGCAGCAGTGATCAGCACTATCGTGTGGTATAAAGGAATGCCGAAAAACGAGTACAAGACCGGTATCTTATGCTGGATGTACTGGGGCGCTTCCATTATGTGGTTCGTGGACGCGATCTTCGAATATGTCGAACTGCAGGCTGATTATTTCACACCGGCTCCGGCTGATATGCTGAATGACCTGTTCCTGGGGCTTGCTGTCGTAGCACTCGGCCTGATCATCTGGGTTGTACGCCTGCTGATCACCGATCCCAAGGGCGTTCTCCGCAGTGCTCTTCTCAAAGAGAAGGAAGCATAAGTTTCCTGACAATCTGAGGTGGCAAAGTGCCTGTCACTTTGCCACCTCATTCTTCTCACGCTCTGCGCTTTCCGTTCGGTCTGCCTCTTCCTTTTTACCCGATCCGGGGTAACGATTGAAAGCGTGGCCACAGTCTATCCCGTATCCTGGGGCGCAGCTGCAGTCAGTCTGTCCCTCTATTGGATCAAAGAGAGGCGGAGAGGGACGGAATCTGTTCCCGCACCTTCTTAACTTCTGCAAGATTAATATCTTCCCCCAGCATGCCCTCTTTTTCATCCAGCTGCCGCATGACATGACCCCACGGATCGACCGCCAGAGAATGTCCGTAAGCATGGTAGGAAGCCTCTATATCGCGGGCCGGTGACGTGCCGATCACAAAGCATTCTGCGTCGACTGCTCTCGCCCGGAATAAAAGTTCCCAGTGCAGGGGTCCGGTCGACATATTGAAGGCGGCTGGAATAAGATTCATGAAAAGACTGGCCGCCTTCTATAATCAATGTCAAAAAGGTGCATCTTCCTGTGGCAGGCAATCTCCTTCCCCTCCCGGTCAAAGACAAAAGCGGTATTATAAATATGCCCCGCATCGTCACACTCCGGAATGGAACCTGCTGACAGAGGTGGCAAAGTGCCTGTCACTTTGCCACCTCCGCAGTGCGTGTGGAGTCAGTGCGCGTGACACAACACGCAGGCACTCTTCCGCATGACATGTTTCTATTCACCTTCGGCGCATACTTCTCCAGATACGATGCAGAAAGGGCCGCATGGGCGAAAGGAAAAGCCAGACTGCGGACGCAAGACGCCAGAGTACATTCCGGACAGAAAGTTCCCGTCCCTTTCTCACTCTCGCAGTGAGTATTCCGCAGACCTGGATGACAGAAATCTTCGGATCTTCCATATCCATGTTGTCACCTGCGAGCATGATTTCTTCTCCTTTGATTCTTACAATCCGGTGCAGCACCAGAATGCCGTCAATGCGCCGATACAGTATCACGTCGCCCCTCTTCAGCTGTTCTGCCGCATGATCCCAGGACGGGCAGGGTTCGATGATAACCTCATCCTTTTCGGGATCCAGAAAGGGCATCATGCTGTAGCCCTGCGGGCGGATCCGGATCGCCTGTCCCTCCCGCAGTACCTCTTCCGGACTGACTTTTCTCATATCTTCCGTATTGTTTTCTTTCTTTTCTGCCTTCGTCATTTTAATTTATTCTGTCTTTCCGTTTATGAAAAAACACATTCTGACCTGATTTCTCTCATCATACCAGTTTTGTCCGATTTGTAGTACTATGGAACAGGAAAGAAATGCCGCAGTCAACCATAGCTGCAAAGAACAAGGGAGGCACCCCATGCTTCAGAAAACAGAATACATGCTGGCAGACCTGAAAGGCGTGCCTTACCTCCTTCCATTCGGACAGAAAGTCGTCGATCTGTGTCCCGCTTTTCAAATGAACGAGGAAGGTGCTCTTCTGTGGAAACTGCTCGATGAAGCAGTCTCGGAATCAGATCTTGCGGAACGCTTCGCTCAAAGAGAGCAGCTTACTGAATCGAAAAAAAAAGAAGCGGAAAAAGATATATATGAATTTCTTCAGTCTCTGGTCCGTCTGGGCGCTTTAGGCAGCTTTCACAGTGATAAAAAATTCAGTCCCGGAGGAAATGATATCTGCCCGAATGCGTTTTCAGAAAATCAGACGGAAGCATCCCGGATGGACCTGCAGCTTGCCGGCATGACCGTGCGGCTCATTGGCAGTTCATCGTATTTTTCCCCGGAACTGGTACCATTCATCAGGGAAGCCGAACCCGGCGTCGTACCGGACCAGCAAATTCTTTTGTCAGAGACTTCTGCACCTACAGTTTCGGTATCTGAGTCAGCCGCGCCGGTGCCTCCTTTGGAAAGCCGGCAGGTCCTGTCCCATGCCGATCTTACCCTTCTGGACGAAGGACCTTCCTGGTACCTGAAAAGCCCAGCTTTTCCGTCCATACAGGGAACACGAATCGCAAAAGACGGAAGCCGGGCAGAAATCCGGATTCGACCATTCCATGAACTGCAGAAAAATCCCAAAAAGCAGCAGAGCACAAAAGCAGCCGAAGCAAAGATAGCGGAGGATATTTTTCTCATGATCCGTCCCTGCTTTCTCGTCCTTGCTCAGCAAAGAGGCTTTTTCGCTCTCCATTCTGCCTCGATCCTCTATCAGGGACGGGCCTGGCTCTTCTCCGCTCCCTCCGGAACCGGAAAATCCACGCACGCGGATCTCTGGGAAAAAAAATACGAAACCCCTGTTCTGAACGGAGACCTCAACCTGATCGGATTTGACAAGCATGGAATACCCACCGTATACGGCATGCCCTGGTGCGGGACATCCGGCATTGCGGCTCCCGGTCACTGGCCCCTTGGCGGCATCATTCTCCTCTGCCGGGACAGCAGGAACTTTACAGAAGAACTGACGCCTGATCAGCAGCAGCTGTCTGTGACGCAGCGTCTAATTTCACCTGTCTGGACCGAAGAACTGCTGAAACGCAACCTGGACTTCACAAAAAAGCTCACCGGATCTGTCCCAACTATCCGCCTCCACTGCACGAAGGACCCGAAAGCCGCATCCGTACTGAAGAACTATATAGACTCCCTGTAACTTTGCCCTACGCTAATATGAAATGACCGGTTTGCATTTCTCTGCTTTCCGTCCGGAAAGCGTAGAAAGCCTGGGCAAACAGGGAGCAAGGCCGCTAAGACTGCAATCGCATCCGGCACAACCAGGAAAGAGCGGACAAACAGGGAATAAGGATTTATATATCACTATGAAGTTCAAAGAGAAATTTGCCTTTTACAAAAAAAGAATCCGCGAAGGCCGCCTGAAGGAGATGCGCCGCCAGATCCGCTGGATCTACTCCTATGCACAGCGATACTGGAAGGAAATGATTTTTTACACGGCTCTCGGTATGGGAGGCGTAGGACTTTCCCTTGTATCCAGCCTCATTTCCCGCGACATGGTCGATATCATCACCGGCAGACAGGCTGGGGAACTGGCGAGAACATTCGCCTGGATGGTCGGAATGAATGTTGCGACCCTGGTCGTCAACCAGATTACCAGCTATTTCTCCGGCAAGATCAGCTATCAGGTCGACGCTGAAATCAGCACAGATATTTTTTCCAAGATTATGGTGACCGACTGGGAATCCATAACCTCCTACCACACCGGCGACCTGCTTACAAGGTGGAGCTCCGACGCTTCCAACATTTCCAGCGGCGTGCTGAGCTTCATTCCCAGCGCCATCATCAACACCTTCAAGTTTCTGGCCTCCCTGTGGATTGTCATCCGAAATGACTGGACCTTTGCCGTTTTTGCACTGATCGGCATTCCTTTCTCCATGCTCATGTCAAAGACCCTGCTGACGAGAATGCAGCAGCAGAACCGAAAAAATGCGAACATGAACGCAAAAATGTACGGTTTTAACCAGGAGGCCTTCTCCAATATCCAGACCATCAAGGCTTTTGGGCTCGTCCGCCTGTATGTGGCGCGCCTGAAGCAGATCCGCCGGGAGTACATCGACATGCAGCTTTCCTATTCCCGGCTCAGCATGCTGACGTCCTTTCTCCTCGGGATCATCGGTCTTGGCGTCACCTACAGCTGCTACGGCTGGGGCGTCTACCGGGTCTGGAGCGGAGTCATCTCCTATGGTACCATGACCATGTTCCTGTCTCTGTCCGGCAATTTGACCGGGTCCGTCAACAGCCTTGCCTCCCTTGTTCCGGGGCTTATCTCCCTCACCACTTCCGCCAGCCGCCTCATGGACATCGTGGAAATGCCGCGTGAGGATTACTCCGATGAAGAGAGAGACAGCGCCTTTCTGGAGAAGCACCGTCAGGCAGGAATTTCCCTTACGTTAAAAGACCTCTGTTATACCTACCGCACCGGTACGGAAGTTTTCCGTAACGCTGCCATCGAAGCCCATCCCCACGAGATCATCGGCCTCGTCGGTCCCTCCGGCAGAGGAAAAACAACCATGCTCCGCCTGATTCTGGCCCTCCTTCGGCCGCAGAAGGGACAGATCTTCCTTTCCTCGGAGGGCGAATCCATTCCTATGACTCCCGCTGCCCGCAGCTTCTTCGCCTACGTACCCCAGGGCAATACCATGTTTATGGGAACCATAGCGGAGAACATGAGAAACGTCGCGCCGGAGGCAACAGATGATGAGATAAAGGAAGCGCTGCGGCTTGCATGCGCCTGGGATTTCGTGGAAAAACTCCCGGACGGCATCAACGCCCCTGTGCAGGAGCGCGGCGGCGGCTTCTCAGAGGGGCAGGCCCAGAGGCTGGCTATAGCCAGGGCAATCCTCAGGAAGGCACCAATCCTGCTTCTGGACGAAGCCTCCTCCGCCCTGGACGTAGCGACAGAACGCCGGGTCCTCCGCAATATCATGCAGGACAGCTACCCCAGAGTCTGCATCGTCACGACCCACCGGCCGACTGTACTTTCCATGTGTACGAGGGTATATGAGATTACAGATAAACAATGTACGGTACTGAAAGAAGAGGAAATCGAAGCCCTGATCCGGGCTTTCTGAAACGGTACAAAATAAACTTCGCGGTTCTTGCTCATTATCACACTCGTTCGCCAGGCAGACATGCAAGCACATCCGTTCGGCTCGCTGTTCCACGTAAAAAAAGCTCCCCGCACGGGGGAGCTTTTCTTATTTTACACAGTTTATGCAATATTTTCCGATAAAGATACAGGATATCAGTCGGTAATGGATACCGCCGTAACCTGCAGGCCCTGATCTGCCGTAACGACAAGGTCGCCAAGTCCGATGTTGTCACTCGGGTTCTGGTGATATTTATACTGAATGACCAGAGTCGTGGTACCGTCGCCGCTCACAAGCGTACCGTTCGACGAAGAATAGGTAACCGGAAGATTGAAGGAGATATGCAGCCACTGCGTATCTTTCGTATGGTCTGCTGCATGCTTTCCGTTTACCTGGATCCGGTAATCGCCTCTTCCGGTCTGTGGTGTCTGATGAATATAAGCACTTGCTGTGTAGCAGGCGCCGCTGGCAAGAAAAACGCCCTCGGTCAAATTCTGCGTTTTCATAATTTCCGGTTTTCTGTACATTTCCATATTCCTCACTTCCTCTAATATAAAGCAGGATAAACATTTTCCTGCTGCGTTTCGTTTCCGCCTCTAAGCCTTGTGCCGGTTATTATACACTCTGAAACTTTACGGACGAAACCGTAAGATTTCCGTCATAAACAGCCGTGACAGTCAGCGTATCGACATGACTCCATACCTCATAAACAGCCGTGTCTCCGTTAACAGAACTGCTGGCACTCGCCCAGGTAGAGGAAATTGCTGCGGAATACTTTACTGTCATTTTGAAATGACTGTACTCATCCGGCACCTTAAAGGTAAAAGTATGCTGGTTCCCGTTTACCGGTCCGACTTCATAACCGCCTGCTGCCGATGCAGTCCCGCTTGCCAGAAATATGCCTTCTGTCATCTCATCTGTCTTGATAATCATCGGTTTTTTATACAAATCAATCACCGCCATTCCATCACAGATTGAGCAATCACATACAAAATTTCAAAAATTCTGTGACATCTATACAAGTTAAACATAACACCTGCCGCCGCTTTTGTAAAACGAAAAAAGCACATTTTACAATATTTTTATAGATCTTCTGAAAAAGTTCACATATCGAAGAAGCGGTCCCGCTCCACCGCAGAAACCCGGTTGTCCGGATAGATCCGTCTCATGAGCGCGGCGGAGTCCCGGTCCAGCCTCAGACAGTTGACACGAATACCAACCGCCCAGAGAGAAAGAGTCATGTGGATCATGTAATCTGCCTGGCTCAAAAGCCCGGTATGCATGCTCTTCCCTGCGGTACGCGCATGCATGACAGCCGGAATCTGACGGATCCGGAAGTCCAGAAGCAACATCTGTGTCAGCATATTAGCATCCGGAAAACGTACGTCAAAATGTCCGCACATGGAATAAAAGGCAAATGCGCGGCGGTTCAGGCCCTGCAGCCCCGTCGTGGGATCGTAGATATCCTTCCTGCTTGTGACAGAACCAATCAGTTTGCGAAACCACCAGTAGGCAAACTTTTTTGCCGGGCTTACCGGAAAAGGCGTACTGCCCGGCATGAAGCGGCAGCCCAGCACGATATCCGGCGTATACCCATCCTGGTCCGGCATTTCCAGTTCCTTCAGAATGCAGGGAATATTGCACACGTCGTGCTGACCGTCCCCGTCCATCTGAATGACAAACTGATAGCCTCTCCGCACAGCATACTTGTAGCCGACCTGCAGGCAGCTGCCGTAGCCCATGTTGTAAACATTTGTCGTATGGTCCACGCCGGTACGGTAGATAATATCTGCCGTGCCGTCGGTAGAACCGTCATTGACAACCAGAATGTCTGTATGGACCGGACTGCCGCTCACAGCCTCTCTTACATCTGCGATGACCTTCTCCAGATTTTTCTCTTCGTTATAGGCCGGGATCAGGATCAGAAGCTTCTTGGGCTGACTTAAAGCCTGCCTCTCCTCTTCCATTTCTGCAATTTCCCGGATTTCGTCTTCGTTCACGGCCTTCATGCCCTTTCACCGTCCTTCCTGTCCGGTTCCCTTAAGGGCATCCGCGTCTATTTCTTCGGCAGATTTCCTGCCTGCCGCCTTCTTTTTTCCGTCCCCGTCTTCTCCTTCGTCTCCTTCCATCTTATCCAGAAGGATCTTCTCCAGGCGACTGATTCTCTTCCTGTCTTCCAGGTTCTCTTCATTAATAAGAGAAATCTGCATCTCCAACTCTGCATTCTTCCTCTGCAGTTCCGATTCATTCACCGTGATGCGGAACATGCCCTCCACCATGAGGAAAATCCCCAGCATCACCAGAATAAACACCGGCCAGGAGAGAGACTCCTCCAGCTGATAAGGGCGGACGAATATGCCAACCAGAAGCAGCAGCAGTGACAGAACTGCCCATGGAACACTGAAGCCTTCCATCATACGGCGTCTGGCAAGCGAATAAAGATTGCGTAAGAATGTACTGATTCCCAGCACAACAATAAAAATTCTAAGAATTGTTCCCATCATATCAGGTATGCCTTTCAGGCTCTGGTGCTGTAAAAAAACTTCTACCCATGGATTCTATCATGGATTGCAGAAATCTGTACGAAAACTTTTGAAAAGTTACATGAATTAAACATTATCTCTAAATTTCGAACAGATGAAGAGAACGAATGGATTTTCCTCTTTTTCTTGCGCTCTTCAGAACACTCCGGACGGACGTACCTCTGACGTTATGGTTGTTAACCAGAAACCGGACCAGTGTACACACCCATAGAACCGGCCAGATTACCGGCCACCTTCCTGCTTTTGGATAGTTGCGGTGCATCTGACGGTGAAACTCGGCGAGGTAATCCGGAAGGCCTCCCCCTTCAACCATCACAATTCTGGAAGAATCTTCGCGTCCGAATTCCCCGCTTTCAAAAACCTCCTGCATGAAATCCTGCAGAAGCTCCTGTTCTGTATCCCGGAATATGATCTGCTGCCCTTTTGTCTGTTCCAGACCCAGACAGCGGACTGCTGTTTCCGTTACCAGATCCGAGAAGCGGGACAGACCGCACTGCTCTATGTAACCCCGGTATTTTTCTATTTCTTCATCCGGAATGTCCCCATTCCATAAAACCGCCCAGTCCAGAAGCAGACGGAGGCCGAACCCGGATCCCAGGTAATGCTGCAGCATATGCAGCAGAAGCTGAAAAGCCATAGCGCCGTCTCTCAGCACCGGAAGCCTGATCCCCAGAATTTCCTTTTCCGTTCTCTCCTGTCTCATCTGTTCTTCCGCTTTTTTCAGCATTGGAACAGACCGACCCGGAAAAACGTTTTCAACAGCAGACGTATGCAGTTCCATCTCAATCCCGTCGGGAGAACGGAACGCCACGTGGTGATTAGCATGCTGGTCGCTGCTTCGCACGGTTCCGTTCTGCAGAAGGATCTGCACGGCCCTGTCCATATCGCCCGGGCGCAACAGGAGGAGATCCACATCTCCGGATTTCCTGTATTCCGGCACCGGATAATAGGAAGCTGCGGAGACCCCCTTCAGAACAAGGACCGGAATGTCCGCCCGGTTCAGAAGTTCACAGTAATATTTTGTCAGCAGAAGCAGGCGGTAGAACTGCAGCGTGCAGGTCCTGGCGCTTATTACTATCCTGTCTCTGCAGGACTCCTGCATATCCGGCAGACGGGTCAGAGGATACAGAACAGACAGGACCTGATGTTTTTCCGCCAGATCCACGATCCTTTCCGAAACAAACGGCAGGACATCTTTCCCGGCCGCATCGTTTTCGTTTCCAATTTCCAGTACCGCATTGATGCATTGAAGGAGGGTTCTGTCCTCTTCCGGGATAATTTCTGTTTTCTTCATAAATATGCCCTCATCCTACATGCTCTTCATCCTCGTTTCTCCGCCGGATGAACCGCAGTAAAGCATTAAAATACTTATTATGCATCTTTGTCAGAAGAAAGCCGTAAGCAGCAATACTGGACGTCACCACAGCCAGAATACGAAGGAAATAACTGCCCGTGAGTCTGTCAAATAACAGAGTTAATGGCAGAATCACTATGGATGCCGCGAAGTATTCCCATATTCCGGAGAAAAGACTCCGGATCCGGATTCTGTCCTTTACAAATTGAAGCAGAATAAAAAACACCACGGTTTCCGATATCAGCGTCGTCGCCGCTACGCCGCAGGTTCCCCACATTGGAACAAAAAAGAAATTGAGAATCACGTTGATGGCACTTCCGATTGCAGTCGACAGGCAGGCTTTACCTTCCATATGGAGGGGCAGAAAAAGCTGGCTGTACAGTACGCCGTCCGCGATTGACAGGCTGAGGTTGACCGCCAGAATAATCAATGCCTGATACGCCTGCACATATTCCATCCCGAAGACAAATCCCAGAATTTCCCGGCTGAGACAAATCAGACCGACACTGACAGGCACAGAAAGCATGAGTATAGCATTCATGCCTTCTTTTAAAAGTTCATGAAAGGATGCCTTCTGTCCCTTCGCCACATAATAGGAAAGTCTGGTCAGAAAGGCAAGTCCGACAGCATCCGCAATCAGTCGGATGGCGCCGATCAGCTTCCCCGCAGCCGTGTAAAGTCCGACTTCATAACTGCCCCGCATGCTTCCCAGCATGACCGTGTCCAGGTTCAGATATATAGAGGAGGCAACCGTAATACCAAATACCTGAAACACCGGTTTAAGGTGCTTTTTCAGAGAAAGCTTCCCCGGTGAAGGCATTCTTCCCGCGTATTTACCGGCACGGAAGAAGTTGCTGAAGAATATACCGCCCACGGAAATATCGTAAACAATCGCATAAGCAGCTGTATCTCTTCCGTTCTTCACGAAAAGGAACATCAGAACCAGGGACAGAACCTGAAACGCGATCGTGCGTAATGCCAGGAAGCGAAAATCTTCTTCAATCTGATAGAGCCAGTCCAGGCTGAATGTGGAAAAAAGGGTCTGGACGCTGCACAGATACAGGAGGGTCCGGTAAGACTGAAGGCTGCTTCTGCCGGTCAGGAGAAAAAAGACAAGATAGGCCAGGGCCGTCGATATCAGATTGATCGTAACGATCTCCCAGAAAAATGCTGTAAGCTCCTGTCGTCTGCCGCGAAGTCCCGCGCCTTCTCTCGTAGCATAGTAATTAATGCCCAGACCTGCTGACATGGTAAAAACGCCAACAAAGGAGAGACAGTACTGGACCGTTCCCAGGTTTTCCGCTCCCAGCACTCTTGTCGCATATGGCAGGGAAACGACCGGGAAAATCATGGCAGCAATACTTTTCAGGCTGCTGTAGAATGCATTTCCTGATACGGATTTTTTCAAGAGTCATGCCTCCAGTCCAAATATTTCCTTGTCGCAATCATTCCCGCCGTGTAGAGAGCGTAAAGATGCGCGCATGGCAGGAATGCGGTGCCTCTCACAGCAAGGCGCCAGATTCGGTCGGACAGATTTTCTGAAAAGCTTCCCCAGGCAATCGCCTGATAGCTTCTCTTCGCAAGCGGGAATCTGTAAAATTCCCGGAACTTTTCCACAGCCTGACAGAAGGAATGTCCGGCCCGCTTTTCCTGTGTGACAAGAAACGCACCGCCAAAATAATAGTGATACGCTGCAAGGTCAAAATATTCTTTCCGCTCTTTACCCAGTTTCTTATAAAAGCTCCTGCCCATTTCATTCCATATAGATCCCAGATTGTCTATGTAGGATACCGTCAGCGTCTGTGAGCCCTCCTGATACTGATACACGCTCTTCTGAAGAAAGGAATACGAAGCTCCCCGGACATAACACCAGTAATTGAAGAATCGATCCTCCGCAATCCTGTAATCCGGAAAAACGATTGCGTTTTTTTCCAGAAAAGACCGCCGGTAAATCTTTCCCCATGGATATGACAGCTGCCCTGACTGATAAAATCCATAGAAGCGGAAGTCTTCCGAACCGCGGGCAAACTTCTCTCCGAAAGCGGGTAGTGACTCGAAAAGTTCCCTTTTCCCACGCATGCGCCTGAAACCGCCTATGCATAGATCCGCTTTTTCCTGCACCGCTTTTTCAACCAGCCTGCCGATACTGCAGGGACCGTCCAGCGCATCGTCTGCATCCAGAAAGCATACGAAGGTACCTTTTCCACAGGAGAATCCGGCATTCCTGGCCTTTCCGGGTCCGCCATTCTGTACATGAACGGCAGTGACACGGGAGTACTTAGCTGCCAGAAAGTCGCAGATTTCAGGCGTACGATCAGAGGACCCGTCGTCCACCAGATAAATCCGGATATAGGGATATTGCTGTACAAGCGCACTCTTTATACAGGCATAGAGCGACCGTTCTGCATTATAAGCCGGAATTACAATATCTACCACTGGCTTCTGTATCATACGTTTTCTGCTCCCTGCGTCTGTGTCCACACCTGCTTCAGAAAATTCTGAACATCCGGAAGGATATCTGCCTCCGGCAGGTTTTCCTCTTCTGCTATGATTTTCGCGATGTTCTCCGGACCCAGTCCCTTTGCGTACATATGCCAGATTCTGGCACCGGTTTCATTGATTTCCATGGGCTTTCTGTATGGCATTCCCTGCTGCGAGATGTCCACAAGCCACCAGCTTCCCGCCGCATGGCGAAGAATAAAATCTTTCGGACTCATATCATTTCTCCTGTCTTTGGACCTGACCTTTTCCATCTCAAATATGGAAACCCTCATAAAAATCAGCTGACCAGAAGCTGGTCCATGCTTCCTCCGGAGAAATCCCTCTTAGCTGCAGCTGCTCCAAATGCCCGTCTCCTGTCCGGGTCCCTCAGCAGTTCTTCAACTGCGTCAGCTATAGCTGCCGCGTCAAAAGCGACCAGCATACCGTCCTTTCCGCTTTCTATCTGCTCCCGGTTTCCGCTGCAGTCGGAAGCGATCACCGCGCAGCCTGAGAACATAGCCTCCTGAATTGCAATGCTCTTGCCTTCATAGCGGCTGCAATGAACATAAAGGTCTGCTTTTTTATACAGCGGATAGGGATTTTCCGTCCTGCCCGGCAAGAAAAAAGCATCCGTCAGATCGTATTCCCGGATTTTTTTCTCCAGAAAAGAGCGTTCTTCGCCTTCTCCGTATACATACCAGCGGACCGCTGTCCCTCGTTCCCGGAGAATCCGCATGGCTTCAATGGAAATCTCCAGTTCCTTCTGCCGGACCAGACGCGCGCAGGTAAGGATCCGGAATCCCTCAAAGCTTTCCTCGTCCGGAAAACGGACGTCTTTTTTCTGCATGGAGAGGATATAATCGGTATCGAGTATGTTGTGAAAGACAGCTGTTCTCTCACCGTACTCCGGGTACCGTGAAAGAAAGCTGTCCCTCACCTCACCGGATACGCAGAAAATCCGGTCCATCCGGCTGTAGCAGTCTCCGTCCAGCTCTCTGGTATAACCGGCAGCCTTCGTATCGACGTGGACGAAGCAGACTTTTCTTGCCGCATGCACACGGTCTGCAACATAATAGCTGGCTGCTCCCTCCAGAAATGCAACTGCCAGGTCATACTCATCCTTAGTCACCGGAGCGCCGTCCGCTATGACTCTCCAGAGAAGCTTGTCTGCCTGTACACGCCCATCTTGCCTCATAGCCAGGAAGTTCTTCCCAAGGTATGCCGCATCCCTTACAAAAGCTCCCTGCGACAGTCCAAGGGACAGGACCTTTCCTGCCAGACGGACCCTTCCTTTTGCAGACTGCACGTCACAGCTGTCATAGTGCCGGTTCAGCACATGGACCTCCGATGGTACGCGGGACAGCAGTTCTCCCTGACCAAGCAGAACGAAAAGGCTGACCCGGAAACGGCTGTAATCAATTTTTTTCAGAAGGGCAAGAAGTGCCGTTTCTGCACCTCCCTGTCCCATCGTATTGATCACAAATAATACTCTTTTTTTCATGTTTTTCCTCTTCTGATGCCACTTTTCATTATACGCATTTCTGCGTTATGATGAACATATGAAAAAGGAGGCCGGCTATGAGCAGAGCGCATCGAAAAAAAAACAGAAAATATATTCTTCTGTTTCTGATCTTTCTGGCCGCTGCCTTACTCACAGGAGGTCTCATCATGCACAATGTCACGGTATCCTTCCAGCCTGCAGCTTTTCAGGAAACCGATGCGGTCCTTCAGAACCCTTATGCCGGTTTCTATCAGCTGCTCGGTTACACCCCCTCGGAAGCGGAAAGTGATACCGAACTGCAGAACTGGATCAGCGCAAATATTGATGATGACGCCACTTCTCTTCTTCTCTTGGAAATCAATCTGAAGGAGTATGCCTCAACTTCTCTCAGTACTCGCGCGCTTTCCCAGATTGATGCCCTTTTCACTGCCGCATCCTCATCTCACCTCTGCCTTATCGTCCGCTTCCTCTACGATTGGAACGGCGAGCCGCTTCTCACGGAACCCGCAGACATTTCCACCGTACGGAAACATATCTCACAACTCTCAGAAGTTGTAAACCGCCATTCCGACACAATTTATATTCTCCAGGGCTGCCTCGTCGGTGCCTACGGAGAAATGCACGACGGCAGATTCAGCAGCCCGGATGATCAGGAAAGCCTGATCCGTCTCCTGAATGAAAAAATTGACCCATCTATTTATCTTGCCGTGCGCACGCCGGCTATGCAAAGGGCCTTTACCGGCTCTTCCCTTTCCGTCACGGACAAAAACGCCTTCGACGGCACATTAGAGAGCCGCCTCAGTCTCTTTAACGACGGTATGCTTGGGTCTCTGACCGACCTGGGGACCTATGCAGAAACATCATCCGGCGCAGCTTCAAACTCACAAAGCGTCCTTTCCGCGTCCGACAGCAGTTATGCGAGAGCCCGTTCCCGCGCAGAAGAGCTTGCCTTCCAGGAACGGCTCTGCTCTTATGTGCCGAACGGAGGGGAAGCTGTCCTGGTCAACCCCTTCAGTTCCTATCCTGCCTGCATCCATGACCTTTCAAAGATGCACGTATCCTACCTGAACAGCGAACATGACCCGGACCTCATATCATACTGGAAATCAGAAACATGCAGCAGCGCAGACGACATCCTTTCCTCCGATCTCTTTAATGGCAGCACCGTTTACGATTATATCGGTGCCCATCTTGGATACCGCTATCTAATCACGGGAGCCGACGCACGAAGGACCGGTCTTCTTTCCCCTGCGTTAAGGCTTGATGTTACTCTGCAGAATAATGGATTTTCTCCTGCCTGCCGCCGTTTTCAGACTTCCCTGCTTCTTTGGAACTGGGAGGACAAAAAGATAAAAACCTATGACCTGTCCTCTTTCGATAACCGCACTCTTTTAGGAAACGGCAGTCAAATGCAGCTGGTCTTCAATCTGCCGGCGGAAGATCTGGACAAAGGTACCTGGGATGCCATGCTGACCATGACCGATCCCGCTCTGGGATGCACGATTACCCTTGCAGATAAGAAAGCTCAGGTTCCGGCTGCTGCTTCTGCAGCCGCAGATGAGCATGCTGTTTACCTGGGCTCCCTGACAATTTCATGAGATCTTATTCTGATCCGTACTTCCGACAGGTTTTTCCCGCTCTGTTCTTCCGGCAGAACTTTCCCGATCTGTTCTTCCGTCAGAACTTTCCTGATCCGCTTTCCCGGCAGTCTTTTCCTGATTCGTTCTCCCGGCAGAGCTTTCCTGATCCGCTCTTCCGGCAGCTTTTTCCGACCGGTCATAGACCTTGCCGGAAGGCTTCCGTCCGTGTGCCCTCTTGATCAGGTCTCCCTGGCAGAAGATATGGGTATCCAGATTCCGTTCCATCCACTGCAGGCGAAGATAAGCTGTGATAAAGCCTGTCAGCGCCCCCAGAACCAGTCCGATTCCATACCAGATTTCCGGCAGACGGGTCGCCCAGATGCTGCCAAGCAGCGTCACAGTACAGAACAGGACTGCCGTAAGAAGAGCTCCCGTAAGATCCGTGAAATAATAGAGGAACAGAATCTCCGCGTACATGAGAAAAAGGATGAAATAACCGACGGCAAGACAGTGGTACATCCGCATGGTCTGACCGCCGAATCCAAACTGGGGCAGGACGACGATACAGAAGAGAAAGGCAATGACCGTTATTATGAACTGCAGGCGACCAAGAGATACCAGCTCGCCTGACAGGCAGCGGAACATCCGGTTCTGTGTATTTCGGATATCCCTTCCCCTGCCTCCTATGACTGCCTCCGAATAAGCCTTATAACGGTCGTGGAAGCGCATCTCCACACGGCTGATGAAGATGACCGTTGCAGAAATATTGGTGAACATGGCAAGGCAGGTAGCCATGTCATAGGGCATCATGGTCACGAAGCTTTTCGCTATGATCATGTGGTCGTCCGTCGTCCAGAACACAAAATTATGAATATAGAGTCCTAATGTATAGAGGAAGTTAATGAAAATCAGTTTCCAGTACCTGCGGAAATAGCTAAATACCGGACGGTATCTTCTACTGTTCCGTCGGAAATAGGACTGCACGCTGGCGATCTCAAAGCTGGCGATGACGGCAAAGCCGATCACAAGAGCCAGAAGGATCGCGTAAGTCACTTCAAAATGCAGAAACTTCCGAAACAGAACAGACAGGAGAAATGTGATCAGCATGCCGATCGCATAGAAAACAGAGATGCGCACATAATCCTTGGTAATCGAAAGATACAGCATGCAGTAGAAGACCAGCAGCAGGGCCATAAAGCCTGAGTACCCGGTAAATACATAGTAAAGCGGGACCTGACCGACCAGATATTCCCGCACGCAGAAGGGAACTGCAAACAGGGAGCCGAACAGAACGTTGAGCATCATACCCACATAAAAGCACGGCATGATATCCTCATACTTCTCCTGAAAAATAATATCGGAGAGATATTTTGACAGCACAGCATTGAAGGGTGATGCTGACAGAAGTGAAAAAATAAAAATATACAGCACCGTATCGGCAAAGAGTTCACGCGGATAGTATGCCACGTCCGAGAAATTCAGGTACCACTCGGAGAGGATGATCGCGCCGATGACAAGGAACATAGGAGCAACCGTGACCAGAGCGCTGTACAGAAAACCCGCTGCATGCATGGTGATGGATTTTTTTTCATAAAGATGATTCAGCGTACTGCCAATACCAGCCATCTTCCGATTTCCTCCTTCCTTTTTGTATTTCTCTTTTAATCCTTTTTGTATTTCTCTTCTATGGAACGATAAATGTTCCGGTACTTTTCTACCATCTGGTCAATGCGATAATAGCGTGTGACCCGACTGTAACCGTTTTTCCCGTATTCCGACGCAAGCTTCGGATTCATAGCCAGCGTAACCATGGCGTCCGCAATTTCTCCGATATTCATTATGTGCGTCAGGATACCCGCAGGACCGCAGTCATCTCCCTCACCGCCGTACAAAAGCTCCCGGCAGCACCCTACGTCGGTCGCAATGGCCGGCTTCTTCGCCGCGAAGCCTTCCAGGACCGTAAGCGGCTGGCCTTCACTGATGCTGGTCAGAATGGTAAAATCCATCCGTCCGAGATACTGCGTCACGTCAACCCTTCCGGTAAAAACAACATCCGAAAGGCGCAGAGATTCGACGAGCGCATGACATTCTGCAGCATAAGCTTCGTCTTCGTTCTCCGGTCCCATGATCCACAGCTTCAATTTCGGTGCCCTGGCCTTTGCAAAGCCGAAGGCCTGAATCATGGTCTTCACATCCTTGATCGGTGTTACGCGGAGAACGGCACCTACATTGACAAAATTTTTGTCCTCCTCATTCTTGCCCGGCAGATTGGCAAAGCGGTCAATATTGACACCGTTGGAAGTGATGACCGTCTTCGCTTCCGGGCAGCCCAGTTCAATCTGCAGTTCTCTCGCATGACCGAAAAGCGATGTCACCCGGTCCGCCCGCTCGTATATGACACTGGACATTTTGTGAAACTGCTCGGTCCAGATATTCTTGTACACTCCCCGGACCCAGCGGGCCTTGATCAGTTCCTCCTCTCGCTCCCTCGTATAAATGCCGTGCTCGGAAAGCAGCAGTCCTCCGCCGTTGACATGGGCTGCCATGCTGCCGAGGACACCGGCATATCCGGTGGCGATGCAGTGGTAGCAGTCTGCCTCAGGCAGATCGGATTCTAGGGCCAGGACCAGAGGCAGATAGATGGACCGCATGGTCCAGAGGAAATCGGAAAAAACGATCTCCGGATATTTTTTTTCATAGAGTTCCATGCAGATTTTCAGGAAATCCGCACCCATGAGCAGATCATTGACGGATATATTTTTTCGCGCGAACATGTCGAAGATCGTATCCCAGTCCACCCTGAGGTTCAGGACCAGGGAACGAAGGGCCATATACTCCCGCTCGGAAAGTTTCAGCCGCTTTCCGGTCCGGCGCCCCCGTCCGCCATAGTCCTTATCATCCAGGTAAACCTCGTAAACCGCCGATAAATTATCCGGCAGCTCATAGACAAACCTGCCCCTCATTTCCCGGTTTGCCACAATAGCGAGGACCACGAACTCGTGTTCCGGAAAAGAGCGGATCATGCTGTGGATCCAGCTGGATACACCGCCGACTACATAGGGATAGCATCCTTCCGCAATGATACAGATTTTCATTACCGGTTCACCGCCTTCGTTACCTGATCGTAATTACATCGTCCCGGGCAAGACTGATTTCAAGTTCGTCACCGGATACTTTAATGAGATATGCGCCGTCCTCAATTTTTTTCCATGTGCCGCCGCTCATGTCGGTTATGTGCTCTCCCTCCGTCCGGAGAAGGAAATACGCGCCGCCCTTCTGTCCTTCTATAGAAACAGAAATTGTATTGTCTTTTCTTTGGTCGGAATAATTCAGAGCGAAGCAGCGGCGCACGGACGCGTCCCCCTCGGAAAGAGAAGTGCGGTCAAAGCCTTCAAATGGCTCCATAGCCGTCACAATATTAGCGAACATCTTTTTCGATTTTTCTTGCCACTCATCTTCCTCTGTCTTTGGCAGGAGGATACTCGTGATATCCATGGACCAGTTTGTATAGGCAAGAGCCGTCTCCGTTCCAAGAAGCTCCAGATCCTTACTGTAGGTGTGTTCTGTCATATCCTGGGTGACCTGCTGAACAGTCAGGTCCCGGTTCCCGGAAACATCTCCTTTCAGGAAGCCGGCTGCAGGCAGTTCCTCTGTATAATCCGTTGACAGCGTCTGCAGGCTGTCAAAGAGACTGTCCGAAAGAAAGGATGCGTCCGACTCCAGATCAGCAGATCGAACGGCAGCGGCACTGATAGGATATGAGATATCCTGACCCTGCAGGAAATCATGGATTTCTTCAGCCTTATCTTCCATCGTAAGCGAATCATCCTCCATAAGAGAAACGGCAAACTCACTTGACATTTCATTCATCTGGCTCAGGAAATCATCCAGAACTCCGTCCGGGCAGGAGGCCTCATCCGAAAAATCCAGCTTCGGCGTAAACGCTCCTGTCAGTGTAAAATCATAGCGGTCGGAAAGGGACTGCAGCTGCGGCAGAATAATCTGATTTTCCAGCTGCAGCATGCTGCGCCCGTAAATCCGCTGCATTTCCTCTGCATTTTCGTTAGCTGCCGTCGGAAAAGAGATAAGGGTGAGGTTCTGGGCATTGATGACAGGGTAAATGGCATAGGAGCTGCTTTTTGCCAGGATGGCAGACAAAAGCCCGATTCCGAGCCGTCTGTCCTGCATATAATCGCCCGCTATGGAAAATACCCGGGAATGCTCCTGACTGCAGCGCCAGATAAGTGCCGGAAGAAGCTCGTCCCCGTTTGTCTCATCCAGGCTCTTCGTCTCCTTATCCGTAAAGAGTCCGTTCATATAAGTCTCTGTACCGGATCCGGTAATGTACCAGGGGACGTCAAGATTTAGGTCCTGCAGCTTTTTTTCTTCTTTCTTCTTTGCCTCGTAAATCCGCTCTCCGCCGAGTAGAAATCCGCTGTAGAGATGAACGCCCTCTATCCGGACGATATCCTGTCTGACCTCCTGAATTCCCAGCAGGTCCATCAGTGCCGGATGCTCACGGACAAAAGAAGGATCCGGCAGGCTGGAAAATACAAGGCTTGTCTTCTGTCCTGCAAGCTCCGTCAGCGCATCCAGATCTGATTCCTGTAATTTGCTTCCCTCGATGCAGATAAGCGCCGGAACCCGGCCTTCTTTGACCGCATCCCACAGACTTTTCGCATCGCTGTAAAAGCTGCAGGTATAACGCGCGTCATCCGCCCATTCTCTTATGGTACCTGCTTCTTTTCCCTCCGGGTCTCCCGCAAAAGCAGCACTGTGGTCCGGCGGATACGTTTCCAGAGGAGGACAGTCGTCCGACGTGATGCCGGTCTCCTCACGGAAGTTATTGGACTCATAATTGTTGAGCCGCTCCCGCATGACCAGCGTCCCCTGAAAAAGGGCAAAAATCACGAAGATAATGGTCAGAATATTGAAAAGATTGCGTCGTGAAACCATTCAGATACTGCCTCTTTTTTCTCCAGGGAGGAATTGATAGTTATTTTTCGAAGAACCGGACCATGCGGATCATTTCTTCATCCAGCCTGGTATCCGAGTGCTTCATTTCCTCAAAAATATTCTTAAACCTCTCATAGTCTTCCTCTGCATAGGCCAGCTTCATCGCGCAGCGGTAAGTATCCAGCGCATCCGGATAAAAGAGGCGGAGTCTGGCACACCAGCGTTCCGCATATTCAAAGTTTTTCTCCTCAATCTGGTTCCGGCAGGTTCTGGAAAGTTCCGTGACTCCCGGGATATCCCGGAAATCGATCAGTTCCATAAGAAGTTCCATCTGGTCTGTATAAGCTGCCTGCTCCGGCCCGGTAAAAACCTTCTGCCCGAGAACTGAATCAAGATTTTCGATCAGTTCACGGGCTTCCTGCATTTCCTGAAGAAGCAGCTCTGACTTCTGTTTCTTTCGTTCACGGTCAGATCCCCTGGCAGCAAGTCCCTGTTCCCTGGCCTCTTTTTCTGTTCTGGTACGGATATCCTGCTCATCGTGAAGAACTGCCTCTTTTCCTTTTTCTTCACTTCCGGTATAGTCACCGTATTTTTTCAGAGAATCCTCTTTAGAGTTGGTATCCCTGCCGGCTGTTTCTGTATTTTTTTCTGCATTATCTGCATCTTCACTGTCTTCTTCCTCCATCCGTATAAGCAGAGGGCTCTTCCAGGATGTACGGATCGAATTTTCATTGCCTTCTCCCTGCTTCTGTGCTTCTGACCGGTCGAAATTCTGTCTTTCTTCCGTGACAAAAACCTCATGGTTCAAAGGATCATCAGATCCGGCAATTTCTCTCTCCTTCTCCAGGATGTCCTGATAAAGCTTTGCTGCCCCGTCACGGAAGGTCCCGAGCGCGTCCTGAAGGATCGATGCCGCATAATGGGAAACCTCGCTGTCATCACTGTTAAGAGCAAGAAGGATCGTATTGAGCGACTGACTGATATCCCTACGCACAATATCCATAACAAGGACGCGGGTTTCCGATTTCTCCGTTACTGCTATGGCTTCTTCAAGAGGAACCATGTTCTTTTCCTTTTCCTCATCTGCCTTTAAATGGATCTTCACTCTGTCCTTGCTGAAAATGACATTGGAGAGGTCAACCGGCCTGTGGAAGAAAACCCTGGCATAGAGCCATCCAAAGAAGAAAAAGAGGATTCCCAGTACCGGTGCTGACAGCATGATTACACAGCGCAGCCGATAGCTTCCTTTATTCTCTCCCCGACGAAAATGACAGATAATCCAGTAAGCAAGGACGATAAAGAAATTTACGATCAGGACAAGCAGAAATATGCGGAGATCACGTTTCATAAAAATATCCCCTTTTTCCCGTCTTTCTTTTTTCTGTTATTTTTCTTATCTTTTTTGCCTTTCTTTATCTTCTTATCCTTCCTGTCACAGAGGTCTTTCCCGTCATGTTTTTTTTTCCTGCTGTCTGAAGCCTTTTCGCTTTCGTCCCGTCCAGGCTGTGTTTCCTCAGGACTTGCGATTTCTGCAGGCTGTTTCTCTTCTTCCGAATCGGAACTGCTCTCTAAAATTCCCTGCACTTCTGTCAGCTTAGCAAGCCGGCATGCATGCCCGACCTCCCGGAAACGGTTTATGACAATTTCCGCGCCTTTTGCATCCGTATTGGTGAGAAGTGCGCAAATCCTGTCCTCTCTTAGTTCGCCCAGGTAGTCGTTGGGCCGTATTTTTTTTGAAAGGTTTTCTGTGACCGCCGCAGGATCCTGTTCCGCCTTGTCAAAGAGGATCAGCGCATAAGACGTAAGTTCTCTCTGTCTTGCCTTTTCATAAGCAGACAAAAGTTCCTGGAATGCGTTTTTTCTCATTACCGAAGATTCCGGCAGATAACGTTCTTCGCGCACCGCTTCTAAGTAGCGGTCGGCGTTCAGGGCAGCATTCTGGATCAGAAAGCCTGTTACTGCCAGAAGATTCGATTCCCCGAGCGTCATTTTCTCCCAGGGAAGGGTCCAGATCATGAGAAGATAGCGGAGCTCACTTCCTTCATAGATAGCGCTGGCCATCATAGGAAGAGCGGGATTCAGTTCCCGGTTTATGAATACCTGGTTTCTCCCAATCGCCTCCGAAAGTTCTCCAAGTTCCATATACCGTACAGAATTGCCCAGTTTCCTTGCCTTTTCCGAAGTAGCTGTGAACAGGCGGGCATACGCGCTCTGTGAAATCCGGTAGATCGATACATCTTTTGTGCCGATAATTTTTTCAAGTGCTTCCGCAGCATAGAACAGGACTTCATCCGCGCTGTACTGATTCAGAGAAGATGTAATCTCATAAATCTTGCCGACGCTGTTGTCTTCATTAATAATCTGAGTCTGCAGCGAATCTTTTACCCGCACATTCGTACCGTTGATTTCCTCAATGTCGGCAAGCTGGCCGGACATATAAGAATGGTTCTCCTTCGCCTCATCTTTCTGCTGGGTCAGCTGATCGCGCAGATAGCCTACGGAAAGTCCGACAATGAAGAGCTGAGCGATCCACACATACGTATTGTAATCGGCAAGCACCTCCAGTCCGGTCCTTGTGTACATCTGGCGGAAGATATAGCCCGCCGTCGCCAGGAGTGCGGAAAAAGTCGCCTGCTGCTGTCCGTAAACGCAGGCAAAAAGAATGACGTAAATCAGATAGAAATCAATTCTGGAGAAATAGCGGCTTCCGACTGACCGGTTATTCAGCATGAAAAAAGGAATGAAGCAGACCATATTCTCAAGGAAAGGAACGACTGCCCTGACAGCCCATCCCGCGCCATTGACGAAACGGCGGAACGCGCTCATTTCTTCTTCCATATCCTGCATGAATACCTTTTCATGCTCCAGCATATAATCCGCGGTATCGCGGACTCCTTCTTCCAAAGGCTTCAGCCGGTTGATTCCAAATTCGCTGCGGAAAGCATCATTTCCGGGTACGACACAGTCTGCGCTGCTGCTCCCGGTATTTTTTTCAACGATACTGACGTCCAGATGTGCCCGGTAGGGATCCTCCTGCTCCTCCGAACGCCCGTTCCCGCAATTTGTGTGAAAGCTCTTCTCTTCTTCCTCCTTTGCAGAGGCGGCAGGGTGCCTGTCACTTTGGCTCCTCTTTCCGCAAGAGCCCTTCTCTTCTTCCTCCTTTGCACGCCGGAATTCTTCCCGTATCTGTTCGGCAAGTTCTTTTTCACTGACAGCCTGTCCGGACGAGATATGGTAGCAGTCCTGCAGATGTTTTTCCGCAAATGCCGCCTGATAGATAAACTGAACGGCATCTCCCTCATCCAGCAGGGAATACTGTCTGCCGGGAGTAACATGGATTTGTCCGGTGCGCATGGCTTCAAGACAGAGACGCGAAATTCTGTCCCTGCAGTCTTCCGATTTTTTCGGAATTTGGTACATCCCGGAGATCCGGAGGATCAGAATGTCCATCCCGCTGCTTTTTTTACTGCTCAAAAGCAGGTTCTCTCCCTGCTGCAGAGCTATGCCATAAGCTGACTGGGGATCCGGTGTTTCATCCTCTGAAAAGCTGATCGGATGCTGTCCGGAAAAGACCTGATCAGAAGAAAGGTAGACAAATCTCCCTTTTTTACGATGGGCAAACGCAGACAGAAGATTAATTACTCCGGAAACGTAATTCGCGGATTCCGACTGCAGATTTTTCCATCTGTAATTGGTATCAAACGCACCCATATAAACAGCTACGTCCGGCGCTGCCGAGTCGAAGATTTCAGAGAGACTGGCATTCTCATACGTAAAGTCATACCGTTCGTAGACACGTTCATATACTGCCTCACGATATCGGCTTCCCGTAAGCAGGAACACACGGTGTCCTTCTTTCTTCAGTTTGACAATCAGGCGGTCTGTAAGTGTTCCGGGGCCGCCGATGAGCATCACATTCATGCTGTATTCCGTTTCCGATATCCGCCGCAGCGGTTCTTATCAGCTTTTTGTATTCTGCTGTCCCTGTGATCAGTCATGATATACGCAATCAGTCATTATATTCCCTGATCAGTCTTAAATCCTGATCAGTCGTTATATCCGTAGTCGATAGCTAAATTATACAGCCGGTACGGATTCTGGTGAAGGTGATAGCATATAAAATTATCATCTTCATAATATACCGTACATGCCTCCGGAAACTTCTTCCGGAAGCTTTGCGCCCAGTAATACATTTTGGACATGACGACAGGACGCAGGTCCTCGTTGTACATTTCATATCCTGCCTTTTCCGAAATCGACGTCTTGGCATTTTGTTCGGACACCTGGGGCAGGAGGTCGTGAGGGTACAGGTCTCCGGTATACCAGAGAGGCTTTTTTTCAATAAAGAAATAGACATCTTCGGTAGGAATATAAACCGGTTTCTCTGCTGAAAGTTTTTTCATTTTCGTAAGGAAATCAATCATTTCATAATGATAACCCTCGTCATGGATCATCTGACGCTCATCATTGGCCGATACGACGGTCCAGTGCTGCTTCTCTTCGGATCGGAGGATATTAGCAAGGCAGATCATGGCTCCGTTTGATTCCAGATGCAGCACGATTGGTTCCGTCAGAGTCCGGACATTGCCCGACCAGATGGTCTCACCGACCATGAATACAGACAGAAGCAGAGCTGCGGCGCGGCAGAGTATGCCGGTATGCGGGATATGTCCCACAAGTGAAAATGCCGCGTCCAGCAGCAGGCAGGCAAGGACCGGAAGAAAGTAGGCAAAAAAGATCATCGCCCGCGAAAAATCCATCAGCAGCGGAAGATGAAAAGATTCCGGGCAAAGCGCCAGGAGAAGAATCAGCTGGAACAGGGCGCCCGAAAGCAGCACGGAACTTTGGAAATCCCATTGTTTCCGAACAGCCCGGTGCAGAATGGCAGAAAGCATGCCGAAAAGGCATGCTGCCAGAATGGCGGCGAGCGCAATCCTTGCCTTTGTGACCGACTTGTCGCTGAATACGGTCCGCATCTCATTGACCAGCGTTTCAAAGAAGTCCTGAATCTTCGTCAGCAGTGACCGCACAGCTCCGGCGACTTTCTGTCCTGCCTGGCCGATTCCGGAACCTGATCCGTCTTTCTCTTCTGCAGTCGATGCCGAACTGACGTCTGCCTGACTGCTGTCTGACAGGCTCTGCAGGCTCTCGGTCAGAGGGATTCCGTTTTCCTCCAGAAGTTTTTTCTTTGCTTCTTTGGACACCTCGCTCAGGTTTCCTGCCTGATCGAAGTGGTAGACTTCGCCCTCTTCATCCGTCGTCGGCAGGTTTGCATAATCAGGTTCTCCCGTCTGCTGAACAGTCCCGGATTCCTCTCCTTTGATGACATTGAGGCCCCAATAGAGAGATCCCTGAAGTTCCGTCCCCTGGGCAATCGCGATTGCAAAAGGAAGTACTGTAATAACCGCGCAGAGAAGAACGGTCCGGAGAACAGGAAAGAGATACTGCTTCTTCCAGAACAGATGGGCAAAGCCTATAACGACAGCCATACAGAAGAAAAGCGCTATAAAGGTATCGTAAAAGTGGACCGTAAAGGTAAGGGACATGCTCATGAGGATGCCCAGAAGAGGGAGCGCAGAGGGCAGGCGCAAACGCTGACGCAAGTCGTCAGTCTTTCCTTTTATCCTGTTTGTTACCCGTTCTTTTATAATGCTTTCTTCCCTGGTCTGTCCTGCCGCCTTTTCCTCACTTTTTTGCTTAGCGGTTATCTTCCTCCCTGCCTTTTTTTTATCCGGATCCGGGAGTCCATCCGCAAGCTCGGCACTGCGCATCCGGAAAAATACGAAGGCGTAATATCCTACAGGCAGAATAAAGAGCATGCCATATTCCTGAGGCAGACTGGCGTAATAGCGAAGGTACCCGAAATAGTAAAAGCGCGTCTGGATAACCATGACGACAAGAAGGCCGTAATATACGAACCGGTTTCTTGTAAGAAGCCGCACAAAGGCATATGTCACATAGACAAGGAAAAGAGCTGTCACAAAATAGAACAGGCGCATCAATGTGAAAATGCGGAACCCGAACAGCTTATGGACCGCGTAGACCACACAGTGAAAACCATAAGGATAAACGCCCGCTGTGAAAATAGTTCCCCCGTCCATGGCATTGATCCAGAAATTATGGACGATCATATCGGAAGCGGAATATCCGTAAATGGTGAGAGCCCGGCTGCCGAAAATGACAGATACGACAGCTGTAAGGATAAAGAGATATACCGCTTCTGCTTTATTGCGCTTCACTGCCCTGACAATGCGGTCGAGGATATTTTTCTTCCCTGCGCGGCTGATCGTGCGGAAAAACCGTTCCCAGAAGCTTTTCGCGCCCAAAGTTCCACCGGTCAGGCGGCGGAACTGCTCCGCTGCATATTTTGCCCGTTCTCTGGCAGAATAGGTATGGTCCTTCTTCCAGAAAAAAAACAGGGGAATCAGAATGCCGAGAACCAGGGTGAACCGGTTGGATAGTTTGAAAAGCTGGAGAAAATAGACGAGATTAATAACGTAAAAATTTTCCGCAATAAAGCAGAATAGAAGTTTTTCGATGACGCGCATGCCGCCCAGGTGCCGCCAGAGGGCAAATGCCGGAACAGCAAGCATGAGAAAGGAATAAGCGCAGACAATCCCGATCAGCTGTAAAATTGTCAGCGTATTCATAGACATGGCCCGCTCCTCCTTTCTTTTTACGCCATGGGCCGGAGGTGGCAAAGTGACAGGCACTATGCCACCTTTTTCCCGCATAAAGCGAGGTGGCAAAGTGCCTGTGAGGTGGCAAAGTGCCTGTCACTTTGCCACCTCGCCGAGGGTATATATTCCATGGAGCATAGGGGATTCGAACCCCTGGCCTCCACAATGCCATTGTGGCGCGCTCCCAGCTGCGCTAATGCCCCTGACATGTAATACTATAGGGTATTTTCCAGGATAACGCAAATAGTTTTTCTGCCAAGGGGACTGTTCTTCTGGTCCGACTTTAACTCTGTTCTGTCAAAGGGACGGTTCTTCTGACTCAGCTGCAATAACAAAGCAGCAGTTCTGCCAAAGGCTCATTAAACCGTACCCCCTGGCCGGCCCGTCGCCAAAAGAACCATCCCCATGGTTACTCCAGCTCCGCGAACAGGGCGAGCAGTTCTTCCATGCTGCAGGTGTCCATGAAGGCGCATTCGTAGAGTGCTGTGCTGAGCGCGTTAACATTCCGCAGGATCCGTGTCCTGCCAAAGTGCTCTGCAGCAGACTGAAGCCGTTCTTTCATCTGGTTTCGGAGCACCAGCTTGCCCTGCATGAAGCGGGCAGCGTCTACTTTCATAGTGGAGGAATTGAAAATCCGGTCATACCGCTTCCGGAACCTCCGGATGCAGCTGGTGAGAGCCGCGATCGCATCGTCAAATGCAGCAGCTTTCTTCATATCCGCATCCACACTCTTCAGCACCGCCAGCCAGTCGTCAGAGATAGCCGTAGCGATCAACATATCCTTATTTGGGAAATAATTGTAAACGGTCCCTACGGCAATCCCGCATTCGGCAGCGATGTCCCGAAGAGAAAATGTCCCTTCTTCCCCACTCATAAGATGCTTGCGCGCCGCCTCAATCAATCCTTCGCGGACTCCCTCAATAATCTTGGGCATTTATTTTTCTCTCTCTGTTGTAAAAAACGACTGCTCTCTGTTTTGGAAAAAAAGCTGCTGGCTTTTGTCTTTGAAAAAACTGTTACTTTTCGCCTTTGAAGAAATCTCTCTTCTTGATTCCGGCGGTCATGAACCTGCCCATAGCTCTCGTGTTTGTCAGCCACTTGAATTTCGCGACCGGCTTCTGGTTTGCCAGGATCTTCGGCACCATGAATTCCGCAATGGTCTCGGGATAATCGCCGAGGATATTATAAATCTTTTTTGTCTGTTCCGGGATGTCGATCGTACTGCCGTCTCCCAGCGTTTTGTGGATAAAGTTTGTGATCATGATTCCGGGAATAATGGCGCCGACCTTGACCGGAATTCCGGCTTCTTTGATGTCTTCTGCCAGGGCGTCGATGAAAAAGTCTACACCTCGCTTGCTGGTTCCATAGAGAGAAAGTCTCGGCCTGGCTTTGCCGTCATAGCCGAATCCTTCTACGAAAAAAATCTGACCGCTGCCCTGTTTCTTCATAACGGGCAGAATAGCCTGGGTGCAGTAGATGTCTCCCTTCAGGTTGATGTCCACCAGTCTGCTGACCGTCTTCGTATCGATATCCCAGATCCACTTATCCGGCTGGTTAACGCCGGCATTGTTGATCCAGATATCGATGGTCCCGGTTTCCTTTACGACTCCTGCAATCATCTCATCCAGCTGGTCGCGGTCCGTGATGTCACAGCGCCTGGCTAAGACTTTCCCGCCGTAATTTTTTTCCTTTAATTTCTTCTCCGCCTCCGCGACGCTCTGTTCATTGACGTCACAGATGACGGCATTGCATCCGGCTTTTGCGAAAAGCTCCAGCATAGCAAGGCCGAAGCCTCTCGCGCTTCCCGTTATTACAACCGTTTTGCTCATAATTTCTTCCCCTTTTCCGAACGGTTCTTGAATTTCAGTTTTTCTCAGCCTTAAGAAATTGTCCCACAAAAATGTAGTAGAACAGCATCATCAGCACTTCCCCGAACATGGAGATGAAGAAAAGCAGATCCACATTTCCGGTCGCCGGTGCCAGAGCGGTAAAGGCATACATGGCAAAGGCTGACAGGAAGAGGAAGGGATTTTTCTGTTTAATCCAGGCATAGATGCCGCCTGCCAGCTGGGGCAGGATGACACCGAAGGACAGCAGTCCTGATACAGCACGGATCCATCCGGCATTGTCCTTGGACTGGGTATAACGACTAAGGCCGGCGAATTCAACCAATTCCAGCTTGCCAAGGAATCCCTGCGCGCAGCCGAGGACCATGATGACAGCAGTAAGGATCCAGATCACCTTCATAGTCCTTTCCTTGAAGCGGCAGGCGTAACCGATGACCGGAAGGTTCAACGGAAGCAGAACGCCGTGGGCCACAAAGCGGACCACGCTCACCTTCGGACCGACTCCGGCGACGATCAGTGCCGCATCAATAATCAGGCCGAGGTCGATGAGTGCCAGACAAAGCAGCATGATCTTTTTTTCACGTGCATACAAACGGAAAAAAAGCACCGCCAGAATAATCTCGGCGATCAGGATGACACAGATCAGAGTACGGCAGTTTGCCAGCAGAAAATCACGCATTTTCGTCACCTCCAAGTTCGAATGTTCCAAGTCCTTCCCGGTGCATGTCGTAAACCGCCACCAGAAGAAGCACTTGTCCCAGCATATTCACGAGCTCTGCGTACAGGTTGTAAATCGGCTGGCTGAAATCTCTCGAGGAGAGGAAGCCCATTCCCATCATGACCGGTATAGAACAGATGAGGGCTGCCATAGCTGCCTTGCGCCCCATTTTTTTTGCAACGCACGCAAGTCCGATTCGTACGCAGATTAGTCCGACTACGTTAAAAATAACAAAAATCAGGCTGGATGTATACAGAGGTACGCCCGCTGCTGCCAGAAGTGCCGTCCCTTTCTGCTTCCGGAACATCAGGATCATTCCGATGCCGGAAAGCAGAAAGCCGGTAGACTGCATGAGGAAGAAGCTGGTATTCATCACGACGAAGTCGCAGATCTCCAGGTACATCAGAATCTTCCAGGTACATTTGTAAACGCCTGCCGCAATGATCATCATGTTGCCGGTGGAAAATAAAGTATAAGACAGGCGGGGCATCATATGATAAAGATCACGCTGAAGAATGATGGTTGCCCAGATGAAGGTGATCGTCGGTACAAGGTCCAGAAAGGCGATCAGTACGTTCATTTTAGTTTTCTCCTTTGCTGTTTATAGCTGGTTCTTCTCTTTTGCGCATTTGTCGTTAATTTTTTTCCTTTGCGCGCTTATCATTGATGATCTTCATCTGCTCGACGTCGATTACTTTTACGTTATTTTCTTCCGCCCACTTGACGCATCCCTTAAGGGCAGTCGGCAGGAAGATGCGCGGCACCTTGACCAGCATAGCCAGGGCTTCGTCCGTAAACTGCACGTCTGTCTGCAGGCGGTTGGCTGCATAGCGGACTGAGCTGACCGTGGTCTGGCGCATGGGCAGAAGCTCCGGGATCAGCCTTTTATGCTTGTGATACCAGAAGTTCTTGGAATCACGGTAGCCGTAGTCGACCGGCAGGTGCGGGAAGTCAGAAGCTTTGACGCCGTTGACGATGGCGTTGTAATATTTTTCCTTCATGAGGATCTTGTCGATCTTCAGTACAAAATGCGCGCCGTATGGGGTCGTAATGCCGTTGAAATCCTGGTATTTGTCCAGGACGTAATGGTCAGCGCCTTCCGGAAGCGGCTGAGTATCCTGGGCATTTTCCAAAGTATCGACCCAGGTGCACTCCAGGGCTTCCACGGCTTCCGCGATAACCTGGGGATACTGGCCATTCGGGTCTGCCTGTTTGCGCAGGCCGTCTTCCAGAGTCAGATTGAAGTCCTTCATCTTCTCCGCCGGCGTATCTCCTGGCCATCCCAGGCGTACTTCTTCTTTAAAATACTTGCGGTCGTCCGGAAGGAAGTTGATGACGCATTTTTTTCTCTTGATGAGGTTCTGGGCTGTATTGCTGCTGTTGCGTGCTTCCAGCATCATGGCGTAATATTCCTTGCCCGCCACATAAAAGGGGGAAACCAGGGAATACGGTCCGCAAGTCGTGGAGCCGTCGTCAGCGATCGTGCTGATCAGAACGACCGGCATGGGAAAAAACAGCGAGGTCTGATAAAAATTGTCTACAATTCTGAGGTCTTTAAAAGCGGACATTGCTTTTCTCCTTCTTTTTACTCTTTCTTCTTTTTATTTATCTTTTCTTATTCTTTTTGAATCTGTAATATCATGATGTATGTGCCAAAAGTATGATACCGGATTGTTCCGCGTTTCACGGTCTCCGCTTCGCTCCGGTCGGCGCAAGGG
>JAXJVN010000046.1:0-12037 GCA_036308545.1 Eubacterium sp. | reverse complement strand
GACTTGGAACACAAGGTGCTTTTCCTTGGGTTCTTAGTCAGAGTTAGAGTTTCCGAAACGAAGCCGAGCGAACATGTCCCTGTTCCAGTCGGGGCGCAAACATTTCATTAAACTCACATTTACAGAAAGGAACCTTCTTACAAATGAGCAGAAAACAGTTTTTTTCTTTATGCACTTTATGCTATATCGAGCGTGACGGACAGTACCTTATGCTTCACCGCACGGCGAAAGAGCATGATATCAATAAAAACAAATGGATCGGCGTAGGAGGCCACTTTGAGAAGGGTGAGAGTCCGGACGAGTGCCTGGTTCGGGAGGTGAAAGAAGAGACCGGCTATACGCTGACCGGTTACAGACTTCGGGGCATCCTGACTTTTATATCGGGTACCGATGAGGATGAACTGATGTTTCTTTACACAGCGGACGGCTTTTCGGGAACCCCCTGCCCCTGCGATGAAGGAGAACTTGCCTGGATTCCAATCGACCGAATCGAAGAACTGGAACTGTGGGAAGGGGACCGGGCATTTTTGAAACTTCTTCGGGAGAACGCGCCTTTCTTCACGATGAAACTGACATATGACGCAGATGGAAAACTGATTGGAGTGGAGACACGAGAAGACGCATGAAAACGGTGGGCAGAAGTTTTCCTGAAAATACAGGCAAACAGTTCAATATATCATCCGGCATGTTTTCGATGCGCGTATATTAAAAACGCATGATACTTAAAAAAAGGAAAAAAGAGAAAATGGATCAATGCGACAGCTGTGCATACTTTGAATACGATGAAGAACAGGAAGATTATTTTTGCAGTGTGGATATGGATGAGGATGATTTGGTCCGCTTCTATACGGATAAACGGCCGACCTGCCCATACTATAGGAATGGAGACGAATACGCTGTAGTCCGCCATCAGAATTGAGGGAAAGTCCGCCATCAGAATTGAGGGAAAGTCCGCCATCAGAATTGAGGGAAAGTCCGCCATCAGAATTGAGGGAAAGCCCGCAATCAGAATTGAGGGAAAGTCCGCCATCAGAATTGAGGGAAAGTCCGCCATCAGAATTGATGGAAAGCCCGCCATCAGAACCGAGGGAATGCTTGACACAAGCGGTTCAAGCGATTATAATAACGCCGCTGCATGGACTAAATTGTATATAAAATAAGAATAAAAAATTAAATTTTCCGTGCGACGAAAGAAAATACATTAAAAAAACATACAATTAAATGCCGTATGGGAGGGTTATACGCCATGGCAGAAGAAGAAACTGTGAAACAGGAAAAAACTTTATTGACTTATACCGGACTCCGCAAACTGGAGGACGAGCTGGAAGACCTTAAGGTCAACCGCAGACGTGAAGTCGCGGAGAAGATCAAAGATGCAAGGGCCCAGGGAGACCTTTCTGAGAACGCTGAGTACGATGCGGCAAAGGATGAGCAGAGCGAGATTGAGAACCGCATTGTTGAAATTGAGCAGATTCTCAAGAATGTCGAAGTTGTCGTAGAGGACGAAGCAAATACTGATGCGATCAACATCGGCTGCAAGGTAAAGGTAAAAGATGAGGAGTTCGACGAGGAGATTTCTTTCGCTATCGTAGGTTCTATGGAGGCGAACAGCCTTTCCGGTAAAATTTCCAATGAATCTCCGGTAGGAAAAGCCCTGATCGGTCACAAGGTTGGAGATGTTGTCACCGTAGAAACACCCGCGGGCAGCATGCACTATACCATACTGGAAATTGAGCGCAATGTCGAGCAGTAATGCCGGAATCAATAGAAAAAGAAAAAAACAGCCCGGCGTGCGAACGTTCCGGAGAAATTTTTTTTAATCCGGAAAGAGGATAAGGAGAAAGGATAGAATGGCAGGACAGAATGCGAACCAGGAACAGGACCTGAATCATCTGCTTCAGATCCGCAGGGATAAACTCAAAGAGCTGCAGGACGCAGGGAAGGATCCCTTCGTTATCACAACTTTTGACCAGGACCACCACAGCCGGGAAGTGAAAGATAACTTCGAGGAACTGGAAGGAAAGGAAGTATCGCTTGCCGGCCGTATGATGAGCAAGCGCGTTATGGGCAAGGCTTCCTTTGCCGGACTCCAGGACAAGGAAGGCAATATCCAGCTTTATGTTTCCAGAAATGATCTGGGGGATGAACCGTACAAAGAGTTCAAAAAGATGGATATCGGTGATATCATCGGTGTAAAAGGCATGGTATTCAAGACCAAAACCGGTGAGATCTCCATTCACGTTCATGAACTGACCCTCCTGTCCAAGAATCTGGTCCCTCTTCCGGAAAAATTCCATGGGCTTCAGGATACGGATACCCGCTACAGACAGAGATACCTTGATCTGATCATGAATCCGGAAGTAAAGAAGACCTTCATTATGCGTTCTCAGATTCTGGCTGAAATCCGCCGATTCCTGGATGATCGGGGGTTCATGGAAGTAGAAACGCCCATGCTGGTTGAGAACGCAGGCGGCGCAGCAGCCCGTCCCTTCGAGACCCATTACAATGCTCTGAACGAGGACGTTAAGCTTCGTATATCACTGGAACTTTATCTGAAGAGACTGATCGTCGGAGGACTGGAGAAGGTCTACGAGATTGGCCGCGTGTTCCGCAATGAAGGCGTCGATACCCGCCACAATCCGGAATTTACCCTCATGGAGCTCTATCAGGCTTATACCGATTACAACGGCATGATGAGCCTGACCGAGGATCTTTTCCGCCATCTGGCAAGGAAGGTCTGCGGCAGCGCAGTCATTACTTACCAGGGAACCGAAATCGATATGGAGAAGCCCTTCCGCAAGCTGTCAATGATTGATGCGGTGAAAGAGTATGCAGGCGTTGACTTCAATCAGATCCTTACGGATGAAGAAGCGAAAAAAGTTGCGGACGAGCACCATATCGAATATGAAGATCGCCATAAACGCGGTGATATCATCAACCTTTTCTTTGACGAATATTGTGAGGAGAAGATGATCCAGCCGACCTTCATTATTGATCATCCGGTAGAGATTTCTCCTCTGACCAAGAGGAAACCGGGACATCCGGAACAGGTCGAGCGTTTCGAACTTTATATCTATGGGCGTGAGATGTGCAATGCTTATTCCGAGCTCAACGATCCGATCGATCAGAGAGCACGCTTTGCTGCTCAGGACGCACTGGCTGCGGAAGGCGATGAAGAGGCTCAGCACACGGATGAAGATTTCCTTCATGCTATGGAAATCGGCATGCCTCCGACGGGCGGCATCGGCTACGGAATTGACCGTCTGGTCATGCTGCTGACAGATTCTGCGGCAATCCGCGATGTCCTGCTCTTCCCGACCATGAAGTCACTCAAGAGCGGAACTGCAGGCAGCAATGCCCAGGGAGAAGGAAACGCTGAAACTCTAACAGATGGCGGAGCAGAGGACTCTTCAGAAGGAATGGCAAATGCTGCGGAAGGCGCTTCGACACCGGAAAAAGCAGAAGAAACCGGTTTCTTCACACCCAATGATAAGATTGACTTCAGCCAGGTTAAAATCGAACCTCTTTTCGAAGACCAGGTAGATTTTGATACGTTCAGCAGGTCTGACTTCAGGGCTGTTAAGGTCAAAGCCTGCGAAGCGGTAAAGAAATCCAAGAAGCTGCTTCAGTTTACCCTGGATGACGGTACCGGTACGGACCGCATTATCCTTTCAGGCATTCACGCTTATTATGAACCGGAAGAACTGGTAGGAAAGACCCTTCTTGCCATTACAAATCTGCCGCCAAGAAAGATGATGGGAATCGATTCCTGCGGCATGCTTCTGTCAGCTGTTAATAATAAGAAAGACTCCGATGAGGAAGAACTCCACCTGATCATGCTGGACAATCATATTCCTGCCGGAGCAAAGCTTTATTGAGTCAAAGCGGCATGCTGACACACCTGCCGCTTCCGTATATAAGATGGAGTCAGGGGACAGTAATACTCCTTTGCGGTATACATGGACCTTTCTGACACACAAAGATCATTATTATAGACAAATGGACTGCCGGTTTCGGGAACGGCAGTCCATTTGCGTTTACGGAGACTTTGCTATATATTTAATTTGGTTTACTATTTTTATTAATAATTTTTTTGAACCGGTATGTCCGGAGAGATGATGTCCCATGTCAATACTTATTACAGGCTGTACTAATCTGATAGAAAATGCTTCCGTAAAGAACCTGGTCAACCGGGAATCGGTCGTTATTACAGCGAACGAGAGGCAGAAACATATAGCCAGCGGCCGAAAAGTGATGACGGTCGATATCAATGATATTTCCTGGCACAAGCTTTTTGAGGTCCAGGACTTCAGGTATGTTATCTATCTGTCGGATTATCTGAATCCTCTGAACGACGATCCGGAGGAAGCTGTCCGCCTTTATGAGATCCTGTCCTGCGCCCGTCAGTTTCATGTGGACCGGATTTTTATCTGTCTGCCGCAGACGGAAACGGAGACAGAAAGTCCTGCGCGCGCGAAGGGAGTTCGGGAACTCGAACAGCTTGCGGACCTTTTCACTCAGAATGAAGAAATCTTTGTAAAAAAACTTTACGTCCCCTATATCATGAACCCTGCAGACCCGGACAATTTTGTCGGGAAACTGCGGAACAGCGAGAGCGTTTTCAAAGATCTGCCCTGGAAGAGCGGAAAAGAAATTGGTTTTACGGAGATCAAACCCTTCCTGCAGTTTATGAGGCAGGCGCTGGCCGATGAATCTGCCGATGCAGCAGAACTGACGATGTCTGCGGGCAGCAGTGAAATTGTCGATAAGACTATGCTCAAGGACCCTTTCTTCGCACCATATGGCAATACTGCCGGAGAGCGAAGAAAAAAGGCGGAAAACTTTCTGGCAAAGGAAAAGAAGGAACGACCGGTCCTGAGTTTTCTGGTTTCTATTCTTATTGTAGTCGGGGGAAGCCTTCTGGTTGAGTGGGCGGTCCGGTTCTTCGGCGAGCTGTCCGTCTTCCGTTACGTCGATCTGCGCCTTCTGTACATTATTGTGATCGCCCTTCTGGGCGACACCTTCCTGGGAGGACTGGCAGGCGTTCTGGAGGCAGCCCTTCTCCTGATTTCCAGGGTCGGCAACGGCTATACCTGGTATATGGTCCTGTATAATCCGGACAACTGAGTCTATTATCTGATCATGATCCTGACCGGAGCGGGGATTGGATATCTGATGGCCAATAACCAGCTGGAGGTTTCACTGGCTGAAAAGGAAAGAGACTACCAGAAAGAGCAGAACCGGAAGATGCGCAGCTTCTATCGTCAGCTCATGGATAAGAAAAATGAGTATCGTGAGGATCTGCAGAATTCCCGTACCGGCTTTGGCAAGCTTTATGAAGCTTTTACCAGGCTTTCCAGTGTTGATCCCTCCCATATCATGGCTGAATCCATTCCGGTCATCGAAGACCTGCTTTCCAATCATACAGTCAGCATTTACTCGGTTTATGAGAATAATCCGAACTCTGCAAGGCTGCAGGTAGCTTCCCGCCAGGTATATGATGAAAAACCCAGGTCTGTCATGCTGGATACACATGCACAGCTGGCGGAAACTCTCAGACGTGACAATATCTGGTTTAACCAGGAACTTCTGGAAGGGGAGCCTATGTATGCGGCGCCTATTGCGGACCAGGGCAGACTGATCGCATTTATCCAGGTTGATCATGCAGATTTTAATCAGACGTCTCTTTATTATCAGAACCTTCTCTTCGTTATTTCGCGACTGATCGGCGGACTGATCATAAACGCTCTTTCCTATCAGAAAGAAATCCAGAAACAGAACTATATCGAGGGTACGGAGATCATGAGAAAGGATGTCCTCGATAAGAGGCTGGAAACCCTTCAGAAGATGAAGGACGAGAAGATTTCGAGCTACAAAGTGATTGAAATCGATATCGATGGCAGATCGCTTGAGGAAATGAGCACGCTGGTCAAGGGCATGGTCAGACCGAATGATCTGGTGGGAGTGGAAGACGAGGAACATTTGCTTCTTGTTGCTGCCAACTGTGACGATAAAGGAGAGGAAATTGTCCTGAAGCGTCTCATGGGCAAGGGACTGAACTGCCGTGGAAAGGAGTAAGGATTATGATTTTTGAAGCTGTCATCATCCTTCACCTGGCTGCAGCTGCCTTGCTTTCTCTTGGCATGGTCCGGGGTGTCGTGAAGGCTCCTCCTGTCATGATCCCTATGCTGATTCTCATGCCCCTTGTCGGCGAACTGGTCGTCCTCAGCCTTCATTTTCACACGCTTCTGGGCAAGGACGGAAAAGATTTTCAGGATTTGAACGAGGGCTCCCGTATCAACACATCGGTTGATTCGGAGTTTTTCCGCCGGGATACCCGTGACACCTCGATTCCGGTCGAGGACGCCCTCATTCTTCATAAGGGCAGGCAGAGGCAGACGATCCTCAGAAATGCCATTATGCATGATACGATCGGAAACCAGATCATGCTGCTTGACGCAAGCCGCAATCCGGACCCTGAGATTGTGCATTTCGCAACGACTGCTCTGGCTCAGCTCATGACCCGCAATGAAAAAAAGTTTTCTGAACTGGACAAAAATCTGGCTGATGCAAAAAAAACGGGCGGAGACCATGCTCTTCTGGAAGCTTACGACGCTTACATAGATGCCCTGAACAGCTATCTGAAGAATTCTGCAAAGGATGCCCAGTGGCTGGTGCGGCAAAAACAGATGACCAGGCTGCTGAAGGCCAGATGCGCCCTGCGCTTTGCGCCGGAAAGCCTGCTCCTCCTGGCAGAGGCTTCTCTGGACCAGGGGGATTTTAAAACTGCAGATGCAGCGCTGGATGAGATGGACAGATCCTGGCCAAATGATCCGGAGACCTGGATCCTCCGTTTCAGATCTTACTATCTCAGGAGAGACCGGGCGGCTATGGACGTTATGATCGGGAAATATCAGACAGAAGATGTGCTTCACAGTCAGAAGATTGATGAAATGATAAAACCCTGGATCAGAGAGGGAGAAGGTTAAGATCATGAAAAGGTTTGAAAACAGAATGATCTATATCATTGCGATTTATACCGTTCTGATCTTTTTTTCTATCTTTTTCCTCAAAGGAATGCCCTATAAGGTTACAGACTACAGCAGCCAATATCTGTCGAAGGACCGGATTGCGGCTATGAATACGGGTGCAGAGTCAGCTGAGGTTTCGGATCTTCTTATTTATCAGAAAAGCCGTCCGGATTCTGTCGCATCCTTGGAACAGTTCAGGGAAATCCTGAAAGAAATGAAAGTCGGGGCAGAGGAAGAGGAGCTGTCAGAAGCAGATTTTGACGATTTGGGATCCTACAGCCGGGTCCTCTTAGATCTCCCGTCCCTGTCTGCAGCAGATTCGTATTTTGACCGAATCCGGGATTATGTGATGGACGGAGGCCAGCTTCTCATCTGGTGCCCGCCGGATTATACGGAAAGCAGTGAAGAGTGGGAAAGTCTGCTCGGAATTTCAAAGCTGAATGCTTCGGGAGTTCATACGGAATCCTTTTATCCTTTTGCGGATTTCATGCTGGGAGGAAACCAGACCTATCGGGTACGGTCGGACGGCGCAAGCGCTGTGAACGCTTCACTGACCGATGACTGCCGGGTTTATGCAAAGGACCAGATCGGGGAGATGCCCATTGTATGGGACCATGCTGTCGGGACGGGAAGAGTTGTCGTCTGCAATTATCCGGACTGTACGAAGCTGACCAGAGGGATTTTTTCCAGCGCATACAGCCTGTTAGGGGATGTCAGTGCATGGCCTGTTATTAATTCCCAGACCTTCTTCCTGGACGATTTTCCGGCACCTATGATCAATAACGTCAATGTGGAAAAAATCAGCAGCGGCAACATTCTCTACCAGAATTTTATTTCGGACGAGTGGTGGCCGGACATTCATGAGCTGGGGCAGAAATATAACCTGCCTTTTACTGCCATGCTGATCGAAACCTATGATATTCCTCAAAATGGACAGATTAAGCGGAATACGGACCTGTCCGGTTTTACCTATTATGGACGCGCTATCACTTATGACGGCGGTGAGATCGGCATTCACGGATACAATCATCAGCCGCTTGCCGGACCGGATTTTCAGTATACGGAAGATTACGGCTATAAAACCTGGAACAGTTATTCGGAAATGTTCCAGGCTCTTTCAGAAGCGGAAAGTTTCATAGAGGAGATCTATCCGGGAAGCAATCCTTCTGTTTATGTGCCGCCTTCCAATGTCCTTCCGCCGGAAGGCAGACAGATGATCGGCACGGTTTTCCCGGATATCCATGCGATTGCGTCTGTTTATCTGGATGGAGGAGATGCCTATGACCAGGAATTCAGGGTTTCGGAAGACGGGATTGTCGAAACGCCCAGAATCACATCAGGGGAGATTGTAAACGGTCAATCCCTGCTGCTGGCCTGCTCAGAACTGAATTTCCACTATGTCAATACCCACTTCATTCATCCTGACGATGTGATGGAAAAGGAAAGAAGCAACGGCCAGAAATGGATTTTCCTTAAGGGACGGCTGGATCAGTATCTGAACTATATAGAGAGCAGCGCACCTGATATCCGGCATTTGACCGGGTCAGGGCTGGCAGGAGCAGTAGAACGCTTCTACTATGTCAGACCAGAGATGCAGGTAAGTGATTCGGAGATTTCCATTCACCTGGACAATCATACCGACGCGGAATATCTGATGGTCCGTATCAATAACGGGAAAAAGCCGGATCAGGTATCAGGCGGCAGCATCCAGGAACTTACGGACAGCCTTTACCTTGTAACATGTAATGAGGACCAGGTAGAAATCAGCCTGGAGTGAAACGCATGCAATGAGAATCAGGCAGAAACAAGCCTGGAGTGAAACACATGCAGTAAGGACCAGGCAGGGATCAGCCTGGAGTGAAGTAGTATGAGAATCTGTCTTGTATTAGAGGGAAGCTATCCCTATATATACGGCGGAGTGTCTTCCTGGACCGACGGACTGATCAAGTCCATGCCCCAGCACGAATTTGTCCTTCTGACACTTGGCCCAACCAAGAAAAAGAGAGGGAAATTCGTCTACAAGCTGCCGGACAACGTTGTGGAAGTACAGGAGCACTTCTTTGATGAACCTCTGGACCTGAAACCAAGCCGGAGCTACCACTTTTCCTTTACGAAAGAGGAAAGGGCCGAGGTCATCAAAATGCTGGAATGCAGAGAGCCGGACTGGGATATTCTGCTGGAAGCTTTCCGCAGGCAGAAGCATAAGCCGGTCAGCTTTTTGATGAGCGCGGAGTTTATAGACATGCTGTCGGAAATCATGGACCACACCTTTACCAGGGCGCCCTATACGTCAACCTTTTATATGATGCGGTCTATGTTTCTGCCGGTCCTCTATCTTATGGGAATTGAGCCTCCCAAGGCGGATCTGTATCACGCAATCTGTACGGGCTATGCGGGACTGATGGCAGTGACGGCGGCCCATGTGGAGAAGAAGCCCATCTGCCTGACGGAGCACGGTATTTATTCCCGTGAGAGGGAAGAAGAGCTGATCCGTACAGACTGGACGACAGCAGATTTCAAGGAGCAGTGGATTAATTTCTATTACATGCTTTCCTCCGCAATCTATAAAAAGGCGGCCTGCGTTTCGGCTTTGTTCCGGGATGCATCCAGGATCCAGCAGGAACTGGGGACGCCAAAGGAAAGGTGCCGGGTCATCTCGAATGGCATCGACTACGACCGCTTTGGAAGCGTTCCGCCTGTGGAGCCGGGAGAAATCATTGAAATCGGGGCGGCGGTCCGTTTTGCAAAGATTAAAGATATCAAGACCATGATTTATGCCTTTTATCAGGTCCATCAGGAACTGCCGAATACCAGACTTCATATTCTGGGACCGGACGAGGATCCGGATTATGCCGTGGAATGCAGAGAGCTGATCAAAGAACTGGATCTTTCTGACTCAATCATCACCCCGGGACGGGTAAATGATATGCCGGGCTATTACGGCAAGCTGGACTTTACCATCCTGACCAGCCTTTCCGAAGGACAGCCGCTCACGATACTGGAAGCTTTCGCGGCAGGACGTCCCTGCGTCACGACCGACGTCGGATGCTGTCGGGACCTGATCTACGGAACGCCGGACGACCCTTACGGTCAGGCCGGCTATATCGCGCGGCCCATGGAACCCTTAGATATTGCGGATAAGATGGTGAAGCTGGCAAAAAGCAGGAAGGATATCCGCACCTTCGGCGAAAACGGAAGAAAAAGAGTATCCGCTTATTACCGGAAACTGGGAATGACCGGCAAGTATGAAACCATGTATAAGGATGCATTAAATTTCTGGAAGGACAGGAGCAAAGAGCATTAAATGGCAGGCATTGGTTTTGAACTGAATCAGATGTACAAGGAGAACGGCCTTGCCGGCAAGATCCGCGGTATCGGATACAGCGGTGTTATTGTCGCCGGGCCTATGCTGCTCGGTATGGCCCTGATCGGAGTCCTTTCCGGGTATGCCGGACATGTGGGAATGTCCAATGACGACCGGACGCTTTTCCAGATCATGGTTACTTACAGTATGCTGGTCTCTCTGTTCGTCAACGGATTTGTTTCGCTGCCCTATACCAGATATGTTGCCGATCAAATGTATGTCGGCAAGAATAACCGGATCATGCCGGCCCTTTTCGGCTGTATCAGCATAGCGCTCCCGGTCAGCGCTGTTGTTTACTGGGCATTCCTGACGATCAGCGGGATTCCTCTGGCCATGAGGTTTGTCAACATTACAATCCTGTCGGAGCTGATCTGCATTTTCCTGGTTAACGGAGATCTGACGGCAATCCGGAATTTCAGGGGTATTTTATTTTCCTATGGGGCGGCAATTCTTGCTGCTATGGGGGCGATTCTTGCACTGACCCATTTTTTCGGAGTTTCGGTCCTGGTCTTTCTGATCGCGCTGGCTGTCGGATATGGGATTCAGCTGACTTTGGGACTGCTTCTGCTGGCTGACTTTTTTCCGACCGGAAGCAGAGAATATTACAGGTTCCTCCCCTGGTACGGAAGGTACAGCAAGCTGGTGGCAAACGGAGTCCTTATGAATGCAGGTCTCTTCTTCCATATGTTCATTGTCTGGGGCTCCAATGCGGGAACTCATATTCAGGGACTTTTCTATATGGCCCAGGAATATGATATCCCTGCTTTGTATACTTACATGTCAACCCTGGTCACTAATATTTTCTTCGTCAGCAGCGCGGAAACCAGATTTTTTGAGAAATACAGCGCCTATTACAGCAGTCTGAACACAGGCGAGACTTACGACGTCGTAAGAGAAAACCGGCAGGAAATGCTGCTGGTCATGTGGCGGGATATCCTTCATTGCGCTGTGATCCAGCTGCTCTTTACCATTCTGATGCAGTCAGTAGGACTGCCAGTCACCAGAACACTGCAGCCGGGCTTTACCTCACAGATGAAAAATTATTTCATTATCCTGTGTGTAGGCTACGGTACTTATGCTACCGGCAATCTGCTTATGATGTATTCTATGTATTTCACGGATTACGACGGCGTCCTCTTTGATTCCCTTATTTTCGCCATAACGACAACCATGACGACCCTGATTACCGTATTCCTGGGCCAGTCTGCGAATTACGGGATTGGTTTTGTTATCGGAAGTTTCTGCTATCTGATCACAAGCTATATCAGACTGAGGATTTATACGAAAAACCTGGAGTACGAAGTGCTGGCACTGAAACCGTTCTATACAGCGCCAAGGCAGAAAAAAGTCCGAAAAAAGGCCAAAAAGAAGGAACAGGGCACAGAAGACAGAGCCTGAAAAATATGAAATTGGGACGGAAGAAACATCAGAGTAAAAAATTATATCTTGAAAAAATATAAAAACAGGTAGAAAATAGTGCAAAAGAACCCGAAGGGAAAAAAGCAGGAATAAAATCAGATAAATCGGTCAAAGACGGCTGTGCGGATACAATCCGCAAGCCGTCTTTTTTTACGCGAGCAGCGAGCCGAACGGGTATGCCCGCATACCCACTCGGCGCTTCTGGTCTCCGGTGGAGACCGTT
>JAXJVN010000045.1:0-9158 GCA_036308545.1 Eubacterium sp. | reverse complement strand
GTGACAGGCACTTTGCCACCTCCGCATGGGTCAAGTAAAAAACAGTAAGTAACAGTAAGTGATAAAAAGCACCAGCCGAATTTCGCTTTGACTGGTGCTTTCATTATTCATGGAGTTAAAATATCTGGCATTTTGGTCAAAAAAAGCACCAGGCACTTTCATGCGGAGAATATCTTTGAGTAGTGCTATGCCAATGAATAGGGAGAACTTATGAAATTTATTTCGTGGAATATTGATTCTTTGAATGCAGCCCTGACTTCGGACAGCGCAAGGGCGCAGCTGACCAGAAAGGTTCTGGATACAATCGCTGCTGAAAAAGCAGATATTATCGCAATCCAGGAGACCAAGCTTCCCGCCGCCGGTCTGAATGCCAAACAAAAGCAGGCGCTGGAAGAACGTTTTCCGGATTATGACTATGTCTATGTGAGTTCAGTCGAGCCTGCCCGCAAGGGATATGCAGGGACCATGGCACTGTATAAAAAAGGTCTGGATGCAAAGGCGGACTTTCCCAAAATTGGCGCTCCGGAACCTATGGATTTCGAAGGCCGCCTGATCACACTGGAACTTCCGGACGTCTATTTTAATCTGGTCTATACACCGAATGCCGGGGACGGCCTGAAACGGCTGCCAGAGCGCCAGGTCTGGGATAAAAAATATGCGGAATATCTGGAAAAACTGGATCAGACCAAGCCGGTGATCTCCTGTGGAGATTATAACGTAGCGCATGAAGAAATCGACCTTGCCCATCCGGAAAACAACCATCAGTCTGCCGGCTTCACAGATGAAGAACGCCAGGGTTTTACCAGCCTTCTTGCCAAAGGATTTACAGACTCCTTCCGCTACCTTCATGGCGACGTCAAAGGGGTTTACTCCTGGTGGGCGCAGCGGATCAAAACCAGCAAGATCAACAACTCAGGCTGGAGAATCGACTATTTTCTTGTCAGCGACCGCATCAAGGACAAGGTGACAAGATCCGAAATGCTGGATTCCGGAACCCGGCAGGATCACGCGCCGCTGGTCCTGGAAATCAGGTGACAGATGGCTGCGAAGGTAGATTTAATAACAGGCTTTCTGGGCGCCGGCAAGACCACGTTCATCGGGAAGTACCTGGACGTTCTAAAAAAGCAGGGCCGGAAAGCCTATGTGATTGAGAATGAGTTCGGCATGCTGGCTATGGATGAGCAGCTGCTCAAAGAAGAGGGCTGTGAGGACATTGGCGGACTGACCGGAGAGTGCATGTGCTGTACCGGCAAGGAGCATTTTGAAGAGATGCTTGTGGATGCCGCAGAACAGGGGTATGACAGGATTGTCGTGGAGCCGAGCGGCATCTATGATGTTCAGCAGTTTTTCCGGTCTATGGAGCAGGCGGAGGTAAAGAAGACCTGCAGAATTGGCATGATCCTTACCATTGTTGACCCGGACCTGTCGGGGAAGCATTCCGAAGATATGGACTTCCTTATGTATACCCAGCTGGAAGCGGCAGGAACTGTTCTCATGAGCAAGGTGCAAATGGCAGCGCCGGGACAGACGGAAAAGGATCTGGAGACCATGAACAGGCTGATGGAGCGTTTCGGCAGCAGCCGGCGCTTTGACAGCAGCAATGTGGTGATGGCGGACTGGGATCAGCTGACGGAAGCTGATTTCCTGAACATGCAGAATTCCGGCTGGCATGAGAATAAGGCCGGGGCAAAAGGAAACGGAACGAATCACAGGGAAATCTTCGGGGTAGAAGTATACGGAGATTATTGTAAGGATGAGGAAGACCTGAAAGAGAGGATCCGGACCTTGTTCCATGACAGCTCATTCGGCAGCATTCTGCGCGTTAAGGGACATATATGCGGAACAAACGGACAGACCTATCTGATCAACAGTACGCCTGACGTTCTGAAAGCAGAGCCATGCAGGAAGACCAGAGGAGTCTTTGCTGTGATCGGCCAGGGACTCGATCATGACCGGATAGGCGCCTGCTTTATCCCAAGAGTACAGGCGAAGAAAATGATGAGACAGAACCAGCCAAAGTGACAGTCACTTTGGCTGGATGATAAAAGCAGCGAATGAAACATTTCGCTGCTTTTTATTTACGCGAGCAGTGAGCCGAACGGACATGCTTGCATGTCCACTCGGCGAGCGCCGCGATAACGAGCGAAACTCACGAAGCGTGTTTCGACTCGTTTACGCGAGCAGTGAGCCGAACGGACATGCTTGCGAAGCGTGTTTCGCCTCGCTGTGGTTTTTACCGGATTCTGTACCAGCGCTGCCGGTCACAAGGGAAGCTTGAATGCAGAAATCTTTCGGATTTGTATTAACTTTTGAACACCCTGTGCAGGGAAATATCCCCCTGGGGGGCTTACCACGAAAATTAGCATTCACTATAATTCTTCTTATATTAAGCTGCTGATAAATATTGAGATTTTACAGATGCACGGATTCTGTATAGCCACTTTGCGATGCACGGATTTTTGTATAGCCAGGCTACGATGCACGGATTTTGTACTGGCAGGCTGCAAAATACAAATTCCTGATACATAGATTATGGTGTAAAAATTTAAACTGTGCAGTAAAGCTTGCGGATTATTTTGCAGACTGCAGGTAACTATTGCAGATGTTTTTTATTGGAGCTTTAGCATGAAAAAATATGTCGCCAAGAGATTAATTCAGCTGATCCCAGTCCTGCTGGGAATTACCTTTTTGTCCTTTGCTATGATGCGCATAGCAGGAAGCGACGCCATTACAGAGATGTATGCGGATAAGGGAGCAGTTGCCCAGGAAATCATCGATGCGAAGAGGGCAGAACTGGGACTGGATAAACCCTTCCTGGTCCAGTATTTTTCCTGGCTGGGAGGCCTTCTGACCGGTGATATGGGTACGAGCTATGTATCCGGCAAGGAAGTTTTTTCCACCTTCGTGTCAAAACTGCCGGCTACGCTGCTTCTGACACTTCTGTCTATCATAGCGACGGTTGTCATCTCTATTCCGCTGGGCGTTCTGGCAGCTGTTAATCATGACAAGATCGTGGATTATATTCTGCGCTTTCTTAGCTTTATAGGGAATTCCCTGCCAAACTTCTTCGTTGCGCTTCTGCTTATGCAGCTGCTGGCGATTAAACTGAAAGTTCTGCCGGTTATCTCGAGCGGAACCGGAGTCAAAAGCGCGATCATGCCGACATTGACTCTGGCCATCGCCATGTCAGCCAAATATATGCGGCAGGTGCGTGCAACCGTACTGGAGGAACTGAATAAGGATTACGTTGACGGTGCCAAGGCACGCGGGGTACGGCCTCGTGTAACTTTGTGGCGGAGCGTTATAAAATCATCACTTCTGACCATTATTACGCTTCTTGCCCTGTCTATCGGCTCCCTTCTGGGAGGCACTGCCATTATCGAGAGTATTTTTATGTGGGATGGCGTAGGCAAGCTTGCCGTTGATTCTATCACCATGCGTGACTATCCCATGATCCAGGCTTATGTTGTCTGGATGGCAATTATCTATGTTATGGTCAACCTTATCACGGACCTTCTCTATCATGCCCTGGATCCGCGAATCAGACTGGGGGTGAATGAAGGATGAAGGAAGCAACGGTCCGGATTCAGAAAATCTATAAAAACAATGTAAAAACGAGACTGATCATTTTTGGAACGCTGGCTGCCCTTCTGCTCGTGCTTTCCATTTTTTCAGAGCATCTCTGCCCCTATGATCCTTATGAGCAGAACCTTGCTATTGCCAAGGCTGCGCCTTCTGCAGCTCACCTTCTGGGAACGGATCGCTATGGCAGGGATATGCTATCGCGTGTCATAGTCGGAAGCCGGACCAGTATTTATTCCACCTTGCTCCTGGTTGCCATTATTACGGTAATCGGAACCATGGTTGGCATTATCTGCGGCTGGAGAGGCGGATGGCTGGATACAGTTCTCATGCGTATTTCCGATATGTTCCTGGCTTTCCCGGGACTGGTTTTCGCTCTGGCGGTAGCAGGCGTGCTGGGAGGAGGACTTCAGAACGCTATCATCGCTCTTGCTGCAATCAGCTGGCCCAAGTACGCCAGAATCGCCCGAAGTCAGACGCTTGCCCAGAAGGAGACACCCTATCTGAAGGCCTGCAGGCTTTCCGGCGATACGACGCTAAAGATTATCTTCAAGCATATCATCCCCAACATCATCGGACCTATTCTGGTCACATCCATGCTGGATATCGGTACCATGATGATGGAGCTGGCGGGCTTAAGCTTTCTGGGACTTGGAGCAAAGCCGCCGACAGCAGAATGGGGAAGCATGATGAGCGAGACCAGAAGCCTTCTTACTACACAGCCATGGATTACCCTGTCGCCCGGTTTCGCGATTTTTATATCGGTCATGATCTTCAACCTTCTGGGTGATACGATCCGCGACTATGCGGATCCGAAATCAAGGAGGAAATGAGATGGACGAGAACATACGCAATAAAAAAGAAGATGCTCCTTATTCTGAAGAACCCGCAGCTGAGGATGCAAAGAGCGATGAAATCCTGCGCTATGAGCAGGTAGAAATCTCTTATAACGGCAAGCATGCGGTCGAGGACATCAGCTTTACATTGAACAAGGGAGAAATCCTGGGAATCGTCGGTGAGAGCGGATCCGGCAAATCGACCCTGATCAAAGCGGCTATGGGTCTCTTAGGACCTGCCGGCATGGTTACGCGGGGCGATATCTGGTATAAGGGAAAAGATCTTCCGGATCTGTCCGATAAGGAAATCCGCAAAATCAACGGCAAGGAGATCAGCATGATCTTCCAGTTCGCCGGAAGCTCTTTCTGTCCCATCCGCACGGTCGGATCTCAGCTCTATGAGAGCATGACCGAACATGAAGCGGTCACGAAACAGGACTTTGAGAAAAAAGCCACCGACCTTCTGCAGAAAATCGGATTTGAGGATGGAACGCGTATTCTGAACAGCTATCCCTTTGAGCTCTCCGGCGGAATGCAGCAGCGTGTCGGCATTGCAGCAGCTATGCTGATGAACCCGGCCATCCTGATGGCTGATGAACCCACATCTGCTCTGGACGTATCAGTCCAGAAGCAGGTCGTAGATGAGATGAAGCTTGTCCGTGAGATGTTCGGCACGTCTATTATCATCGTCACGCATAATATCGGCGTAATCGGCGCCATGGCGGACCGCGTTCTGGTCATGCAGAAGGGGAAAATGGTAGAGTATGGCGAAACCAGCCAGGTTCTTCATGACCCGCAGAAGGAATACACGAAGAAACTGATGGCGGCAGTTCCGAAACTGAGGCGGTGACAGCATGGATACGGTATTAAAAGTTGAAAATCTGACCAAAGTTTTCACGCGCCCGGGTCAGCCTGATTTTAAAGCGGTCAATAATGTGAACTTCGAGCTTGGGCGGGGTGAATGCCTGGGAATCATAGGCGAGAGCGGCAGCGGAAAAACGACCCTGGTTAATATGATCACCCGCCTGACGGATGTTTCCGATGGAAAAATCACTTTGGCAGGAGAAGACATTACACAGGCTAAGGGCAAAAAACTTCGTGAAATCTATAAAAACCTGCAAATGGTTTTTCAGACGCCGACGGATTCCTTTGATCCCCGCTGCAAGCTGGGAGACGGAATCGGAGAAAGCCTTCGCAATAGCGGTTTTTCCAGGGAAGAAACAAAAAAGCGCGTAGCAGACCTGCTGGTGCAGTGCGGCCTTCCTGCTGAATTTGCTGACCGATATCCTTACGAGGTTTCCGGAGGACAGTGCCAGAGAGCGGGCATTGCCAGAGCACTTGCTATCGAACCGAAAATTCTGATTTGTGACGAAGCGACGTCCTCACTGGACGTTACCATACAGAATGAAATTCTGGATCTTCTGGATTCCTTAAGAAAGAAAAAAGGCAAGGATCTGTCCATCCTCTTCATTTGCCATGACATTGCAGTCGTGCAGCGTTTCTGCGACCGTGTCATCGTCATGTACAGGGGACAGATTGTCGAGCAGGGAAAACCGGATGACATTATCCGGAATCCGCAGAACGATTATACGAAGAACCTGATTGACAGTATTCTCTGAAAAAACTGCTGATTTCATACAGGGGAAGCTTGGTGAGCAGATATTGCCGGTATTTTTTTAATAAAGATTAGAGATATCGGTGAGCAGATATTGCCGGTATTTTTTAAATAAGGACTAGAGATATCGGAAAGCAGATATTGCCGGTATTTTTTAAATAAAGACTAGAGATATCGGAAAGCAGATATTGTCGATATTTCTTGAATGAAAGATTAGTGATTTTAGATGGACAGCAGGTAGACATCATTACAGGAATCAATAAGCTGTCCGGATGAAGAAAGACTTTGAAAGGCAAGAAAAAATGCAGACGGATTATTTAAAAGACCAGGTAAAGGATTACTGGTCATCTCGGGCGGCGGGGTTCGAAACCCAGCGTATGCACGAATATGACAGCCGGAAAAAGGAATTATGGCTGGCGGAATTTCATAAGTATCTTCCGCAAGGGAAAGGCCTCCGCATCCTCGATGCCGGGACCGGAACCGGATTTTTTGCCTGCATTCTGGCAGAAGAGGGACATGAAACCATAGGCATTGATATTTCTCCGGAAATGATCCGCCATGCGGAGCATACTGCATCCGTATTGGGCACAAAGACAGAATTTGCTGTTATGGATGCAGAAGAACCGGATTTTCCGGAAGAAAGCTTCGATGCCATTGTCGCCAGAAACCTGACCTGGATCCTGCCGGATCTTGGCGGAACCTATAAGAGATGGCTTAAGCTTTTGAAACCGGGCGGCGTCCTGATTAACTTTGATGCGGATTACGCGAAAGCCATAGACGACGAGGATGGGAAAAAGCTTCCGGAAAATCATGCCCACAAGCTGGTAGCTCCGGCCCTTCAGACAGAAAATGAGTTCATTACCATGGAAGTAGGAGCCTACCAGCAGCCAAGACCCGGCTGGGACGTGCAGCTTCTGGCGCAAGCGGGATATGAACGCATTCAGGTTGACTTTGGCATCTACAAACGGATTTACGCGGAAGCAGATGAATTCTACAACCCCACGCCAATCTTTACAATTACTGCCTTTAAGGCAGAAAACTAAAGTGCAGCTGTCTCATTGCACATGCGGTGTGCGAAACTTTAGCCCCCGTGTATGTGTGCGGCTCAGCTTAGACACGATGGAATTTTTTACATGATATAGGACACATAAAAAGTGTTTTATATAAAAAGAAGGCCTCCCGGTCCATCCGGTCAGCCTTCCAGACGTAGTAAGGTTTCTCTTACTGTCCTATCAAAAACGTTAAGAGAAACACAAAACTGCTGCGCAGCAGAATTTTCCGCATCTGCTGCTCCTTCAGCATAACTTATTCCGCGGAAAAGAACAAGAAATCGGAGGAAGAGAATGAAGAAAAGAGTAGTTGCCATGCTTACATCGCTTCTCATGGCAGGAGGCCTGCTTGCAGGATGCGGCGGGTCCTCGAAACCGGCTGAAACGGCCGGCAGCACAGAGGCACAGCCGACTGCAGCTGAAAGCACAGCAGATGCAGGCGATACAGCAGATACTGCCGCAGCAGGCGGCAAGACCATGACCATCGGTGATACCACCTTCAACGCCGAGAACTGGGAAGAGACCATTGATCCCCAGACCACATACAATGGCTGGGCATGTATCCGTTACGGTGTAGGCGAGACCCTGGTTCACTATACGGATTCCATGGAACTGGAACCCTGGCTGGCAGAATCCTGGGAGAATGATGGAAATATGACCTGGACCATCAAGCTCAGAGATGACGTAAGCTTCTCCAACGGACGCAAGATGGACGGCGAGGCAGTCAAGCAGTGTCTGGACCGCCTGCTTGAGGTGCACGACCGTGCCCCGTCCGATACCAAGATTACGGACATCAAGGCTGACGGCCAGACCCTGACCATCACCACATCCGAGCCTAACCCTGCCCTGATGAATTACCTTGGTGATCCCTATGGCTGTATCATCGATGTAGATGCTTCTGACTTTGACAAGGGCGTCGTAGTAGGAACCGGTCCCTATGTTGCCGTTGATATGGTAACGGATGACCATCTGACTCTTGAACCCAATAAAAACTACTGGAACGGAACTCCCAAGCTGGACCAGCTGACCATCCGTACTCTGTCTGACGGTGATACCCTTTCTGCAGCTCTGCAGGCAGGTGATATCGATGCTGCTTACGGCATGGCATATGAGGCTTATCCGAATTTCGAGAATGATAATTATCAGTTCTCCAGCATCCAGACCTCCCGTGCCTTCTATGCCGCAATGAACATGGAAAGCCCAATCATCCAGGATGAGGCTGTCCGCAAGGCAGTTGCCCTTGGTATTGACAAGCAGGGCTTCGTATCTACACTTCTGAACGGTCACGGCGTACCCGGAAACGGCGCCTTCCCGGATGGCTTCTCCAATTTCGGCGGGGATAAGGTTAATGCGCCTCAGTATAATGCAGAGGAAGCAGAGAAGACTCTTGAGGACGCCGGCTGGGTTGATTCCGACGGCGACGGCATCCGCGAGAAGGACGGTACTAAGCTCGTCATCCGCTGGCTGACCTATCCCAGCCGTCAGGAGCTTCCGCTTCTGGCTGAATCCGTACAGGCTACCCTGAAGGACATCGGTATCGAAGTCGATATCAACAATACAGCTAACCGCCGTGAGTTCCTGGCGGATATGAGCTCCTGGGATATCTACGCATCCGCTATGGTAACCGCTCCGTCCGGAGATCCCCAGTACTTCTTCACATCCAGCTGCCTGGAGGACGCAAGCTACAACTTCGGACATTATCACAACGATGAGGTCAATGACCTGATCGAGCAGCTCTCCACAGAGTTCGATTCCCAGAAACGCGCAGACCTCGCTATCGAGATCCAGCAGAAGCTTCTGGACGACAACGCTTATGTCTTCTGCTCCTTCCTGCAGATGAACATGATTTCCAAGGCAAATGTCAAGAACTGGACTGCCCATGCCTGCGACTACTATGAAGTCACAGCAGATCTGGACATCGAGTAATCGAAAAAACATTTAAGCATAAAGAAAGAGCCGGCTTTGTGCCGGCTCTTTTCAAGTCTATAAACTGTTATTTTGTGAAATGTTACGCTTCGATTTGAACAGGGGCTTGCAGGGGGCCTGCGTGCCGGTGGCACGCGTTTAGGCCCGACC
>JAXJVN010000044.1:0-2553 GCA_036308545.1 Eubacterium sp. | reverse complement strand
GGCTTTTTATTTATCTTTTCTTATTCTTTTTGAATCTGTAATATCATGATGTATGTGCCAAAAGTATGATACCGGATTGTTCCGCGTTTCACGGTCTCCGCTTCGCTCCGGTCGGCGCAAGGGCGGTGTCCACTGGACACCAGCGCCCCACAATCTGCCCTGATATTCGGAATTCGCGGGGCCCCTGCCCCATCCTGTATCTTCTGTTTTCTTAGAAGCGTACGATCTGCCTTACGTCGTAGCCCTGCTCTACAAAATCTGTGTCATACATCTCGTAAGCAAGCGGTGAGATCTTGATCAGGGCGACGTCTACCTTGGCTGCCTTCATGACGTCATAGGGAATGCCCTTGAAGGCGAGGACCTTCTTGAACAGGTCGCAGCGGGGCGGGAAGAGTTCGGCCTTTCCGGTTACCTGAAGGCCGTGGGAATCTCGCTTGTCGCCGTAATATTCAAAAATTGCCAGCGAAACGTTTTTATTTTTTTCCAGACCGATGAACTTGTCGCCGCCTTCCGAATAAAGATAAAAAGCGTCGTCCATGTAGGTATACTCGATCGGCGTGCAGCGTACGTGATTGCCTGTACCGGTTGCCAGAGCGCAGGTATTATGGTTCTTGATGAAGTTCACAATATGCGCCAGCGCCGCATCACGGTCCATATGCTTCGCTGTCTTCTGCTGTTCAATCCAGAAGTTTTTAAAATGCTCGATATCTACTGTATTTTCTTCTGCCATTTTTTCTGCCTTTCTATATATTCTGCTTTTCTCTCTTTTTCTAACGTATTTTTGTTTTCTATTGCATATAAAACTCTCAGTACTGCGCATACACCATATGCAGACCTTGCCTCGTCTGTTATCATTCCGTTCCAAACAGAACTTTTCGGAACAGCTCTCCGGTCTTCTCCTCGCCAAGTGCCGCCTTTACCGGATCCGTTGCGGGACCGCCATGCTCCAGCAGTCCTTCACTGTAGACCTTTGCTTTTTCTTTCTTGCGTACACTGTCGCAATCCGGCGTATTTTTACAAGATTCCAGATATGCCTGCAAATATTCCTCAGCAAGTTCTGCCAGATGCATATCTGATTCTTTTCCCTTTTTCATGACCGGCATTCCGAATCTGAGGCTGTCGTACCAATGATCACCAGATTGCACATCCTCCAGATCTGCATATTTTTCCCGCACTGCTTCCAGGGCAGCAGTATCAAAAGAATCCTGTACTGTGCAGTCAGAAGCATCCGCCGCGGCTGCATTGGGTGCGTCCGAAGCAGCATCCGATGCCGGCTCCAGCATGGTATTAAACATCTCGATCATCCAGGTCTCCGTTCCCATGGCAATGACACTGTCACAGGAAAGGAGCGGGGCATTTTTTTCAAAGGGATTGATGATGAGAGAAGTCATGCGCATCTGTCCACCCATGCCTTCCGCCTCCATAACGGACACGTGGCCCAGCCCTTTTGACTGATAGCCGGCTGCCGTGAAATTCATGCCGGACGCGGCGAAGGTCACCGGCTCTTTTCCTGCCTGAGTCAACGGAAAGCGATCTTCAAGCAGTTTCATTAAATTTGATTTCATGTTTTTTATCTCCAAACCATCCGTTTTATATCGTGCCTGCTTTCGATTGATTCCCAATATTCACCAGGTTCCAGGCAGTATCGTCTGATGTTCTTTCCGTTTTACTGCCTCCAGTCGATCAGATGATAGACTGGAAGGAAGGGAATGATGATCGGGGTATGGTTGGCATAGTCCACATATTCCTTCATCTTCCAGCAGCGCTTGGTCTGGCGGGTTTCCAGTCTCTTTGCGCCATTGAACATGACATACACGATGCAGACGTAGCCGATGATTGCCAGGATCCACTGCCATGCTCCTTTGAGGGCCGGAAGTCCGGAAACCAGGACGCCGGTCCATACCAGGATCTCACCGAAATAGTTGGGGCAGCGGCACATTTTATAGAGGCCTTCTGTCGCCACCATCTTGGGATTTTTCTTTTTCTGGGCAGTCTTCTGGGCATCTGCCAGGGCTTCCATCAGGACGCCGATGGCGCTGATGGCAAGGCCAATCCACATGAAGATCGATTCCCCTGCAAAGGTATTGCGGGTAAGATTTGCCGTACGGAAGTACAAGGGTGACGCCATCATCATGAACAGAAAAGCGTTCATGAGCCACATGGAAATAAGAACCGGCATGGGCATTTTCTTGGTACTTCCGGTAGAATCCAGGGTCTTCTTGTAGGCTGCGTTCTTTTTTTCACGAAGCAGCAGAAAGAGGCCCAGACGAAGGCCGTAAATAAAGATCACCGCGCACATGAGAAGGTAGGGAAGCGTGGCCGTACCCGTCACAATTCCCATGATGAAAAGAACCGCCGCGATACAGCTCATGGCAAGGCCGTAGCCTACTGACATGAACCAGACGAACTCCTTGAAGCCGACAGAACAGCCGAGCAGGCCGGCTGCGAAAAGTATTAAGATATAAGCTTGGGAGTGCGGACGTTTTCTTGGACCTACGCCGCTAGTCCCTGAGCCTTCCTGTATTGAATCGGGCTCAGTCCTCCAAGAGATAT
>JAXJVN010000043.1:0-13749 GCA_036308545.1 Eubacterium sp. | reverse complement strand
TGGCTTGATCATCGCTAGTCACCCCTCTGTCTTTTTATCATCTGTCAGCTGATCGTACTTTGCCGCGCTGCCTCTGGCTTTTTCAACCGGATACTTGGCCTCATTTTGCGTCATCTTGGCATTGATAATTTCGTCTTCATCCATCCCCAGTTCGTCCAGCAGATTCCGGCAGTAGACCATCACATCTGCCAGTTCTTCCTTTACGTGCTCGATATCGTAGTCCGTATCACTCCATTGGAAGCACTCCAGAAGTTCCCCCGCTTCAATAGAGATAGACTTGGCAAGATTTGCCGGGGTATGATACTGCTCCCACTCACGGTCCGCAGTGAATTTACGAATTCTGTTTATTGTCTCCTGTTTCATAACGAATACCTATCTCCATACACCTTGATATCCTCTTTTTTGAATTACACATAACCCAGCATCCGTTCTTCTGATATTGTCAAAACATTTCCCTGAATTGGTTCGCGCTCAAACATCCTGCTCCATGCAGTCTTCCCAAATTTGTTCAGCAACAACACATATTTTCGATACTGATCGGGATGCACCACGAAAATGTAGGATCGCTGCGTCCCTCGGTGGAAAGTTACTCCAAGGATCTGTGCATCCCGGATGCGTTTCCGGATCTCCGTCTTAGCCTGTTCCCATGCTTCCGGCTTTCTTCGCCCCTTGTGACAGTAATAAACGACATCTTTCCCATCCCAATAGTATTTTTCGATTTCTTCGGGAAGAACATATTTTTCACTGCCCTTGTTGCCAGCGGACTTACGGAAGCTGAGCCCGTTATCCGGATCTGCAAAGATCAGATCTGCCTCGCCGAGCATAAGTAAAGAGTTATTCAGCCAAAAGCGGCGGTTAATTTCTCTTGCCTTTGCATCCTGGTTACTGTCTGGGAGCAATGAATTATAATAACAGGCATTCGGAATAAGCTCTGCTTCACGTATCATATTGACACTTTTTTCTTGTATGCTTCGACGTAAGACGATCTTTTGCAAGGCATCAAACAGCTCCTGATCACACAGCCTGTCCGGGTTCGTTTTGTCCTTTAGATAATCTGTGAATTTCCCGTCTGCCGACTCATCGTTTTCAGTCAAATACCAATTCACTCCGATACAAATCCCATGATTTGCAAGAAAACGCAGTAGGCCATATTTTCCATAATCACCGATATCCCCTACATATTGATTCTTCAATGCCTGCCCTCCGAAGCTTTTGTTTATTAATCTTTTATTCCGGTTTATCAATCGCGGCAAGTTCTTCCCGGAGTTTCTTTTCCTGTTCCCGTAAAGCTGCCAGTTCGCTCTCCAATACGCCGTTTCTCTCAAATTGCTCCATAATAGAACTATCTTCAGACTTAAGAAACCCATTCACAAAAGCATCCGGATATTTGAACAGTTTGGAACCGGCATCATCAAACAGTATCACTAACCTGGCTCCTTCAACTTCCTTGACTTCACCATGGCCGAACTTCTTATGATGGACTCTGCAGCCAAGGCATTCGGGAGAAGACAATTGACCAGTTTTTAACTCTATCTGTTTGCTGACTTCCGTGAACTGCTCCTCCAGATCGTCGATATGCTGCTGCCTCATCGCCTCCTGATATTCTTCCTGCGCCTCTCTTCGCGCGTCCTCATATCCCCAGAAGCAGTAGAGCACATCAAATGTCAGAATGTGGTACGCCTTATCATAGTCAGGCTCCCCGTTTTCAAATCGCTGCCTATGCACGCGCAGCAACTCCTCGTGCCCTTTGACAACTTCCTGGATCTCGTCACACATTTTATAATATTTGCGAAGCGAGAACCTTTGCCCGGACTCCCAGTCCGCAAAGCCGATATAGGAGGCCCAGTTATTTGCCGGTGCTGGCTTGTACCGGTAGTTGTGATCGGGATCCCACAGATTCAGATATGTAAGGACACCTTCCCTTGTCTGAAGATAAATCGAAGAATTCGGGAAGAGGTCCGTAAGCCTGCCGTTGATATACTCCATAAATACCAGAATCCGGTTCCATTTATCTTCAACATCACTTGTCTCCGCATTGAAAAGTATCTTGAATGCATTCCGGACACCTTCAACCTCGGAGGGATTCTTCAGCAGCAGAGCGATTCCCTGTGAAGGATGGTTATGCCTGGTATCTATAAATGCTCTCTTTGTGCATCTCTTCCACATGGAAAGCATATCGTCCGCATCAATATCCCAGTTCTCAGCGAAGTTCGCCGCTGCACTCCATTTGATAGTCTCATCTCTAAGAGAACCATCTCGGTTGTTATTATGGTCAAAGTCCTTTATATAGGCTTGGATTGCCCTTTCAATCAGGATTTCTTTCCCGGATAATTTTTTCATCTTTACTGTCTCCTGCGATTGGTCCTCTCCGGTCTCATGAAGTGTCTCTGCTGAAAGATCTCCTGCATATCCTTCTTTCGAAAACGGACTGAGATTGATGAACAGTTTTTTCAGCTCTTCCGGATTTTCGCACTCATGGAACAAGTATTCCAGAAGCTCTTCCTGTCTGGCCTGTCCCAGTGTCAGGCGGTACAGGGATAAGATTTTAATCAGCCTTTCATAAGTGATCTCGTCCTTGCTCATCGGATACATGGGAACAATTCGCTCGATTTTAATACGCTGGTCTTTTCCAAAACACCAGTACGGCACCAAATCGGATTGAGACGCACTTTTTTCTGCCTCTGCCGCGGCAAACATCTCTTTCCATATGTCATCATAAAAGTGTAATGACCCGTACTTCTCTGCGACGTTCTGCCTAATCGCCAAACACTTAAAGCGGTTGATCCTTCCTTCCCTTTGTTCAAGATCAATAGGGTTTCCGGGGAGATTCCAGTGCATGATCCTTCTGCAATAATTGTGAAAATCCAGACCTTCCTGCCCGATAGATGTAGTTGCCAAAACAAAAGGTTTTAGCGGTGAATTAAAAGCACCGCGTATACTGTCTTTTCTGTTTGCATCTTTCTGATTGTCCGCACCTTCACTGTTGACAAAACCAACTGCGTAATGCGCCCGCATCAGGTTCCTTCCTTTATCTCCCTGAATCCGGTTCTTGAATTTCTCAAAAGTATCCACGTCATAGGATGCCGTATGGATCCTGAGATCATCCAGCATTGCTCTTTGAATCCGCTCATCTTTCCTGGCTGCAGAAGAAAAGCCGGCAGCATCAGATACCAAATGGCGGTATTCATCAAACATTGCCTGGAAGCATCCGTTTTTACAATACAGCAGTACATCTTTCCAATATACGGAATCGTCCTGTGAATAATCCTGGTTTTGCTCTGCAGCCAGCTGGATTACCGCAGTGGACTCCGTGGTATTGAAATAGTTCAGAAACGTTTTTGCCAAAGCAGTTGCATGCATAACGTTCCTGTTATTCGACCGATATATGCAGACAGCTGGTGAGCCAAGTGCCATATTAACAAGCGTTTCTAGAAGGTCATCCGGCATCGGACCCAGGGATAATTCATCGCCCAGTGAAAGCAGTTCTGACAATCTGGCCACATGCAAGCCGAATGCCCTATTGCCCCTATCACTGCTGATACCATCTTCACCATCCTCGGACGCATGCTCCATGGAACTGTTCAATGCGTGAATCCAGTTTTCTGTATACTCAGGGCCATCCAACAGCATTGGCGTAAGATAATACCATCTTGCATCTGCCATCCTCATCTCTGAAGTGACATATTTGTGAAATCCGGATATTAAATCCTGTAACCTCCCCCGGATATCCCTCTCTATTTCTGCCAGAGACATTCCTGCGTTCATCGTTTGTATGGGATTATAGAGATCCGCAAGTGTCCTGGAAGGATATAGCAGGCAGAAAAGCGGCATCCTTTGCGGCACATCCCCTCTCAAAGCAAACTTCAGCCTTGGATATGGATACCTTCTGTCTGCATAGTATGTTTTGTTTTTCTCCTCAATCCCATCAGCATTTGCGCAAACCCTTCCTACTGTACGGCACTCGGCTTCGTAGGAGAGCATCGCCCCAATCATACGGGGCACCATTTCCCAGGCAGAAAAGACCAATACTTTGGAAAAATGACGGCTGTTCTTATAGACACCCTGCAGTGCATAATATGGCTTTGAAGGCGGTATCCAAAGATACAATTCCGCATGGTTTTCAAAAGCCACTTCCTTCAGCTTTTCCAGACGGGCATTGGATGCCGGAAGCTCCTGATAGGCATTGACTTTCGCCGGATCAACCCACAAAAGGCTTTTGTCCGCCAGCATCACTTCCCCGGAATTCTTTTGGAAATATCGTTCTATATGCTGCTTCACTTTGTAGTTTCGCATGAACGACATAAGAAACGGACTGCTTTTCACATAATCGACCGGAAGTGAAAACGAAGCCCCGATCTCTTTCAACAGGGATCCCATCGAAAGATACGAACGAATGTCTTCTGCTGCCACTGCGATCGGATATTTTACACTGCTGTCATCCGTGTAATCACCGGAATCCATAACGGATATCCGCTCTGTACGGCATACGCCCTGATACATTGCATCTTCGGCAGCATTCTTTACCTGTATGATGGATGCGTCTCCTTCATGAAGCTCATGAAGTGCGACATTATAATCAGACCATACTTTGCGGAATTCTTTTGTGTTTCCGTTAAACAGGAAATCCATCACCTGCAGGAATTCCCGGTAATGTTCATCAACACCTTCCTCATCATCAATTTCTTCCAGTGTGGAATATAACTTATACGGAGTTGCTGAGAGAAGAAGGATCCTTGTATTGCCGCCTTCCAGAAACTGATGGGCAAGAATCCCGGTATCTGATTCCCGGTCAGAGCCTATCAGGAACCGGAAGCGCTGAAACTCATCCATAATTACGAGATCCGGTTCCAGCATCTGTGTACTAAGCCTGGCAAACATGACTCTTAATTTATTCAGCACAAATGCTCCTGAGTTGGTGGTCCGCTGCTGTGCCAGCCGCTCTTCCAGATGCCGTTTCAGAAGCGCTATTGTTGACTCCTCACGATCATATGCCCGGATTTTTTCGATCAGATCACCCGGATAACGCCCCTGCGTCTTATCTTCACAGCTTTTTACGTACCCTTCATAGAGGTCGATATAATAGTTCCAGGTGTCTTCCCGTGATACCGAATATTTGAGAAACCTCCTCATTGCCTGCAGAAGATCTGAAAATTCCGGCATCCTTCTAAGAATGGCATACATCAATGCGCGTTCATTAGCAGTCCCACCGCCACTGGTCATGCGAAATGATGTATCCGGTGTAAGAGGAATCAGCTGGATATAGCCATCGCGGAGGTCTTGGTCCAGTTCCTGCTGGGTTATTTTCAAATGCTGCATGGACAGCCTGGTATCCGATACTCCCTCTATCGTTGCCCCTTCTGAAACCTTTAATTTGCGGATATTCTGGTTCGCGATACTGATATTTGAACAGATATAGACAACCTTGAAAAGGTCATCCCCTTCTTCGATACGCAGGCGGGCAGTCTTGACTATCACGCCCCTGGCAATGAGGGTCTTGCCCATACCGACTTCGTCGGCCACAAGGATACGTCCTTGTCCCTGCCGGAATAAGGAATCTATACGCTCCACTGTTGCCCGCTGGAAATCCTTCAGGACATTCATGGTAAGATATTCGGTTCTGTCTATATCGAATTTCACCTGTCAATCATCTCCCCAACTTACTCCAGCTTAAGAGTTGTCTTAAATGTATCGTATAGGGCACGGAATTCGTCCGGAATGATCTCCTTGTCATGAACCATCTTCAGAACATATTCGATTTCTTTCAGCCGGGCCGGGTCTTCAAGCGCTGTCTTAAGCATCTTCTCATAGAGCGCAGGAAGCCGGTCTTTTTGATCCCCATAGAACCCGGATTTTCCTAATATGGATTCTTCCAGCAGCGTAAGCAGATAATCATCACCAAGAATAAAAGCAATGTACTCTACAAAGCTCCGCTTGTCTTTGATTACGCTGTTTACTACGGCACTTTCTCTTTCGTCAGGAAGGCCTTTGGTAGGAATCATAATAATCCGATTTACTTCTGCAGAATCCTGTTTCACTTTGACCTGATAGAAATCTGTCAGCTGGAGGACTTCCATCTCAGGAAAAACCATTTCCTTCGCTATTGGTATAAGGTTTGATCGCCGGAGAGGAGCCACAAGTATCTCTATTCCACTGTGCAACAGCTCCTCATCCATATGAACCTGAACAGTATACCTCTCATCAATCGCGATTACCTCCGCCCACTTTCTTATGCGACAGAGTTCCTTTATCACCTGTTCAAGTTCCTTCGTAATATCTTCCTGAACTTCCTGCTTTCCAGCAGGCACCTGAACTTCCTCGAAAGGATTTGAAGGAGAATCCGCTGCACCGCAGAACAGCTCCTTCAAGAAGGTTTGTCCGTCATAGTATTTCCACCGTGTCCCTATCCGGATCATCATTTCCACATTGTCATGAATAGCTGCATAAGAAGCATTCATAGACCCGATATAAAGATCGACGTCATGATATTTCCGGCGAATATAGATTTTTGCGTGGATATCCTGCTTTTGTTTCTCCACGTCTTCATCTGATGAAATATAATCTTCGCCGTCTACAATATCATCCTTCAGAACATACACATGGAAACGGCTAACCTGGTCTGCCGTCAATTTGGGCAGTTCGGAACGCCTGGTAATTAAAGTCCTTGTGGTTCCAGTCAAGGTATGTTCCGGTTTATTCCAATAGTCAATGATGGAACTGCTCAGGAAGGGAGAGAAGACGACCAGTTCATGGAATGAATAGTCGGCTTTCCAGGGAAGCTGGTAATATAGAGGATCTTTTGTTAAATCAATGCCGTCCGGACCGATCCCCAATGGCATGATCGTAAAGTTCTCTCCAAATTTCCGATCATCCAATGAGAAGGAAATACCATCCAGATCTGCTTCTAATCCACTGACCAACTGCCGTTTCTGCTGATAATCCGATACCGTACTGTTGATCTGGCGCTGTAGAAAACTCAGGAACGAAATGATCGGTTTTGTTTTCTCCGGCTGGCTTACCTTCTCAGAGCTTTCAATACATATACTGACATCCCAGCTCCGATCAAATGTCAGGTTTCTGCTTAAGACGACAAACCGATATTTTCTTAGGCCTTCCTTATTCCGGTACTGAAGCACCCATGTTTTCGGATGAAAAGCCGGGAACCTTCCACTGCCCGTTTTTCCCGGCAAAGTAACCGGAATAACCATTTGATCAAGAAGCAGCATGAGAGGAGAGTGTGCCGTTGGCTTTTTGATTTGCCCTGCCTCACAGAATATCAAAACCTTCTCCGATACCTTGACCATTGCATTCAGCATACTAATCGGATTCTGAAGCAGGTCACTGTCCGGATCTTCCTTCAGTCCCAAGGCTATACAGACCGCCGTCAGTGCTTCCAGATCCAGTGAATACGTAGTACCAACGGCCTTTTCCAAAATAAAACCATCCGGGGGAAGAAGAGCATTGCTGTAATTAACACGGTCCTGGTTGCTGTTAGTCCGAAACATGGGCAGCCCCCTCCCCTTCGTAAATATCCGTTACGATCCGTTTTGCATCTCCAAAACGGTAATCAAGATAACGTCCTCCAACCCAGTTGTTTGGATTGAAATCCTCGGCGTGACACAGCTTTGCCCGCGCCTTCGTTTTCAGTTCAATTTCTCTGGAAACAAGGATCTCGTCTGCCCTTTCAATATCTCCGGCAAGAAATGCCACCTGCAGATTCAACAGGAATCTACGGAGACGGAAATCCGGCCGACCGAGAAAACTTAAAACATCCTCGAGATTCACACCCGCATATCTGGTAATATTGTTCTTTACTTCATCCCACTCCGTAACTGCAGCCTTGTTCTGCCCTCTTGAAAGAACCATGTTATAGCGAACACGCGCCGCATAGACCAGCCTGTTAAAATCACAGGCAAGTTTCATAATCCTTGCCATCTCAGAAGGAACTTTGTCTTTCAGATCTGCATAGAGCATCTCGAAGCGGTCATATTTTGACAGGTCAATATTATGCTTAAGGATATAAGCCAACAGTTTGTCCGGAACAGACTTCTCTATTTTTGAGCGCATGAAAGATGCTTCCTTTTCTGTCAGGCCAATATCCAAATGGCTGCGCCAATCGGTATCCTTCATCTCCGGAAGATCGAAAAAACGCACCGATTCGCCACGGCCGGCATCTTTATCATCCTTATCGCCTTCCTCTGCATCGTCCCTCCGATTACCCAGCTTCTCCGGTTTACTTTGTGTGCGAACCAGAACCGAAAGCCTGACCATATCCGGTATCGTCATATTCTCCTGTTCAAAAATATGATATGTGCGGATACCGTTCCAATAGATATTGGATGGCTTCCTGGCGACCCAGTTTTTAGGCAAAACTCTTGCACCGATAATACCGGTTCCAAGTGGTTCACGGCCTTCATCAAGACATTTCTGGTAAAGCTTTATGCCACAGTCTTTCTCTTCAGAATCAATTTTTTGCAGTATCGCAGCAACCTGATTGCCATATTTTCCGGAGACTGCCTCCTGAAGGATATATGGAACGATAAAGAAATACTTCGCTCTGGTCTGGACAGTTGAAGTACCCGGGAAGAAATAGTTTGCAAAAGCATCACGAATAAGGCCAATGCCTATCTCATCGACCGCCCCTTGCTCCTGGAGCAGGTTCATTACATCCAATACCTTCTCACGATCTGCTTTTGAAAAATCTACCCACCCAAGCTGCATTTCAATAACCCCTTATTTCAGCCTCATAAAAAATCAGATTTCTTTCCGTAACATGTAATATATGCACCCTTCTGTGCCCTTGTCAGTGAAACGTATAATAGACACTTCTCTGAAGCCATAGTCTCTGACTCTGAAATTGCATCTGCATGGTTAATTGCTGAGGGAAGTGGAAGTATCCTATTATTTACCGCCGCAACAAAGACATACTGAAACTCCAATCCCTTAACACGATGCATGGTAGCTACACGGAGCCCGTCATAATTGCGATCGTCTGTCTTGTTGCGTTTGATCGCATAGGATCGAATGCCAGCCCTCGTAAATTGTGCGATATAGTCATCCACCAGCTTCTTTGTACGGGCTACGACACAGATATCAGACAGGGCAATTCCGTTCTTCTGCAGCTTCCCGATCTCCTCGGTAAGGAAGGCAAGCTCTGCATTCGCATCTTTGAATTCCCTGATTTCGGGCTTCTCTCCATGTGTCAGGGACTGGCATCTGTCACCAAGGTCTACCCCATCGTCCAGATCATCGAAAGAAATTCCATTCAAAAGAGCAAATGCATATCTCCGGATCTCTTCGGTGGTTCGATAATTTATTTTTAATATACTACTCCTGCCACGGACATTAATTGAACAGCGGGAGAGTACTGGTTTGTTTCGATAAATTCTCTGGTGGGCATCACCGACGATAAAGATATCATTTTCATGCTCTTCCCCTGCCAGTGCACGGAGCAGCCTGAATGCGTTATCACTGAAGTCCTGGCCTTCATCCACGATCACCGCCGCATATTTCGGATGATTTCCTTCCGTCTCCAAAAGCTTTCTGCTCTCATACATTGCGGTGTTGATATCGCGGATCTGGTTCTCCTTCATCAGGTTCTGATAGACTTCAAACACTTTCCAGGCCAGCATCCTCTTCTTGCGATCCAGTCTGGTCCCGCGGCCATTTCGGGTTGCCTTCACATATTTCTCAAGGGACAGGGCCTCCTGTGAGATCACAACCCTGTTCCACTCTTCTTCATAAAAACCAGCATCATAGGGGAGATCCACGTTCGCCATAATCATGGCCTTCTCCCAAAGAGATGAAATACCATCATAATCAATCTGGGCGGAAAAGCCTGATTCACGAAGAAATCCGTTGACCCAGGCATCCAGGTGAATGACCTCGATCTTCCGAAGTTCTTCCATGGTACAAATCTTCCGGAGATTTTCCTTAATGTCAGCTGCAAGGTTTGCCGTAAAGGTCGTAAATAGAATCCTTTGAGAACTGGAGAGTTTAGCGGCAAGGTGCTTTGCCCTGTGCATTGCAACAACGGTCTTGCCCGTGCCGGCACCTCCCAGCACTCTCGCCGGTCCGGAGTATTCTTTATTCACGATCTTTCGCTGTGTCGGATGCAGGAATACACGCCACTTTTCAAGTGGTTCTGCCATGATCCTCTTCAGCTCATCTTCACCCTCCACAACAACAAAGGCTTTGAGCGAAGCAGGCGTATCCAACGCTTCAGAAATAGATTCGGCAGATTCTCCGGAACCACGCTCTTCCTTGGCATATTCCAGGACTTCATCCAGCGGAATACCCTCTGTGATCCATGAAAGATACTCAAATGCATCCTGAGGGATGGAAGCTTTCGCGTCAAAAAATGCTTTCGTATCGGACAGAGAGCGGATAAAGGAAAGCTGCTCCTCAGGTACGCCAAGTTCCAAAAGATCATTATCGGAAACGGTCTTAAAAGGCCCATCCGCGCTTGGCACGGATACAGCCTCTTCTACGGTCTGCACATCGAAGATCTGAACAGCACCTGTCTTTTTATTGACCTCACAGCGTTTTCTTGCAGCCCAGTCGTAGGCTTCGTCATGGTGGTCTACCCACAGCAGCAGATATACGCCGGTCTCTTCTTCCCTGACAACGATTCCCCTGTATGTATCATCAATTCTGACCGAATAGATCTTTTTATCGATGCCCTTGCTTAGCTTTTCGTAATTGATGCCGGGAGACAGCGGGTCATTGCGGAATTTATTGATAAACTCCGTGACCTTTCCCTGTATTCCGCGAGGCAGCTTTGCAAATGCCGTCAGAAAATCCGACGAAATTGCTACTTTAACCTGATTCGTCATTTTCCTTCACCTCCGAATATTTCCACTGCCTCAGACAGACTGAGCATATCTACAATCTTCCATCCGTTCTTTTCCAGCTTCTCCTTATCGTCAAGCTGTTCTACCGTCAGGAAGCCAAGTTTCTGATCCGGCCAGGCGATTTCCACAGTAGCTATAACCTCGCCGTCATCTCCTTCAACCTCATAGCCGATGTGATCATCCTGCGGAGCCGGAAGGCCGGCGTCAGCCGCTGCCGCCGCAAAGCTCTTCGCATCATCATCAAACAGCAGTTCTTTGATAGCCTTCCATGCTGCACTGCTGGCAGACTCATCAACAGTAACCGGCGCTGCTGTATCAGCTTTCTGAGATTCATGCGGCAATGCCAAATACTCCATCTTCTCCAAGCCGACCTTAGAGAGCGCGATGAACTCAGGGCCAAACTGCATGACATTTGAGAAATGCAGCATGCCGTTCCATTCGCTTTCATAACGGTCAGACCGGTGTTCTTTGTCATCGTCCAGTACCGCGCAGACTGCCACGGCACCACCCGTTTTCAACTGCTCCGGAAGAATACCGGCATATACCGCCAGATGTGCATCCGAAGTCCGAGGGACCCAAGTGCCAAATGCCGTTCCCGGGAAGGCAAAATCCATCTGCGTATAATGTGTCTGATCCTTTGCTTTCTCCGCTACCTCTGACCAACTGGTGAAGGCAAGATTATTCTTCATCAGATTCGGTTCCAACAGTGACAGTGCGTAGGCATAAGCGTGAACCCGGAACAGCTGCTCCGCATTCGGCATAGAAAGGTATGCCATCATAAGATCAAAAGCACCCATCTTATTAGGATCCAGGTCTTCGGCTCCATCCTTCTTTACTGTCCCTGAGTACATTCTGGTGCCGGATGGCATCTTATGCGGATCCAGTGTGATCGTCGCATAATCTCCCTGAGGTGCAAAGACATTTTGGACGTCTTTGAAGCTGAGAGACCATACCCGGAACTTGCCGCTCCGGCGGATTGCCTCCCGCTTTAATGTATCGTCAGCAACGATATCTTTATGGTATGTAAATCCATCGGTAAACACAGCCACAGGAAGATGATCCGGAGCAGAAACCGGCCAGAATACAAAGTCCGGCTTGCTCTTCACCTTCACCCCCTGCTCTGCATCCAGGATCACCTGCGGCTCGATTTCCCAGGTCAGCTCTCCAAGCTTAATATAGTAGCTGTGCTTGCCATTACGGATAGAATCATTAACATTTGCTGCGCCGGCTTTACTGCGGACTGCTTCCATAAAACGCTGTTCCAGCTCGCTGTCAAACAGTGGATTGACCGGGATGTCATTAATCCGCTTGATCTTTTCAACATTATCCTTCCCGGAGAGAATAGACTTCAGCATACGAATTGCGGCAGTCCGGGAAATATTACCGATCTGCCGGCTCTGCCGGTAGGCATACAGGCAGTGGTAGCAGCCGTCCTTCTGCGGGTCATCTTTACAAGAGCAGTTCTCCATCACGTGAAGCGCTTTCTCGAAAATCTCGATCAAAGCATTCTTCTCATGCATGAGCTGCTTGAGATATCCGGTTCCTCCGGGTACGGAATCATAAATAACAAGGTACTGCTTGCGGTATTCCGCTTCCGGAACCGGCACCTCACTGACGGTAGCCCGGAGATGATCCACGTTGCCGAAATACTCCTTCATGCCCAGCATGAATGCTGCCACAAACGATTCCAATTTCACAGAAGTCGAATCCATGGTGGTAGCGGGCACCAAGAGACGCAGCACCTCGGTGCTGAACTCCCGGTACAGAAACAGACACTCCTCATATGCATCCGTCTGCATAATGGAAGTCATCTTCCTAGTTTTGCAGGCATAGGAGTGGTTGGGCTTTCCCTGATCCGGCTGGATCTTGCCGCAGTATTTGCAGATCTTAAAGCCCTTACGGACCTCTTCCACACCGGAAACATACAGTTTTTCACCGACCGTATCGCTTTCGCCGAAGTTGATCTCCCGGAGTACGGCCTTCTTTACAAATTCATAGCCGAACGGGAAGTCTTCATTATCCATGCGATAAGCGCTGGAAATATCCTGGTCTTCATCCACATCCACCAGGAGCTGCTTGCAGTAAAATACGTTAGATCGGTCATCGCTCTCATCACTGATGAGGCTCTTGGTGTAATCCATGTTGGAATAAACCATAGCCACCTTCAGCATATTCCTGACCTGCCCGGCATCCGCCCATTCGGGACTTCCGCAGCGCGGGCATGCTGCCACATGCTTACCAGCCTCCAGCGGTTCCGCATGAGAGCAATTCGGGCACAGCCGCCATCTGGCCGACTGAGCCGTTGTCAGATCCACCTGATCAATCGTCAGTTTTCGGCCGTCCACATAAAAGCTGTTATTCGGGGCGAACTCACTGATAGCAGCCGAAGCGGACCGACTGTATTCATAGACCATCTTTTCATACTTCCGCTTACCGATCATAGGCACGGGCGAAGCAGGATCATCTTCCTTTCGGTACAGCACTGCCTTCAGGATGATTCCGGCCTCTGGGAACGCATAGTTCGGAAGCAAACCTTCATCGGAAAGGAAGTTGAAAATATTCTTCTTGCCAAGTTCCTGCAAGACGCTGATCAGAGCAGACTCCTCGCCCTTCAGTTCCTTAATTTCTTCGTCATAGGAACTGTCCTTCGGCTTCGCCTCCAGTTCCTTGATCATGGTCTTCAGATCGTCGATGCTCTGCCGCAGGGCATCCTGCTGCTTCTTCAGCGACGTAAACGCGTCCAGAATCACCGTGGACATAGAACGCTCATCCGCCTTCTTGCCGCGGGCAAACACTTCCAGTTCCTCACGGATTGCTGCCACCTCTTCCGGTGTTCCCCAGGAACCGGCGAACATCTGGAAGAAAGAGTTCAGCTGCCTGGACAGTGTGCTCTGCACAT
>JAXJVN010000042.1:0-18955 GCA_036308545.1 Eubacterium sp. | reverse complement strand
GTACTTAGGGCGCAGTGCCTGCTTGCAGGTGCTGCACCCTTATGTACCGTTGCGAAGGCGAAAAAGCGGGAGCGCCCCCATTAGGGCAATGCTCTAAATCCTGCTCATTATCGCTTCACTAAACTCTTATTTAGCTCAGCGCCATATTCCCAATCCTCCCGATGGAAATATACCCGTCGAATATGGCTCTCATGTCTGTTCCCTCTTCAGCTTCAGACCTTAGGACCGGCGTCATGACGACTTTCTGCTTTCCGTCATCTCCTGTCTCAATCCTGTAGCTGTCGTCGTAAAGGGCCTGCTGCGAAAGCTTCCGATCGTACAGGATTCCTTTGTATTCCGCAAGCGGACAGGATGGAAAGTTGACGTTGATCAGGGAATGTCCGTCAAAGTCCATGCCCATGACTTCTTCCATAACTGACAGCAGATATTTCTCTCTTACTTCTTCGCAGCCTCTCATCAGCTGAGAGAAGCATATAGCAGGCGTTCCGTAGAGCAGGGCTTCCATGCCTGCCCCGACCGTGGCAGAATAAAGAACGTCGAAGCCAACGTTGGCTCCGGCGTTTATTCCTGAAAAAACATAATCCGGTTTTTCCTGCATGATGCCGAGGAAGGATGCCCGGATGCAGTCTGCCGGCGTCCCGTCCATAGTCCAGGCTTCTACGCCATCGGCTGGAAAAACGACCTTCTGTATGTTCATATCCCGGTCGAAGGTTGCATGGTGGGACATGGCACTGCTCTGATAACGGGGTGCCAAAACCGTTACTTGTCCGAAATGGGACGCGGCTTCCGCCAGGACTTTCAGACCGTAAGCGTCGATCCCGTCGTCATTCGTAATTAATATTTTCATTAAGAATTCCTGTGTTGCAATTCCGCTTCTTTTTACTTTCTATCTTGCGATTCGGTTTCTTATTACTTTCTGTCTTGTAATTCCGTTTTTATTACTTTCTGCCTTGCAATTCCGTTCCTTATTACTCCTCGCACGGAAGAGATAAAGCCCGGAGATTTTTATCTACGTTATCTATTTTCTAATATGCGCAGCTGACTGACAAAAAGAAACTCATTGGTTAGAAGCTGTACATTTCTCTGATAATATCCGCCTTGTCCTGATATTCTCCCATCCTTGATTCCTGCAGGTCCGCCTCTTCTGACCATTTGCTGCTCATCTTCTCATTTCCGACTTTTTCCGCTGCATTCTCTAAGTAAACTGCCCGGACAAATTTCGCGACTGCCACTTCCGGAGCGTCGCTTTCATTTCCGCTTACATCGGAATGAATATAGGACCGGACAACCTGCTGAAAATCGTTATCCCGAATTTGCTCTGCTGTGTTTCTTCCCGGAAAGACTGTCTTATAATCCTTTACCTCCTGGGCTGTAAACGCGATACTTGCAAAAAAGACAAGGAGGGCAATTACCAGGACGACATTGAGGATCATTTCCAGCGGGGTCTGACCGACTTTATTGGACTTGCTTTTTCTGCTTTTTTTCGCATTCTTTCCAAGCCAGGTTTTCTGTTTACTCATGACTCGTTTCCTCCTTACATGCCGCTTTCAGACTGCGTATTTTCCACGTCTTCAGAGGATGCACCGGTCTTCTCAGCCATAATCTTACCTACAGCATCCTCCAGCAGAACAGACCTCTTTCCTTCCGACAGCGTTCTCAAAGAAGCGGCATCTTCCGAAGACAGGTTCAGTTCAGCGACAAGCAGCTCATCCATTGTGTCCGTAACCTTGCAAATGTCTTCATAGTAAGGATCGCTCTTCAAATCATCCTCGCTCAATGAACTGTCATCGTGGAAAGTAGAATAGTAACCCTCAATCGCCTGGATCATAAGGCTGCTGTAAGACTGCAGCATGTCCGGATCCGTTTCGGTGTGGAAGTTCATCAGTTCCTCCTGAGCTGTCGAATAATATGAGCAGAACCGGTTGATGAGCATGTAATCCTCGTAAGGATCGTCATAAGTGGGCCAGATGGCATGGCTCTCTACAAAGGCATCAAATTCTACATACTGTCCGTCCTCCAGATACCGGTCCATCTTTTTTGAATACTCTTCAAAATTCTTGTTGGACTTGGCCCTGATCCCATGACGATAGAAGGAGCCGTAATTCACGCCGTAAAGAGTCACACCGATTGTCGCTACGATCAGGATTGCCAGGATGACCACCCTTACCGCAACGCCGGAAAACTTTTTGGACTTTGTATAGACGTCCGTCTTTGTCTCCGCGTAGTCCTTTCGGAAGTGCTCCATGTCGCTGGCATGCTGCATGGCCTGGTCGTTGGGAGCGCCGCAATAAGGGCAGAACTTCTGTTCCAGGCTGATCTCCGCCCCGCAGTGTTTGCATTTCATGATTTCTGTTTCCTTTCCATCCTCTGCACGTTAGTCTTAGTCTATATCATCTGCTATTCTGACTTTTCTTTTCGAAGGTACATCCTCCGACTTCTTACAGCTGGCTTTGCCTGTTATAATCCGATTCACATCCTGAAGGCATGGGGCAGCAGGACTGAAAAACTGTTTTACAGCAACCTATCGAAAATGAAGCAGACGTTATTTATTCCGGAATATCGTGCGTCTCAAAATATTGTTTCAGATAAGCGTCACTTGTATCGGGCGTCATAAGGCCGAATTCCTTATTGTCACGGTCAATCAGCTTCTGCTGCTCTTCTGTGATCGGGAAGCGCTTTTCGTAATCTTCCAGGCACAATCCTGCCTGCTCTTTGAGGTAAGCCTTATCTGCTGCAGTCAGGTCCTTGTTGGAATCCATCGCCGCCAGCTCCTCTTCCTGGCAAAACAGGTATTCATAATCATTCCGGTTTAAGGTTGTTCCTTTCTCTTCCTGGTCCAGCAGATCCTCAATCATATAAATGTTCATCAGCCTGTACGCAAATTCATTATGCCGCCAGGAGCTTACATAATGTCCTTCGTTTATAGCCTCCGTATAAAGATCCAGCATAAGGTCATAGTCGCCGGACTCGTAGGCTTCGTCCATCTTTGGGAAGGCTTCCAGGGACCAGTTGTATTCTGCCTCTTCATGCCTGAGCTCCCTGAAATGAATGACTCCGAAGATTAAAAGAACTGCTGCGACGATGATTCCGACGATGATTGCGACAATTTTCAGCAGGTGGGTCGACTCATGAATTTCTTCCCCTACCGCTTTTGTCGTTTCCTGCGGAACCTTGGCCAGACGGTGATGGATTCCCTTCATCTTAAGCATGTAAGCGGCTTCCGCTGCCTTGGGATTGGCTGTCCCGCAGTAGGGGCAGTTAGGCAGGTCTGCCCGGAAAGACGCCCCGCAGGAGGTGCAGGTATATAAGCCTTTATTCTGAGTCTTTTTTTGTGCGTTCGTCACGTCATACTCCTGTTTTTCGTTTACCAAAAAAGAATACTCTGACCTCTCATTTGACAATTGCGTAAGAAAGAAAGGGATGGATAGATTCGATGCATGGTATCGTTCGGTTAATAAGTTTATTATATGTATTTTTTTCGCATTTTCGGCAAAAATCGCCCATTTTTACATACTCTTTACAACTTTAAGCAAAGCTGCTCGCCGTTCTCCCAAAAGCCTCCTTTGCCGAACGAACCGTTTAATTCTTAGTCGAATTATCCCCGTAGAAGTGGAAACCTTCTTTTCGCTGTTCCTTGCGGATCCTGCGTCTCTGCTCTGCCCGCTCCCATTCTGTTTTTTCCTCGTCTGTCTCGACGATCAGCGAAGGAAGCGCCGCCGGATGATTATGACCGTCCAGGCCTACCAGGGTCAGAAAGGCGCGGTTGATCAGGCTTCGTCCCTCTTCATCCTCGACGTAGGTTTCGACCTTGACTTCCATGGACGTATTGCCCACGTGGGTAACCTTGCCGTTGAGGATGACGATATCGCCTTTGAACGCCGGATGCAGGAATTTCAAATTATCAATAGAGGCCGTTGTGATAGGCATCCGGGCATGTCTTCTGCCGACCATTGCTGCCACCTCGTCGATCCATTCCACCAGCCTGCCGCCGAACAGACGGCCGGCATCATTTAAATCCTCCGGACGGATCAGATGGTAGGTCTCGACCCGGCTTTCCGCTACGGTTTTCGCTCTTTCTGTTTCGCTCATTTCTATTCCCCGCTGCTGAATTCCTGTAGTTCTTCCCTGGGACCTTTAGCAGAACCTGCTCTGCTTCCGGCAAGTTGTGGGTGCCTTTTGTTTCAGAAAATCCCCAATCTGCTTTGCGCTTTTGATTCCCGCAACGGCTCCGCGTGCTGTCGTGCTGACCGCGCCGCAGGCGGACGCAAAGCGAATGGCATCCTCCAGTTCCGCTCCATGTGCCAGGCTGTAAATCAGACCGGCATTGAAGGCGTCTCCGGCACCGATTCCGTCTACGCAGTCAACGGAAAAAGCAGGTCCGTAGAACCCGTTACCGCTCTCCGGCAGACAGTAGCAGCCTTTAGGTCCAAGCTTAATGATGACATTGGAAACGCCGTAGGACTGAAAAATCTTCGCTGCCTCTACGGGATTGCTGCAGCCGGTATAATGCTCCGATTCCAGTTCATTCGGCGTGATAAAGTCCAGGAGTTCCAGCGTGGCCCGGTAGCTGTCCAGCTTCGGGTCCGTACCCTTAGGGAGCTTTGTATCCGCCAGAAGACCCGCCCCGCACTTTTTTACGTTTTCAGCAAAAGTAAAGCAGGCCTGGGGGTCCAGAAAAGGAGGCCGGAAGAGGCTTGCCATTGTCACAAAGGCAGGCCGCTTGTCCTCCGGAAGTTCCGGCAGAAAACCTGGCAGGTCGTGTGCCCTTGAAACTCTGCTCTTTCGTTCTCCCCTGGAATCGACCGTCAGAATAGATACCGGCGTTTTGCCCTGATAATCTGAAAGCAGGTGTACGCCTTCTGCCCTTAACTTTCCGCGGATAGCTTCTCCCGCAAAATCATGGCCGACCGGAGCCGACAAGACAGCCTCCTCTCCGAGACGGGCAAGCACAATCGATTCGTTCAGTGCTTCTCCTCCCATAGAGAGTGAAATATCATCGGCGACCTGTGCCGATCCCTTTTCCGTTACGATGCAGTCAATCAGGGATCCTCCTGTACATACGATCATGCTGCCTTTTCCTCAAAATTCTTTCCTTGTTTTCAGTATCACTCTTTGTGTCTGTATGAATTACTGTCAGTATTTCTTCCTGCCAGCACCTTTTCCTGTCAGTACCTCTTCCCGTCAGTCTCTCTTCCTGCCAGTCTCTCTTCCTGCCAGTATCTCTTCCTGCCGGCATGTTCACGATCAGTGCCTCTGGTCAAAATTGCTGTAGGTTTCGCAGAATCTACCGGCAAAGGAAGGCTCCAGTCCTGCCATGACCAGGTGGGAAATATCGCCGATTCTCGCCGCGCGGAAGTGGGCAATGCCTTTTTCTCTTTCCTCTGTCCGGATCTCACTCACGGAAGAAGGCTGCAAAACGATAGAATGCCAGAGGAGGAACGGCGATACCTGAAAAAGCCAGGACATGAGTACACAGGCAAGGCCAAAATGGCAGAAGAAGGTCAGCGTTTCTTCGGTTTCTTTTTCCACAATCCAGTTTGTCCCGTTAAAATAACAGCCGTGCTCTCTTAACAGTCCATTAAACGCAGCAGTAACCTGATCATACAATTCCACGGCATCGCTGTATTTCATAAGCGGGGATTTTTTCCATCCATGCAGATCCATCAGCTCCGGATGGGCCATGCGGTAAGAAGGAACCATATCCCATACGATGTGGGGTTTGGGGACGCCATCTATGAACTCTGTATCGGGATAGGCTCTTAAAAGTTCTTCCGGATTCTCCGCGATCCGGACATGGGCAGGAAATTCCTGCAGCCAGTCCTTGACCTCCGCCGTGATCCCCAGTTTTTTCAGGGTATAGGAAGCTGTCTTCTGTGCCCTTCCGAGCGGAGACACAAAGCAGGTCCCCGGCTTCAGAATTTCAGCAGTCGCCGCCAGAGCCTTTGCCTCCTTCACGCCCTCCTCCGTCAGGGAATCATGAACGTAATCCGGGTCACCGTGCCTGATTAAGATAATACGCATTTCTTTCTTCCTTTTATCCTTCCATGATGATCCGCCCGGACCGTTTCAATAGCTCAGTACTCATGCAGCTGCTTTCCTTCACCCGCACACTCTAAAAAAAACATCTGCCGCGTTCAGCTCTCATCCTTCAACGATCAGGTACCTGCCGTCACCAATCTCAAAGACTTCATCGACATCCGCAAGACCATTGGCGCCGTTTTCGACATCAAATCCCTGGTCTTCAAGGTAGTTTATGGCCTCTTCAGCAGAATCGACGACTGCCGCAAAGCAGTCCTCCAGAAAGCCTTCCGCTTCCTCAGGCGTTTCCGCTACCTTCTCCGGAAAAAGCTGAAGCTGTTTATCCAGAAAAACCTGAAGTACTTTCTCATCATATTCCATCTTGCACCCTCCTGTTTCTTCCCTGTATTGTTCGGTTCTTATTTATACGCCGAAGCTGTCTAAACGCACGAGTCCGGTATGCCATCCTACTGTTTCAAACCGGAATTTATGATTTTCGCCGCCTGTTTTTTCTATACTTTCCGCCGTGTTTCCTGCCATCGCTTTTGTTATTTTTCGAGATTTCGGACAATGTATTTCAGGAATCCGTCCTCAAACGGTACTGTGAGTCCAACCTTGGGCAACAGCCTGTCGAAGAAGTCGGAAGCGGACAGGCTGCAGAGGCGGACATAGCTGTCCCAGGCTTCCCTGCGGTCCTTGTCCATCCAGATCTTGTACTGGAAGGCATCGGTCTGGGCGATGCAGTAATCGATATAGTAGAGCGGACAGTCATAAATGTGATGCTGCTTCTGCCAGAAGCCGCCGTTCTCGAAATAATCGCAGCCCTCGTAGTTGAGATGAGGCTTGTACTGCTTCTCCAGTTCCCGCCAGATTCTTCGTCGGTCCGCCGGCGACAGGCCGGGATCATCGTAGCAGATGTCCTGGAATTCGTCGACCATGGTCCCGTAGGGCACGAAAAGGATAGCATCCTCAAAATGCATCTGTCTGTAGCGGTTGGCTTCCTTTTTTCCGTCGAAAAAGAGCTCCATCCAGGGTTCGGTAAAGAACTCCATGGACATGGAATGGGTCTCCGCCGTTTCCATTGTGATGTCGGCGTGCTCCCGGATCGGATCCATGGCTGCCAGGTAGCCCTGGAAGGCGTGGCCGCATTCGTGGGTGATGACGTCCAGGTCCGACGAACTTCCATTGAAATTGGCGAAAATGAACGGTGCCTTATAATCCGGCAGATAGGTCATATAACCGCCCGTCTTCTTGTGCTTTCTGCCCAGGACATCGAACAGCTCGTTCTCGTACATGAAGTCAAAGAAGTCCCTGGTTTCCGGCGACATTTCCTCATACATTTTTTTGCCCGCTGCCAGGATTTCTTCCGGGCTTCCGGTCGGTGCAGGATTTCCCTCTTTTGAAAAAACGCCTTCGTCTATAAAGGACAGTGCCCCAAGTCCCAGCCTTTCTCTTCTTGCATCCGCCACTTTCTCTGCGAAGGGTACGAAGTCCTTTTTCACCTGCTTGCGGAATTCCCGGATATCAGACCTGGTCCAGCAGTTGCGCATCATGCGGTTATAGCCCAGAGTCAGATAGGAACCCTGTCCCATCTCTTCCGCCTGTTTGGTGCGGTTATGGACGAGAGCATCATAGATTTCATCGAACTCCTCGACGTGAGAAGCCAGAAATGCACTATACTTCTCCCATGCTTCTTTACGGACGTTCCGGTCGCTGCTGTGAAGGTAGGGATTCATGAGAGAGAGATTCTTCGTCTCCCCGTGCCAGTCAATCGCTGCCCCCGCCAGGATCTTGTTATAGCGGGTGGTCAGAGCGTTTTCTTCCTGCATAAGCGGAAGAATCTTCTCATCGATACTGGCAAGAGCAAGCTCGATGTTCTTGAAAGCGACAGGACCGATTATTTTTTCCAGATAAGGGCGGAAGGGCGATTCATAGAGAGCCTTCTGGTAGGAAGCGTTGAGGCTTTGAATGACAGGTCCCTGCTGATCGTAAAAGTCACGCTCGCCGCTGTAGAACTCGTCCGTCATATCGATATCGTGGCGGATTTCGGCAAGGGTCATCTGAGTCTGGACGCGGTCCATCAGCTTGTAATACTTCTTATGGGTTTCAAATTGCTCTTCCCCCGACGAAGCAGCCTTCAGCTCCCGCTCCAGGTCCACGAAATCCTTCTTCAGTTTCTCCATATCCACCCGCTTATAGGGCATATCCGAAAATTTCATTTTTTTCTCCATACCTGCAAGATTCTGATGTGTTCACGTGTCCGAACGCGCCTGTTTCGCATACTCCGCTTCCCGTCGCAGACACTGTGTCCTTCGCACAGAAGTTCCGGTATTGCAGAGCGATGCCAATGAGACAGGCCCTTTAATACTTCAAAAATCACATTTTTTACTATTATACTCTATCAGCAGGGAAGTAGGAAAGAGGGAGTCAAAAAGCCATGAAACCCTTTCTGATGCTGGATTTCATGGCTTTCAAAATTTTTTTGATCCGGTCCGTGCCGAAGCTGAATCAAACAGCACAAAGTGACACTTGCTATTACTCGCTGCACTGCCTCAGGAAGGCGAAATGCTGCCGGGCGCTTTGCCGCCTCCCTGACCTTACTGCTTCACTTGGTATCAAATCTTGTGACGATCATATGGATGATATAAGGAATGAGGATGACAGGAATGGCAAGATAGGCGATGAAGCTGTATGCTTTCGCGATCAGGGTTAACAGGCCGAACTGGGCGATTCCGAAGTCGACGAAGCAGCATGCAAGGGCAATCAGGATTGTCTTCAGGGCAGGCCTTCCGGCATCCGCATGCTTCTTTTCTTCCGGAGTCAGGACGGCTGCGCCGATCCGCTTGACCATGGCGGCGACCATATTAACTGCCGTGGTGACCGCTCCCAGAATGATCAGAACTGAGATGACAGGCGTCAGGAAGGCTGCGCCGACTCCCTTCTGGACCATGAAGACAGTCGGAACCTGCTGGGATGCCATGTCCGGATCGTTCGATACGGTCAGAAGCCCCAGAACAACCATGATCATCAGCGCAGCGTTCACAATAAATCCGGCAAACATGCTTTTTTTGGCATCGGATGGTTTTTCAAAGGATTTGGCGTGCTGGACAAAAACAGCAACGTTGCAGAGCTGGAATGTCCCGTAGAGGAAGGCGGAATACAGGGCTTTGCCAAAGGGCAGCTGCGCGCTCTGCATTGCCGCAACGGCTTCGCCGATTCTTCCTGCTCCTGCCACGATATTGGGAAGATAGACCAGCAGCAATCCTGCAATGATCACGATGGACAGGACCGATGAGACCCTGCGGACCAGGTCTGTTCCGAAAACAGAAACGATGAAGATAAAAGCTCCTATGAGCAGGGTACAGACCGGATAGGGAATTTTCGTGACCGCGTGCAGGGTCGCCCCTCCGGTTGCAAAGGCTACCGCCGGTGCTACGCACATGACGACAATGTAGAGAAATTCAAACAGGTTGGAAAAAATCCCCGCAAACTTTCCATAAAAGGCGTTGTTGTAGGAACGGTAATCGTAAACCTCGTGTTTCCTGGCAAAGCGCAGGCAGTAGGTAAAGAAGAAGGCATTGTAAGCCATGGAAAGTGCCGGCATAAACAGGCACCAGGCGCCGTATTTCACGAAGTAGGTGTAAAGCTGTGCGCCCGACGCGAAGCCTCCGCCGAAATGTGTGGTAAACCATACGAACGCGACTCCTAAAATAAGACCAATTGAAGTTTTGCCATTCTGCTCCTTATCCATCTTTTGTCTCTCCCTTCCTCTTCTATCTCTTTTTTAGGGATCAGCCTGTATGCCCATCTTCCCGTACAGCTGCCTCCAGCTGATCAAAGGCTTTCTCCATCATGTCTCTTGTAATCTTATAGGGATTGTGATCGATATCCTTCATCCTGAGTGCCTGGTCGATGACATGTTCCCTATCGGACGACTGAAGGCCAAGATCCTGCAGTCTGACTGGAAGCGCGACGTCCCGGCTGAAGCGGAACAGGGTTGAAAAAAGATCAAATCCGTTTGCCGGATCTGCCATATGGTCTACCAGAAGGAGGATCAGGACACCGAATGAGACGATTTCACCATGAAGGTGGTTGTGTTCCACTTCCGGGAATGAGGTCAGACCGTAATTGATTGCATGCGCAAGTCCTGTATTGTAATCGATGACCTTGTCTTTGGTCAGGAAAATTGATGCCATCGCCGTAGAAACGTTGATAGCCAGCACGACCTGTTCCAGTGCGTAAGAAGCGGTTTTCTGCTTATTGTCTGCCAGAGCCTGCCTGCCATATTTTAAGATAGGTTCCAGGCACATCCGGCTCACCGTGACACCCATGCCGATGTACTGAGTAAGCTCTTCCCCGCGGGAAGACATGGATGCTTCAAAATATTTGGCGTAAGTATCTCCCATGCCTGCCCACATATAGCGGCTGGGAGCTGCCGCGATAATGTCCAGGTCCAGGAAGGTATGAAGAGGCGGGCGGGTAATGAAGAACGGCCTGTCGAAGGATCCGTCCTCATGGTACATGATGGAAACGGACGTACAGCCTGCACAGTTTGAGGTAATGGTCGGGAAGGCAAAAACAGCTTTGTTGATGGTTTCCCCCAGCGCCTTGGTCGTATCAGTCGCCTTGCCGCCGCCGACCGCAAAAAGCAGCTCCGCTTCCTTCACGGCAGGCTCCTCCGCAAGCTTGCTTACGTTCTCCTCCGTACATTCCCCTCCGTACCACAAGGTGCCGGTTATGATAAGCCCGGAGCCTTCCACTGCCTTCCGAATCTTCTCTTCCGCAACGGAAAGCGCCGTGTGGCCGCCGATCAGGACCGCCTTTTTGCCGTAATCCAGACATACCTTTGGTATTTTCTCATAGACTCCGTGACCGATGGTATAACATGGCAGGTAGATACTGTAGCCTTCCATAAAAAAACCTCCTCACTCTTTTCCCGCACGCAGAAGAACTTCTGTTCTCCTGCGCTCATTCATAGTATAAAAAGCCCCTGACAAAGCAATAAGCTCTGTCAAGGGCGATAAAGCAAACCGGTGAGACCACATAACGAAAGCTTCACCTGCTATCGCTTCAGCCACCCTGCTGCCTGCTTTGTTTAAAAACTTCCTTTGCTGCATACACCCGCTTCATTGATTTAAAGCGGTACATTTTTTTCAGTTCTATTATGCACGTTTTTCCTGAAAAATCAAGTCACTTCACTTGTAGAGGTTGTTCCGCGTCCTGTATAAGCTGGGACTCATTCCGACGGACCGCTTGAAGTATCTGGAGAACTGAAATTCATCTCCAAAACCCATTTCCATGGAAATCTCCTTGACCGGCTTGTCGGTCAGGAGGAGCTGGTCCTGGCTCTTCTGGATCACCTTGGAATTGATATACTTCTTGAGGCTGATTCCCGTATCGTTGCGGAAGTTTTTGGACAGATTCTCCGCCTTTAGTCCCAGACCGTCCGCAATGCTCTTTATGGTCAGGCTGGACGCCAGATGGTCCTGGATATAAGCAAACACTTCCTGGTACCGGGAAGTCTTTTCAATATTTTTCGAAAGCATTTCCTGATTTTCCCGGATAAAGCGTGAAATGCACAGAAACAGGATTCCCTTATTTTCAATCTCTCCGCTAATGCTTCCTTCGTCTGCATTCGTTATCAGCTTCTGCAGCAAATCCTTTTCGTATGACATGCCCGTACAGGTTCTGTATCCTTCAAAAACATCCTGGCCGGGCATCATTTCCATTCGAAAATGAATATAGAACTTATACAGCAAATCCCTGCAGTCATAATCACAAACAGAATACAGAGGGACCAGGTACATGTTTCCCGGCTTCAGAACCGTCTTCACACCGTTGCAGGTAACCTCTGCCTCGCCGTCAATGACAAAATAGAGGCGGCTGAAGGGCGATGAAAGCTGGGTAAAATGCCAGTCGTCACCCGCCTTAACGATGCCATTCTCCAGGACCTTAAGCTGAGCGGCATTAATCATTTCATTGAAAAAACGGTATTCTTTATTTTCCACGAAAAAAGCTCCAAACCAAAATAAAATGAGTTAAATCTAACTGCATTTTAATATAGTTCAGAGCTTTCTTTCAATCCTGTAGAACTTAAGATAAACTACAGACGGTTCATCGCTGTTGAATAATTATATAAACCCTTAAGAATTCCGGATAAATTCCTCGCATTGCACCGCATTTACCTGCGGCATTCGGAATAAATCCCTCGCAATGCTCCGCTGTTTCACAGTTCCCGCATCGCTAACAGTTATTCGGGTTCCGGCATTCGGGATTTATCACTTACATCTCGGTTGCTGCGTCGAAGAGGGCTTTTACGTTTGCCGGCGGTACGTCTGCCTGCAGTCCCTCGTGGGACGGGGAGATAATGAGTCCGGTCGGGAAGAGTTCGCGAAGTTCTCTTACTTTTGCCTTGACCTGCTCCGGCGTGCCCATGGGCAAAAGTTCCTGGGTGTCTACACCGCCGCAGAAGGATACCTTGCCTGCATAGTTGTCATGCAGGGTCTTTGCATCCATGTTGGCTGCAAGTGCCTGGATGGGATGAAGAGCGTCTACGCCTGCCTCGATGTAAAGCGGAATGGCATCGAAAATGGAGCCGCAGGAATGATAGATGATCTTGACGCCGTAGCTGTGAGCCAGGTCGATCAGCTTCTTTGCTCCCGGAAGAACGAATTCACTGATCAGGGCCGGACTGATCATCAGTCCTCTCTGGCTTCCTACGTCGTCTCCGATCAGCATGGCATGGACCTTGCCCTTGGTAGCGTCAAGGAAGATTTCCATGGCCTTCAGATAGAAAGCTACGATCTTGTCATCGACGTAATGAACCATTTCCGGATCGGATACCATGTTCATGAGGGCGGTCTGCATGCCGAAGGATGCGCAGAAGTCCTGGAAGTGGCAGGCCCAGAGCATGCCCATGACGGTCTTGTCCTTGGGTGCTTCGTCTACCAGCTTGCGGCAGAGGTCCGGATCAATGTACTTCTCAGGATCCGGCCAGGGGAAGTTGACTGCCTTGATATCATCGATGTCCTCGCAGTGAGCGAAGCATCCGTCTGCAGTCAGCGTTCTCTTCTCTGTATCGACGTTGGATCCGTTCATATACCAGTCAAAGGCAGCGAAGATGGCGTTGCAGTGTTCAGAATGATAAGGAATCTCAACGGCATAGAAATCGTCTCCACACTTTGCCTTCAGCTCTTTGATGTCCTTGACGCCATAGTAATCGCAAAGCGCCGGAACAGCAGCCAGGGTCGGATCGCCCAGCCAGCAGGCAGGACGGTCAACCGGTTTTCTCTCGATGGTTGCATAAAATCTTTCAATACTGTTCATTTTATTCTCCTATTTATCTGCAGTTCGTTTCATGCTGCAAATTCTGTAATTGTTTCATGCTGCAAATTTTGTAATTTTAAGATGAGGGCAGACAGCCGCCGGCATGGGAGATAGTCCATTCATTTTCTAATCCCGGTACCCCTGACGAACAGGCATCTGTTCTTCATCAAAATAACTTCTTAGTTTTGCTGACAGTGTTCTAAAGGTCTTCCGTTTCGGCTAAGGCCTTTTGGTCCTGCTCAGGTTTTGCTGACAGTGTTCTCAATGTCTTCCGTTTTGGCTAAGGCCTTTTGGTCCTGCTCAGGCCTTGGCTTCTGCTTTTTTTGCCGGTTTCTTCTTCATGAAGGAGAATCCGTCTGCAGTCATGTAGGTGCTGAGGATCAGAACGACAACCAGAAGTCCGCCGTAAATGAAGTTTGCTACGAAGGAATTCAGGTTCGGGAACATGTTTACACCGGACTTGATCAGCTGGATGATCAGGATAGAGAAGATCAGGTTGCCGACTTTTCCGATGCCGCCGTCCGGAAGGATACCTGCAAGGCAGAGTACCAGGACAATGGTCATGGTGTAGGAATCGCCGTTATCTGCTTTCGCAGAGTTCAGGGTGGAAACCATCAGCATGGATCCGATGCAGCAGATCATATCGCAGAGAACCAGGGTAACGATGATCAGTCTGTCTGTGTTAATTCCGGAGAATTTTCCGGCTTTCATGTTGGTACCGCACATGTATACCTTTTTTCCGAAGCTGGTGAAATTCAGAATCAGGTAGCCAAGGATAAACATGAGGATGAAGACGAACAGCGGCCACGGAATAAATCCGAGAACAGTGGAATGTCCTAATTCGGTATAGAGCGGGACTTCCTTGATGGAGACGGATTTACCGTTTGTAATACCTTTGGAGAATCCCAGCCATACCATCTGCATACCAATGGTAGCTACGACCGGCGGAATATTCAGCTTGGAGATCAGAAGTCCGTTGATGATTCCTCCAAGTGCGCCGACTGCCATGACAATCAGGAACATGACAAACATATGTCCGAACTGCTGGCCTTTGGACATATCAGCGGTTACATTTTTTGCAAGGTACATTGAGCCAAGTACGGTTGCGAAGTTGCCCAGCATGACGAAGGACATGTCCATCTGTCCAAGAATGAATGCGAACATCAGGCCGACAGCCATGACGCCGTATTCCGGGAACTGCATAACGATACCCTTCCAGGTACCTGCAGTCCAGAATGTTCCTGCGTTTGCGATCGTCAGAATGATCAGAACAACAGCCAGAAAAACGAGAAGCAGGCCGGTATAGGGATTTTTTCTTAAAAATTCTTTTGTTTTCATACGTTTCTTCCTCCCCTTTAGCTGGCGCGGCGCTTAGCCTGTACAGCGGAAACTGTAATACCGATCAGAATGATAATTCCGTTGAACATATCCTGCCATGCGGAATCAATGCCGATCAGGATCATACTGTTGGATACGACTGTGATGATGGCCATGGCCGTAATAGAACCGAATACGGTACCTTCACCGCCGAAGATAGATGCACCGCCGAGGATGACAGCGGGGATAATGGTCATTTCCTTACCGATCAGTGCCTTGGGGATAGACTGGCTTGTCAGGCATACACGAAGCATGCCGGCAAATCCGGAAAGTGCTCCTACTGCTGTGTAAAGGATGAATTTAGTCTTTTTTACATTATAGCCGGCACGTTCTGCAGAGACTTCGTTGCCGCCGATTGCATAAAGCGCGCGGCCGAACATGGTCTTGTTCAGAATGAAGGAAGTGACTGCGCAGATAACGATCAGCCAGATAATATTGGCAGAAAGGCTGGAAGAAATCTGTCTTGCGCCCATCATCTGGGTCATGGTAAAGAGCTTTGCGTCGCCGGCATTCTTCAGTCCCTGAGGAAGGGCAGACGTGATCTCTTTGAGCTGCAGGACTCCGACAGACAGACCGTTGAAGAAGGTCTGGGTGCCAAGGGTAACCAGCATAGTATTTAATTTGAAGTTCGCAATGATCCAGCCGTTGAACATGCCCAGCAGCATTCCGAATATGATTGCCATAAGGAAAGCCGCGAAGGGATTGGACTGGCACCAGCCGTTATTCAGGCAGATGGTGGTGGATAATGCGTAAGCAAGAGAAGCAATTGCCGGGAAGGACAGATCGAATCCTCCGGAAATCATGACGACCAGGCAGCACATAGCGAAAATACCGTCTGAAATCATGGCTCTCAAAATGGTGAAGATCTTGTCAGGTACCAGAAGATTTCCACCCGATACGATATGAATGGCAATACACAGAACGACAAGAACGATGAAGATGTAGAACTCTGTATGGCTTGTCATCCTCTTTAATGTAGATTTTTTCATAGTAATCTGGTCCTCCTTAACGAATAACCTGAAGGATGTTCTCTTCGGTAATCTCGTCACCGGACATCTCACCGACGATATGACCTTCCTTCATAGCAATGACGCGGCTGCAGTTGACGACGACTTCCGGAAGGTCATCAGAAATGATGATTACGGCAAGTCCCTCTTTATTAGCCAGGTCATGGACCAGTGCATGAATATCCTGCTTTGCGCCGACATCAACGCCAACCGTCGGTCCGTTCAGGATCAGGATAGACGGCGTATCCGCAAGCCACTTGGACAGAACGACCTTCTGCTGATTACCGCCGGACAGGGTGGAAACCAGTTTTTTGACATCATCCGTGGCAATGGAGAACTTATCCTTCCATCCTTCTGCATCCTTGATGATGTCCTTTTCCAGCAGAACGCCTTTATTGGAAAGGCGTTTCAGGGAAGCAAAAGCAATATTGTCGGCTATAGGCTGTCCCAGGCAGAGACCTTCGGTCAGACGGTCTTCCGGAACATATCCGATTCCAAGCTTCTGTGCTTCTCTCGGCGATTTAATGGTTACTTCCTTACCATTGATCTTGATCGAACCGGAAGCAACCTTCTGAAGTCCGAAGAGGGCTTCTGCCAGCTCGGTACGACCGGATCCCAGAAGGCCGGTAACGCCAAGGATCTCGCCTTTTTTCAGATGGAAGGTAACGTCTCTGCAGAGACCGTTCTTCAGGGTCATCTTGTTGACTTCCAGAATCGGTTCTTCGCTGATATTTTCCGGAACGAAATAATCCGGCTTGATATGACGTCCGGTCAGATAATAGGTGAAGTCGTCGCGGGTCAGCTTGGAAGTATCGCCGGTATAAACGACTTTGCCGTTACGCATGATGGTTACGTCATCGGAGATTTCATAAATCTCTTCTGTCTTATGGCTGATGAACATGATGGCAATGCCTCTGCTCTTCAGTTCACGGACCGTTTTGAAGAGAGCGTCTACCTCTTTTTTGGTAAGCGCGGTAGTCGGCTCATCCATGATGATCAGTTTTGCATTGAACAGAAGGGCGCGGCAGATTGCAACCAGCTGCTTGTCAGCAACCGGAAGATCTCCCATGCGGGCATTGAGGTCAATGTTGAAACCAATCTTAGAAAGGGCTTCCTCAGCTGTTTTTTTCCATCTCTTGCGATCGACCAGCTTGGCGCCCCTGGTAATTTCAGAGTTAATAGCCAGGTTTTCCATTACAGTAAGGTTGGGAAAAATAGAAAGATCCTGGTAGATTACCTGGATACCGAGTCTGGTAGCCTCGGCCGGAGTAATCTTTGTAATTTCTTTTCCTTCGTAAATAACCTTTCCGGAATCTCTCGTATAAACACCGGAAATAATTTTTACAAGGGTAGATTTGCCGCATCCATTCTCACCGCAGAGACACATAACCCTTCCGGGCTTGATCTTTACGTCTACGTTAGAAAGTGCATGGACGCCGGCGAACGATTTATCGATTCCCGACAGTTCAAGTAAATATTCTGACATGAAAGTCACTGCTCCTTTTCTTTCAATTGCTTATTAAGCAAAATGCGTGCAGATTCCTTTTAATTCTGCTCTTCCTTAAGAGAAGATCTGCAGGAAAGAGAAACGTTTCGCTTCCTGCCTTAGAAATAGGGGCAGAGGAGATATTCCTCTGCCCCCGGAAAAATATTTTACCGATATGTGTCTTAATTAAGATGTTCTCTTAAGTAAGATTAGATTCCCGTTGCAATCCAGTCGTCAACGTTATCAGAATTTACTGCGATAGCGCCGTCGCCGACAATCAGCTTATCGTTGGAAGGATCAATTGCGCATGCGGTGTATCCATCAGCGCCAAGGTCGATGTTCTCGGTTCCGATTTCTTCGCCGTTGTACATCTTAACTGCCAGGTTCAGCATAGCTTCTGCGGTGATACCTGCATCCCAAAGTCCTACAGACTGAAGAACGCCTTCTTTAATGAAGTCGCCAACTTCGCTCGGCATTGCAACAGAGATAGCGAATACCTGTCCGGTAAGTCCTTTCTCTTTGATTGCACGAGCTGCGCCGGGAGCATCGAAGGAACCGGTACCAAGGATACCTTTCAGTTCCGGATATTTCTGAAGTGCTTCAAGAGTCTTGTTGTAAGCCTGATCTGCATCGGAGTGGTCCTCGATACGCTCATCCAGGTACTCCATGTTCGGATATGCTTCTTTCTGACGCTCGATTGCTGCATCAGCCCAGTTGTTCTGAGAAGTATTGGTAAGCTCTCCAACCATTGTTACATACTGGCCTTCCTCGCCCATCTGCTTAGCAAGCTCGTCCATCAGGAAGGATCCCATACCTGCTTCGTTGAATGCTTCAACGTCGTAGTCGATGTTAGCCATTCCGGAAGACTCGGTAGCGATAACGATCATGCCCTTGTCCTTAGCCTCTTTGCAGATAGCTTCGCAGGCATCTGGGTCATTTGCGGAGAACAGAAGGACATCATATTTGCCCTGGTTTACAACGTCGGTCATGATAGCGACCTGGTTAGCAGAGTCGGTATCGGAAGCTGCAAGGTAATCAGCGGTAGCGCCGTTAGCCTTTGCCCAGTCTTCTACATGTTTCTGAACGTTATCCCACCACGGCTGGCCTGTAACCTTGCCGACATAAGCAATCTTGGGCATCTCGCCTGACGGTGCTGCTGCACTGGAGGATGCTTCTTCAGCTGCGGAAGATGCTGCGCTGGAAGCTGCTTCAGTCTCAGCTGCAGAAGATGCTGCAGAAGAAGCTGCGGAAGATGCTGCTGCGCTGGAAGCTGCAGAAGATGCTGCTGCACTGCCGGATGAAGATCCGCCGCAGGCTGCAAGTCCTAAGGACATAGCTGCGATGAGTAACATGGAAACTTTCTTTTTCATTCTTTTCCCTCCTTTGGAAAAACATTAAGTTCCTGATAACGTGCCGTTCGTACAAGACACGTTTCTATGTATACTATTCTATTTTTCTGAGGGAAAATTATGAATTCAATATTTTAAGGCAAATGGTCTAATTTTTAATTACAGTGGTAAAAACTGTTATTTTGTGAAATGTTACGCTTCGATTTGAACAGGGGCTTGCAGGGGGCCTGCGTGCCGGTGGCACGCGTTTAGGCCCGACCGAGCCGGCAGGCGAGACCGCTCCCGCTTTGTTCCGCTGGCAGCGGTACTAAGGGTGCAGCGTCTGCAAACAGACGCTGCGCCCTAAGTACCGGCCGCTCCACAAACCACTGCTGCGCTCCCTGTTCCAAATC
>JAXJVN010000041.1:0-5910 GCA_036308545.1 Eubacterium sp. | reverse complement strand
CGATCTTCATAGGAATACATGCAGCCCCTACCTTCCTGATTTTTCTTTAATCAGGTCCAGGATTTTGTCCGCACCCCCGATTTGTCAAATTAAAATCAACACCCAAAAAAGGAAAATACTTCTTCTACCCTATTTCCGGTATAGAAGATGCATTTTCCTTTTTGTAATGATAAGTTTTTATATACTATCCTATGTGGATCAGCGATTACATTGGATGATAATTGCAGCGAATGCCTCAGGCAAGCTTCATATCTCCGTCCTTGACCCAGCCTTTCTTTCTGCAGAAGAGGTTGATCAGCGGACAAAGGACTGCCGGCAGGACGAAGGAGATCAGGATGAGTCCGATCCAGTCCATGGGGGTGATGGCAGCTTTGGCGCCGGAGGCTACATCGGCTACCCATCCGGTGTAAACGCCAATCTGTCCGACCAATCCGCAGGTTCCCATTCCGGAGGAAACTGCTGCTCCGTTCATTTCCAGATGGAAGACACAGGTCGCGATCGGACCTGTGATGGCACTGGTAACGATCGGCGCAATCCAGATACGGGGATTCTTGACGATATTGCCCATCTGAAGCATGGAGGTTCCAATTCCCTGGGATACCAGGCCTCCCCACTTGTTTTCCTTAAAGGACATAACGGCGAAGCCGACCATCTGTGCACAGCAGCCTGCTACCGCTGCTCCGCCGGCAAGACCGGTCAGGCTCAGTGCCGCACAGATTGCCGCAGAGGAAATCGGAAGTGTAAGGGCAATTCCGACGACAACAGATACGACGATTCCCATCAGGAAGGGCTGAAGCTCGGTCGCCCACATGATGATGTTTCCAACCTTCATAGCTGCGGCGCCAAGTGCCGGTGCCCACCAGGCTGAAAGGCCAACGCCTACGCCGATTGTCACAAGAGGCGTCACCAGAATATCGACTTTTGTCTCTTTGGATACTGCTTTTCCGACCTCAGAGGTGATGATTGCTACAAAAAGAACAGCCAGCGGGCCGCCTGCTCCGCCTAATGCATTGGACGCGAAGCCAACCGTAATCAGGGAAAAAAGCACCAGCGGAGGACATTGCAGGGCGTAACCGATTGCGACTGCCATAGCCGGGCCGCTCATTGCGCTTGCCAGACCCCCGACCGTATATTCAGCGCCCGCAACCGTAGCTACAGTTCTTGTCAGCACCCCAATATGAAATTGGGTCCCGATCGTATTGATGATCGTTCCGATCAGCAGGGAGCAGAAAAGTCCCTGGGCCATAGCGCCCAAAGCGTCAATTCCGTACCGCTTGAGGGAAATTTCAATGTTCTTTCTCTTCAGAAAAGCTTTAAATTTTTCCACTTCTTTTTCTCCTCATTTTGTAATTCAGCTGACTCACGTATTCCTGATGCTTTTGCCTTCCATGGCAAGAAGTAAATCCGCAGGCAAACTCACTTCCTGCACATCCCCGATTGAGGTGATGTTTTGGCATGCGTCATTTCTTCCAATGTGGAATTTCATCGCAGAATACCAAGTCACATTGAATCGCATTATAGAAGAATAAAAGTTCACTGTCAAGACATATATCTTGACAGTGAACTTGTTCTGTAACAAATAAAGTAACGGTAAGAGTCTCGATAAGATCATGACGTTTTTGAGCCCCTGACAGCGTTAGTGTAACTTTTTTGCAGAATTCACCAAAATCTAAAAAGACTGCTTTTTCTTAATATAGAAATTACTTCTTGGCAAGAATAATATAAGCCGGATTGAGCAGCTTCTTTGCCTTGTATTTTTCTATAATCTCGGGTTCGAAGGCTTTTCCGTCATTCCGGTCGTTTGGGTTGTGGATATAAATCCTGCCCTCTTCGTCCATTCCTGCCAATACAAGATAATGAGGTATAACAGAGAACAGTCCGTCCTCTGTTCCGGGTGTATAGTAGATAACCGGCAGTCCCCTGCTTACCGCTTTTACCGCCCGGGCTGTATCGTTGGTTGCCTGCATTTTTAATCCATAATGCCTGCATGCAAAGGGGAAAAAATCCGGACGCGTTCCCTTTCCTCCCCGTCCGGCGAAACGCCTGCCGATCCAGGCTGTTACCTCCGGCGGTTCAATTGTTCTGCCAAGAAGCCAGGATGCGGCCATGGCAAAGGCTACCGGGCCGCAGCCATCTGTCCCTATGGTGTTCGAATGGTAAGGGATATCTTTATATGGTCCGGTCTTCTGGCTGAAATGCGGCATTTCTTCATTCATTTTTACACTTTTCTTTTTCTGCATATTTTCCTCATTCCGTCAACTCTGAATTGACAATTCGAATCACAATCAGGAGCCTGTCATTTGCTTTTTTACAGGAATTTTCCTGTCTTCTGCTCTTCAATAGTCTTTTTGATGCTTCCTGGTTTTTCCATAGGATTTCTTCACAATTTCCTGTGCTTCTTCTTTTTCTTCGCTTGTCATATGCCGGATGATCAGGCCATCGACGAACATGTGTCCGGGATTTTTTTTCAGCATGACATAGCCGAAGAGGTCAAAAACGACGGCACCGACGAAGTTTACGAGCAGGTCCTTCATGGTATCGATGATACCGATATCCAGGTAACCGCCTTCTATCGTGTAGTTTTTGCCGGATGCTGTCTCAATGATCGTCCTGGTTATGCCCGAAACCTTGACCGGAATCTGGCTGTGGGTCGGGTCCAGCGTAACGGAGCCAATGTTCTGCACGATGAAATCCTTCTGCATATCCAGGAAAAAAAGCTGATCCATGGTGAATTCGACAAATTCCCAGATAACGCCAACTGTCATGGAAAAGCAGAAAGCAGCTACTACCAGATAAAAGGGTGACAGGTTCAGGTTATCGCTCTTAGCATTGAGCAGGTATACCAGGGACAGGCCGACCGCCGCGCATACAAATCCGTTGATGGTATGCAGCATGGTGTCCCAGCCCGGAATATTAATATAAAAGTGATCAATCTCTCCCAGGATTTCCGCCGCAAAAATAAAGAGATATATGATAGCTTCGAAAAGAGGCGGAATTTCAATTTTAAACTTTTCTTCCGCAAAAGCCGGCAGAAGGAAGAGAATCAGCGACAGGATACAGATGGCAAAGCTCTCCAGATTACCCTCGAGAAAGCTCCGAATCGCGATCAAAATAACAAGAATCCGTAGTATGGAATATAAAATAAATGTTTTACGGCTGCGTCTTATCCTCGCCTGAAGCCTCTTGATAAATTTACGCGGTGTCGTTTTCATTTGCTTTCCTGCCTTTCTCCTCTATCAAACTTCTATAGGAGTATGCCCTCTGCCTTAATGTCTTTTATCTTGCTGTTTTCTGTCTTGATGCACCGTCCGAGCCGCTTCATTATTTGGATTGCGGAACTACGGCCTGCAGATTCCGCAGGGAGAATAGCCCTCCGCTATCAGTTTTTCTTTTGTTTCCCTGCTGTAGACCCGGTTGTGATCCGATATTGTCTGCACCGATTCACAGTCCGGCATGTGAAATTTCATGGTATTGGTATTGAGGACATAAGTCGTCCCCTCCGGAATCACTTCCTGTTTTCCCGGATAGATGACGCTCTCTGCGTCCGGATCTATTTTCAAGGTAGCCGGATTTTCTTTTGAATTTCCATTTCTGTAATTAATCTTAACACCGGGCTGAACATTGTAGCAATATACGCAGAAGGACAGCCTGGTGCTTCCTTCCTCCGGTTCTTCTTTGTTTTTATCCACTGATTCAGCTTCCATCAGCACCCCGGAAGCAACAAGATTTCTCCCTTGGTAGACCGGAGTCACACGAAGCAGGATATGGCCTCCGGTTTCCTTCAGATAAGCCGCAATGCGATTTTCATAAGGCTGCATCCCGTCCACGTTCATATAACGTGTCCCTGTGATCAGGTTGCGTTCGTTGGCATTCTGACCGGTCAGCTGAAATGCCAAAAGGTGGCAGCGGTTGAAGAGCGACTCTCCGTCAACACAGTCGTATCTTGCCTTCTGCCAGCCGGACGGTTTGACCATACCGATTTCACCGCGTTCCTCTGTCGGCATCATTTCTGGCCCGAGCATGGCTGCGGCGCTTCCGCATCTCCCGAGAAAATCCAGTTCCGAATAGTACTGAAAATCCGACAGCTGCATGTCCTGATCATTGAAAAAGGGGTTATTCCCATTTATCTCCACAGACGGGCTGCCGCTATAAGCAGGAAGCTTTTCCGGATCTGTTATTCCCGGCTGCAACGTGACCGGATTCTTACTAATTGTCCAGCTCTGACCGGAAGACGATTCGGTATCCTGACCCGCTTCTTTCTGAAAAATCAGAACGACCGCCGGTAAAACAAGAATCAGAAGCAGTACCAGAACCGGAAGCAGCAGACTTTTCCTCTTTTTATTCTTTTTTTTATTCAAAAAATCTGATCTCTTTTCTGTTATCTTGTGATTATTTTATGTCGATTTCTATTTTACCATGACGACGCTTCCTGTCCAGTCAAGTGAATTAAAACAAGTTTCGCAAGTTCGCTCGCTGCTCGCGTAAATAAGAGCAGCGCATATTTCATCCAATCCTGAAATATACGCTGCACAACTCGTTTTTTTCTTTTCTTATTTTTTCTCTTCCTGTTTTTTTCTTACTTACGGAAAGTGTCCGCTTCTTTTTCTTATTCTTTTTTACTTTTCCGTTAAGTCTTTCACTGATTGCCCTTCTCTGAGGAAGGAAGGGATCACCTTAACCATTGGCTGATGGTTGTCCTTTTTCTTCTGTTCAATTAATTCCATCAGCCTGGCTGCCGCTGTTTCCCCGATTTCCTGCATGGGCTGAATGACATAGGTCAGGGCAGGTCTCATCAGATTGGGAAGCAGAAGATTATCGACACCAATCATGGAAATATCATCCGGTATGGTAAGACCGGCTTCGTTGATTCCCATTACTGCCCCCAGATTCAGATCGTAATTTGTGGTGATCACTGCCGTCGGCGGTTCCGGAAGCCTCATCAGTTCCCGAATTGCTTTATAGGCAAAATCCGAGGTTTCATCTCCTGGTTTTATATAGGCGGATGGCAGTTCAATGCCATATTTTTTAAGCGTATCGACGAATCCCCGGAAGCGCCCGGTTCCGGTGACAACGTTCACCGGATAGATAATGCTGATTTTTCGGTGTCCTTTACGGATCAGGTATTCGGCTGCATCCCTGCCGATTCTTTCATTATCGGTAATAACGCTGTCGTATCCTTCAATGACGCGATCCGCAGTAACAACCGGAATTCCCTTTGCCTTCATGGGATCCAGGAAATGGGGTCTGTCGGAAACAGGAAGAACCAGCAGCCCGTCTATATTCTTCTGGGCAAGGAACTGCACATTTTCCGCTTCCTGCAGTGAACTGTAATTTGAATCGCAGATTACCAGGCTGTAGCCGGCTTTTCTGAGGACTTTATCTGCATAACTGACCAGCGTGCTGTCAAAGGGACTGGTCAGGCTGTTGACGACAAAACCAATGGAACGGCTTTTCCTGGTTACCAGACTCCTGGCCACTTCATTGACATGATAGTCCAGCTGCTTCACCGCCTCGTCTATTTTTTTCTTGTTTTCCGGAAGAACATTGCCGCCATTTAAGTATTTGGAAATAGTTGCAAGCGACAGACCTGTCATCTTCCGTATATCTTTGATTGTCGATGCCATCACGATTCCCTCATTTACGTGAAACGTTTCGTTTTATATCAGTATAAGGCATTCAAAAATTTCTGACAAGTCTGTCCAGCTTCATATTTTTCAGAAATCAGTTCGTTTTTTTCATATTTTCCCTGATACCTTAACAATAAAATACTGCGTGCTTCGCAAGAGTCCCGCTTCGCAGGGCTGCTGCTGAACGGTCTCCGCCGGAAACCGGCAGAGTTCATGATTCGGGGCTTTGCAACGAGATGAAACGCGCTTCGCGTGTTTCACTCGTTATCGCGGCGGTCTCGCT
>JAXJVN010000040.1:0-7211 GCA_036308545.1 Eubacterium sp. | reverse complement strand
TCGTTATCGCGGCGGTCTCGCTTCGCTCGGTCGCTTCTAAACGGTCTCCACCGGAGACCAGAAGCGCCGAGTGGGTATGCGGGCATACCCGTTCGGCTCGCTGCTCGCGTAAATAAAAATGCTCCCCGGCAAGGCCTTCGGCTTTATCGGGAAGCATTTTTTCTTCAAACTGGATTTATCTTATAGTTCACAGTGTCCTACGGTTCTGGGGAAGGGCAGGACGTCGCGGATGTTGCCTACGCCGGTCAGATACATGACGGCGCGTTCGAATCCGAGTCCGAATCCGGCATGCTTTGTGGTTCCGAAACGGCGCAGATCAAGGTAGAACTGGTACTGGTCCTTCTTCATGCCCAGCTCGTCCATGCGGGCGTTGAGCTTGTCAAAGTCCTCCTCTCTCTGGCTTCCGCCGATGATTTCTCCAATTCCCGGAACCAGGCAGTCCATGGCGGCTACGGTCTTGCCGTCCGGATTCAGCTTCATATAGAAGGCCTTGATTTCCTTTGGATAATCGGTTACGAATACCGGTCTCTTATAGATTTCTTCTGTCAGGAAACGTTCGTGCTCGGTCTGCAGATCGCATCCCCAGCTTACCTTATAATCGAATTTATCGTTGTGCTGTTCCAGGATTTTTACTGCTTCCGTGTAGGTTACGCGTCCGAAATCGGAATTTACAACGTGGTTGAGGCGGTCGATCAAACCTTTATCAACAAACTTGTTGAGGAAATCCATCTCTTCCGGAGCATTGTCAAGGACGTAACGGATGACATACTTGAGCATAGCCTCAGCCAGCTCCATATCGTCCTCCAGATCCGCAAAGGCAATTTCCGGCTCGATCATCCAGAATTCCGCCGCGTGACGAGTTGTATTGGAGTTTTCTGCACGGAAGGTCGGCCCGAAGGTATAGACGTTGCGGAATGCCTGGGCAAAAACTTCCGCATCCAGCTGTCCGCTGACCGTCAGGTTTGTCGGCTTTTTGAAAAAATCCTTGCTGTAATCGACCTTGCCGTCTTCAGTCAGCGGCAGGTTATTCAGATCCAGCGTAGTGACCTGGAACATTTCGCCGGCGCCCTCCGCGTCACTTCCGGTGATCTCAGGTGTATGCACATAAATGAAATCTCTTTCCTGGAAAAACTTATGAATGGCATATGCAGTCAGAGAACGGACTCTGAAAACTGCCTGAAAAAGGTTTGTCCTGGGTCTCAGATGAGAAATCGTGCGCAGGTACTCTGTGGTATGCCTCTTTTTCTGCAGAGGGTAATCCGGATCGGAATCTCCGATCAGGCTGATTTCATCGGCCTGAATCTCGAAAGGCTGCTGCGCATTCGGAGTCGCTACCAGTGTCCCCTTTACCTTAACAGAAGAGCCCAGCCGAATTGCACAAACGTCTGCAAAATTATCCAGCTTATCTGTGTAAACGACCTGCAGTGTATTGAAAAAGGTTCCGTCAGACATGACCAGGAATCCCAGTGCCTTGGAATCGCGGATGCTTCTTACCCATCCTCCCACGCTTACTTCCCTGTCCAGGAACTTTTCGGTTTCTTTGTACAGTTCTCTGACTGTCGTCAAGTGCTCCATTGTTTTCTCCTCCTCTGAAAAAACACCCTGTAAGATCAGTAAATTTTTTCCCGTTTGTTACTTGTCGATATAAGTCATGAAACGAAAACTTTCCGTTTCTAGCCCCGGTCTTGCAGACTTCTATTTTTTTATTTATCAATATACGTCATGAAGCGGAAGCCCTCTGCCTTCAGCGTCGGATCTGCATCCTCATAAGCGATTGCTTTGACCTGATCTTCCTCATCGGAAGCGTCGTATATCCAGATATTATAGATGTCATATCCCAAAATGCAAACAGTTCCGCCATTATAAGATGCCCAGACCGGCCAGCCGCGGCTGATGTAATAGTTCATGGCTTCACGGGTATTTCCGGTCATATTCAGGATTTCATGGCTGTCGCCCAGGATTTCAGATGCTGCCTGCGTATCCAGACTTACCTGGTCCGGATCAAAGTCAAAGTTCTCCGGATTCAAAACGGTATTCGACGACCAGACTCCTCTTTCCCAGACATAGTGCGCGCTGTCATCCAGCACGGAGCCATTCCATTCATTCGCCAGACTGACCGCTTCTGCCGGAGATGCCAGGATTGACATCAGGTTTCCCTTGGCATAAACGTAAAAATGTCCGGTCTCTTCTTTTGGCCAGTCCGCCTTATTCTCTCCATAATCATCAGCAGGAGCCGGGTCGACGTCAGCGGTGCGGATCGCGCGGTCATCCGTGCGGGCATTGCCCGCTCCGGAAAGCGTTTTTTCACCGACCGTATCAGACGTAAGCGTTACGATTTCGTCATCAGAGCTGTTCTTCATGATATGGTCCGTTGAAACCATATTGTAACTGGCGGACGTTTTCTCGGAAAGTTCAAGCTCGAGGTAACCGTCGTCCTTCGTTGTTTTGGTTATATAGAGACCGTCACGCTGATAATTCTCCAGCTGTTCTCCGCCATGGTTCACAATATCAATCCGGTATAAGCCTGCCTGCTGATCTCCCAGACTGTCAGAAATGATGTCGGAACTATTTCCCAGACCGTACACCAAATCTTCGTTCATAAAGTCCAGCACCCGGATGAAGCTTCCCTCATCTGCCGTAATTTTGCGGGATTTGCCCGTGGAAAAATCCATGAACGTTGCTTCTGTTCCGTCATAGGCGCCTGCCGCATTCGTCCATGCCGCGGATGCTCCGCTGTCCGAAGCAACCAGGGCATCCTCAGAAACACCTGCCTGAAGAACCTCTATAGAAGACGCTTCCATATCTGCCTTCAGGATTTCATGGTTCAGGTACAGGTAAAGGTTTTTTCCCTCTGCATCATAGTAAAGCAGGTGGGAAAGATCTGCTTTCATTCTCTCAAACCCTACCGGCAGGCTCAGGAAATACTTTTCAATCGTCCTGTTATTGGTCTTGTTGTAGCGGTAAACCGCGATTCCGTTCTGTCCTATATGGCTTCCTGACGGGAAATATCCATAAACCAGGAAATCAAAAGTCCCATCATCATTATTATAGTCCTGCATGACGATTCCATGATCATCAAAGGACTCCTTGTCTTCTGTTTTTCCAAATCCGAACGCACGCACGATTTCATTGTTTTCACGGTTATAGACCCAGATATTTCCATTTACCGTGAATGCGACGTCAACGGCATTTTCATCCGCTATATACTGTATGCCGTCTCCCTGAAAGCCAAGGTTGATGTCGTCGTCCGTTATCGTGCCCTGTTCATTGAAATCAAAAAGCCGTTCGGTATTGCGGTAAAAGTCCAGGAGGATGATGCTGCCCTGGGCATTCCGCATTCGATAGAAGTCCTTCACCTGAAAAAACTCTGTCGTCCCGTTATCTGCTTCCCGCGAAATCCGGTAACGAAGGCTGAGACAGCAGGTTACGTCATTCGCTTCTTCGATTTCCACTTCCGGCTGGCTTGCCAGAGCGGGCTCCAGATCGGACCAGGTAACCTGGTCTGAGCTGGAATAAATATCCATGCTCTGCAGGCTGACGCGATACTTGGTCGTATCTACAAAAAGCTCTTTTGAAATATACTCCGTATTGTCCTTGTTCAGACACTTGCGTGCGAAATCGAGCGTGTAATCAATATAGCTGTTATACTGATTGCTTCCTGTCTGGGACAGGCGGGTATAATAATATGCTTTCCGATCTCCTTCCAGAGAAATCATGAAACAAAGACCATACTCGCGTCCTTTGACAATCGTATTTTTCAGCGTCACCGACCCTTTTTCAATTCCATCTTCGTCCCGGTCCAGTTTTCCGATCGTCCCGTTCTCCATGATCGAACCATCTGTCAGGTCGTGGAGCTCATAGGCAGCTCCTGTCACAGGAGCATCCTGAGGATCCAGTTCGAAAGAAATAGTACGGTCCGTACCGACCGGCGTCAGCGGACTGCGGTCTGCCCGGTCCTGAAGTTTTGTCAGCGTACCCTGCATTCTATTGACTTCTTTTCCGGAAACAATAGTATGGATAACCGGCAGACTGGCAAGCGTCACCTGTTCCTCCGCCTCTGTCTGTTTCCGGTTCTGTCTGACCAGGAAAAAAATCCCCGATCCGATAGCAGCGCATAGCAATATGATAATTACAGTCAGAATTCTTTTTACTTTCAATTTATAACCTGTACTTCTGATAAGATATCGCAAAAAATTTCGAAAGCTTTTCCCTTTGGTCGAATGCTTATTTTCACTTCTTTCCCGTTTCCGGGATCTTTGAAAGAAAGCTCCGCCGCGCACAAAGCAGGAAAAACTTTATCCTCAGCGGCTGATTTTCTATCCTCCGCAATTGGCATTACGGTCCGGCTGCCTCTGCGCAAAAAGCGTCTGGTTCGTGTTCCTTCTTCTGCAGCTCCGGTTCTCCCTGTTTCTGAACTGCGGGACTTTGTACTGTCAGAAATCTTATCTGCTGCTCCTTCGGAAGTTCCGGTGAATGCTCCTTCGGAAGTTCCGACAGAAATTCCGGCAACTGCTCCTTCGGAAGTTCCGGCAGAAATTCCGGCATATGCTCCCGCAGAAGTTCCGGCAGAAATTCCGGCAACTGCTCCTTCGGAAGTTCCGGCAGAAATTCCGGCATATGCTCCCGCAGAAGTTCCGTATTTGACGTCTCCCAGAATAGGCATTCCCGCATGAGCGAGCTGTACCCGGATCTGGTGATGCCTGCCCGTATGCAGGCAAATTTTTAAAAGAGAACTATTCTGTCTTGTAGAGAGAACCCTGTAATCCAGAAGAGCCTCCCTTGCGCCGGGAGTTCCTTCCTCTACGACTTCCGTTATATTTGCCGCCGGAGCCTTCTTCAGGAAATTTCTAAGCCTTCCCTCCGGGCGGTTCGGTTTGCCTTCAACTATCGCATAATAAATTTTGCGGGACTCTCTTTCCCGAATCTGCCCGGAAAGTTCAGCTGCTGCCTTTCTGTTCCTGGCAAGGAGGACAATCCCCTCCACCGGGAGGTCCAGGCGGTTGACAGCCTTAAGCGGGAAGCCTTCCCCGCCGCCGTCCCTCTTCCCGGAAGGCAAAACCTGTTTTGTTACTATGCCTTCCAGGTCCTGCATAAACGGGTCTTTCGTCTCGACCGGAAGGCCGGCAGGCTTGTAGACAGCAAGATAATCTTCTGTTTCTTTGAGTATTTCAATTTTATAGTTCAAGCTTATACGTCAGTTTCTATATATTCTTATAATTCAGTTTATATGATACCGGTGCCAAAAGTCATCACATACGATAAGCTTGTTTGCTGGTGGGTGAATGACTTATTGGCACGCCCCAATATGAGGAAGAAGTGGGGCGCTGGTGTCCAGGTATTTTAATGCTTATTCAGCATCCCTTCCGGCATCAAATGATTATAGCAAAAGAGAAGGCGCCTTATCAAGCATTCCACGTGACAAGACGCCTTCTCAGTAAGGTTCGCTATTCAATTATTTTTTTACCTCTTTTACAAGGTTCTGACAGCTTTGAACTTTTCTCTTCTGTCTTATCTAAATCGGACGGAATAAAGAATTTCTCTATCCTGTCTTCTTATATTCTGCAGATTCTGAAATTTCTCTTTTCTGTCTTATCTGTATTTATAGCTTCAACTCAAATCTTATTCCAGCATCGAAAGGATTCTTCTGTTCACGTATTTTCTGTACCTTCAAGCTCCATTGGCTTCGTACTTCTGAAAAACCGATTCGAAAAAAATCTTTCTTAGAAAATTTATGTGAAATAATATATGCAGTCTCTGCAGTTATACCTGCTTTATTCCAGTTTCCATTATCTCTCTCTTACCTTCATCATTTTGTTAAGACAGGTTCTCTGTCGAATTAACCCCTGCTTCCTTGATTTCAATCTGCTGTTCAAAACAGATTTACTATCTCCACAGGTTCTTCTGACTACTCATAGAGATCAAACGATAACTTCTGTTCACTGTATAAATTTACTTGAGCTGCTGCGGTATGTTTCAATATGAGCTGAGAGCTTTCACATTACCTTCTATTTTCTCTGATCCTGCCTTTGGCTTTTATCCGGATCCAATTCCTTTTTTCTCACTTATAAAAGGCTTTTCTTGCGGGAACTGCTCAATCAGTACCGCCCTCATATTGAAGATAAACTGCCGGTGGAGTATCCATTGGGCTTTACCTCCTTTTTCTCTTTCAAGAATTACAGTTGTTTTATCTGCAACTCTTTTTTGTTTGTAACCATACTTTAACAGTTCTCTCTTAATTTGTCAATATATTTTTGAATAATAATTTATTTTTTTATTCTATTTTGTCTTTCTTCTATTAATTTGTGAATATTGTTTGTATTATATGTTTAATTCTGATATATTTTATGCTGAATCTCTCTTCTTCCAGCCCTGATTTCGCTTTCGTCATGAAATTTACTGCAATTGTACTTCTTCTACGGTATCTGTATCCCCAAATTACCTATACAATAAGCTCTTCGCGATATGCCCGCTATTTCATCCACGGAATCCACGGGATGCCTTGCGCAAGACTCTTCAATATATGCCCAGCCATGCCCAGCCATGCCCAGCCATGCCAGCCCCCGCCATGCCATGTCACCCCATGGCATCCCAGGATGCCTTGCAATATCCAGCTGAACCTTTTATTGTAATGGATGATTACTTTTTTCGATTTCAACGAACCGATCCGGTACGAAAGGCAGCAATCATGTTCAAACTCTGGGGCAAAATCTACACGAACAATCACATGATCCGCGATATCACAATTGCAGAAGACATCGATGATACCCGTACGCATAAAATCTTCAAGGCCCTGGACGAAATCTGCCATGAATTCGATTTATCCCGTCCGGTCTGGCTAGAATCCAATATCCGTGATTTTCAGAGACGTAAAAAAGTCCGTTTCACAAAAGATAATTTTGTCGAAGAAATTGATTTCGACTACCTGGAAATCCAGATCATCGAGGAATGAAACTTTTATTTATCGAAATGTTCGCGCGAGATTCGTACAGGCGCCTAACAGGGACGCTCCCGCTTTTTCGCCTTCGCAGCGGTACATAAGTGTGCAGCACCTGCGAAGCAGGCACTGCGCACTAAGTACCGGCGAGTCTCAAAACCCTGTACGGCATCCTGTACGAATCTTTGCTGCAATTTCGAATGCGGAGGGGTGCGGTTGCTACCTGTTGTGTTTCGCACCCCGAAACTTTAATTCTCATGGGTCTCTCGAGACAATT
>JAXJVN010000039.1:0-20353 GCA_036308545.1 Eubacterium sp. | reverse complement strand
TCGTTATCGCGGCGTTCGCCGAGTGGGTATGCGAGCATACCCGTTCGGCTCGCTGCTCGTGTAAATAAAAGACCGTGAGTTTCTTTTTTTAAAAAGAAATTCACGGTCTTTTTTTATTTCTTTTAAATATACTCTCTTATATCGCTTGGTCTCACTTCGTGCGTTCGACGCAAGGGAGGTGTCCACAGGACATCAGCGCCGTTCGCCATGTCCGCATGCGTGTACAAAGCCCTCATTGCATTCGTCTTTGCGACGCATACGTCCGCGGGGAATTGGACTTATACAAGAAATAACCATAGTGCATGAAAAGGCATATTATTCTTTTGATGAGCTTGCCAGCGTTTTTTGACATCTTGAATAAAATTTTTAATAAATATTTATATAAAAAGTTTATTTTAAATTCTGAGACATGATTCTATAATCTATGTGTAAACGTGCAGATATCACTATTCGGATGTTTTGATTGATTGAAAATTAAGAGGAACTTTATCAATTTATACTTGGAGGAGGCATGCAATATGGGAAGGAAGATCAGTATTAAGAAGCTGAGCGAAGTGACAGGATTCTCGCCTGCAACGATATCGAATGCCTTAAATAAAAAGCCGGGAGTTAAGAAGGAGACCGCGGACTTGATTTTTAAAGCTGCAGAAGATTTAGGTTATCTGGACGGCAGCACATCCATCCGTAAGATCCGTTTTGTTGTTTATCATAAAAATGGTTTCATCATAGATAACAGCAATTTCCACAACTTTCTCATGGAAGGAGTCAGTGCCGAAGCATCAGAGAATGGGCTGGATACCATTATTTCACAGCTTAACTGCGGCAGTGAAGGCTTTGATACGCTGCTTGATCAGATTAAATCGGAGACAGACTGCGGCATTGTCCTTCTGGCTACTGAGATGGATCAGGAAGCTTATCGTCTTTTTGAAGAATGTAAAAGCAATATTGTTCTTCTGGACGGGTGGTCAAGAGATGAAAATTTTGACAGCGTCTCAATCGCCAACTTTAATGCAGCCTATAAAGCTGTCCAATATCTTTATAAGAAAGGCCACAGGAAAATCGGAAGAGTGAAGAGCAGATTCCGGATCCAGGCTTTCCGGGAGAGAGAACAGGGCTATCGCCAGGCTATGGAAGATCTTGGACTTTCGGTAAGGGAAGACTGGGAATTTCTGGCAGGAACAACAGAACAGGAAGCACAGTTGGATATGGGAAGAATTCTGGATCAGGGCAGAATAGAGCCGACAGCTCTCTTTGTCGATGACGACAGGATTGCATATGGCGTCATGCAGGCAATTCAAATGAGAGGGCTTCGCATACCGGAAGATATTTCAATCCTGGGCTTTGATGATCTTCCGTCCAGCAGCCTGACCAGACCCGCATTATCTACCATAAGTGTTTACAAGCAGGAAATGGGCAGGTGTGCCGTGCGCTGCCTTCTATCCGGAATGGAGCATAAGGAGAGGGAAGGATACTTAAAGATTGAGCTGTCGACCGAAATAGCAGAGAGGAAGTCTGTAGCACAGCTGATATAATTGTTTTAGGACGACCAGAGAAATATAAATCATAATAAAAATATTTACAAAAATATTTATACAATTCTTTATTTTATTAACTGTCAGTGCTATATTGTAGTTACACGGTTACATGATTAACAGGAAGGAGTATGGGAAAATGGCAAACATTAAACTGGGTTATGCGCCTACCCGCAGGAGTATCTTCAGTGCGCCGGACGCAATCAAGTACCGAAATCTGACGGCTGACAAGCTGAGGAGCATGGGGGTTGAATTCGTTGATATAACAGATATCAATGAGGAAGGCCTTCTTTATGATGAGAACGACCGTTTGAAGATTGTAGAGAAATTCAAAAAAGAAAAAGTGGATGGTCTCCTTCTGGCCCACTGCAACTTCGGGACCGAGTATGAGTGCGCCAGACTGGCCAAAGACCTGAATGTGCCTGTCCTTCTGTGGGGGCCGCTGGACGAACGTCCGGAGCCTAATGGAGTTCGTTTAAGGGATACCCAGTGCGGTCTCTTTGCAACAGGAAAGGTTCTTCGGAGATTTCAGGTTCCGTTTACCTATTTAACAAACTGCCGTTTGAGCGATCCTGTATTTGAGAGAGGCGTGAAAGATTTTCTGGCAGTAGGCAAGGTTGTAAAAACATTCCGTAATATCCGCATCCTGCAGATGGGACCAAGACCCTTCGATTTCTGGTCTACCATGTGCAATGAAGGTGAACTTCTGGAGAAGTTCAACATTCAGCTTGCCCCTGTTCCCCTGGGCGAAGTAATCCGCGAAATGGATCGCTGCATCAAGGAAGATGACGGCGTCTCAAAACTGGAGGATTATATCCGTCAGACTATGGAAGTTAAGGTCACGGATGAGCAGGTTACCAAAGTGGCAGGCCTTGCGGCGGCTATGCTCAGCCTGATCCGCAAGTACCACTGCAATGCAGGAGCTATCCAGTGCTGGAATGAACTCCAGCATATGATCGGCATTATGCCCTGCGCAGCCAATTCCATCCTCAATGAAATGGGAATTCCGGTCGTATGTGAAACAGATATACATGGCGCTGTCACCGCTCTTTTGGTAGAAGCCGCTGCCAACGACGGTACCAGAGGTTTCTTTGCAGACTGGACCATTCGTCACCCGGATATCACGAATGGAGAACTCCTGCAGCACTGCGGACCATGGCCCCTTTCTGTAGATGCCGATAAGCCGCAGCTCACCATGCCCCTGGCTTTTGATTTTCCCTGCGCCGTTACAGCTGAGGCAAAGCACGGAGACGGCAAGCTGACACTGGCCAGATTCGACGGAGACAACGGTGAATACAGTCTCCTTCTCGGCAATGCAAAGGGCGTGGACGGACCGAAAGGAATGGGCACCTATCTCTGGGTAGAGGTGGAGAATATCAAGCGTTTGGAAGCCAAGATCGTAGAAGGACCGTATATCCATCACTGCGTCGGCATTCATAAGGATGTCGTTCCGGTCCTTTACGAAGCTTGTAAATATATGGGAATCAAGGCAGATCTCTATGATCCGATTGAGGAAGACGTCAAGGCGTATCTGCGTGGAGAATGAATATCCGCATAACAATAGCTTCAGAATGAAAGGAGAGAAAGGTGACGACAAATTTAAAGGCTCTGGCTTACAGTCTGCGTCAGGATGCGGTAGACATTATTATGGCTGGCGGCGGCGGACATATTGGCGGCGATATGTCAGTTATGGAAGTCCTGACAGAATTATATTTTAAACAGATGAATATAAGCCCCGATAACGAGAAGGCTCCCAATCGCGACCGGTTTGTTATGAGCAAGGGACATTCCATGGAAGCGTTTTATGCTGTTCTCTGCAGGAAAGGTTTTCTGAACTTCACGGATGTGAAAGAACGCTTCAGCAAGTTTGGTTCCCCTTACATCGGACATCCTAATAATAAGCTTCCCGGAATAGAGATGAATTCGGGGTCTCTCGGTCATGGTCTTCCGGTTGCTGTCGGCATGGCTCTTGCCGGCAAAATGGACCGTCGGGATTACCGCGTCTATGTAGTAACAGGCGACGGAGAACTGGCCGAAGGATCCAATTGGGAGGGCTTCATGTCCGGCGCAATGTATAAGCTGGACAATCTCTGCTGCATCATAGACCGCAATCGTCTGCAGATTTCCGGTACAACGGAAGAAGTAATGGCGCTGGACGACCTGAAGAAAAAGGTGGAGGCATTCGGCTGGCATGTCCTTTCTGTGGACGGCAATGAGATAGATGCTCTGGATGCTGCCTTTGATGAGGCAAAAAAGACGAAGGGCAAGCCAACCTGCATTATTGCCAATACGGTAAAAGGAAAAGGATCCTCCGTTATGGAAAATAAAGCGGAATGGCATCATAAGCTTCCATCAGAGGAAGAATACCTTGAGATTATGAAGGACCTTAAAGCGAAGGAGGCTGAGCTCGCATGAATAAGATTGCAAACAGAAAAGTAATCTGCGATGTGCTGATGGAACACGCGAAAACGGATAAGGATATCGTTGTTCTTTGCAGTGACTCCCGGGGATCCGCTTCACTTAAACCTTTTTTTGATGCCTATCCGGAACAGTCCGTAGAGGTCGGAATTGCGGAACAGGACCTGGTAGGCATTTCTGCCGGTCTTGCCAGCTGCGGCAAAAAACCTTTCGCGGCTTCTCCGGCCAGTTTTCTGACAACCAGAAGCTATGAACAGTGCAAGGTAGACTGCGCATACTCTGATACCAATGTCAAGCTGATCGGTATCTCCGGCGGTATCAGCTACGGAGCTCTCGGCATGAGTCATCATTCTGCGCAGGATATTGCAGCAATGAGCGCAATTCCCAATATGCGTGTCTATCTGCCCAGCGACCGGTTCCAGACCGGAAAGCTGATTGATGCACTTCTGAAGGATAGTAAGTGTGCTTATATCCGTGTTGGCAGAAATCCGGTGGAGGATGTTTATACGGAAGAAAATTGTCCCTTCGAACTGAATAAGGCTAATTTTCTCAGAAAGGGGAGCGATGCAGCCCTGATCGCCTGCGGTGAAATGGTCCGCCCATGCCTGGATGCTGCCGCTCTTCTGGAGAAGGAAGGAATTTCGGTATCGGTTCTTGATATGTATTGCGTGAAACCGCTGGACACAGAAGCTGTGATAAAGGCGGCATCAGACGCAAAACTGGTACTGACGGCTGAGGAGCATAGTCCGTTCGGAGGACTGGGCTCTATGGTCAGCCAGGTCGTAAGTGCAAATTGTCCGAAAAAGGTCATCAATGTATCACTTCCGGACGAACCGGTTATTACCGGAACGTCTAAGGAGGTCTTTCATTACTATGGAATGACCGGAGAAGGAATTGCAAAGAAGATACGTGATGCTTTGTCCTGAATAAATGGAAGGTCAGTATCATAGACTGCATTTTTTTAAAGGTAAATGTTGCACATGAAATATATATTAGCAGTAGATCAGAGCACACAGGGAACGAAGGGACTTCTTTTTGATCAGGAAGGCAGGATGGCTGCCCGCTGCGATCGTGCTCATCGTCAGATTATCAATGACAGGGGATGGGTAGAACATGATCCGGATGAAATTATGGCGAATACAGCCGCAGTGTGCCGTGACGTCATTGAGAAAGCCGGGATTAACCCTTCTGAAATTTGCGCTTTTGGAATTTCAAATCAGAGAGAAACTTCTCTCATGTGGGATAGAGAAACCGGAAAGCCAATCTATAATGCAATTGTGTGGCAGTGCTCACGGGCAAAGGAGATCTGCTCAAGGCATGAGGAAGCAGGAGAGTCAGAGATAATACGGAAGAAGACGGGAATTCCCCTGTCTCCTTATTTTCCGGCATCAAAACTGCAGTGGCTTATGGAGAATGTGCCTCAGGCAAGTGAACTGGCATCATCCGGACGACTCTGTGCCGGAACGATTGACAGCTGGCTGATCTGGAATCTGACCGGCGGCAAGGTGTTCAAGACAGACTATTCAAATGCTTCACGCACGCAGCTTTTTAATATTAATGAGCTGATGTGGGATTCGGACCTGGTGGAAAGCTTTCAGGTTCCAAAAGAAGCGCTGCCTGAGGTCTGCATGAGCGATTCGATCTTTGGCTATACTGACATCGGCGGTATCCTGCCGGGGGCGGTTCCAATCTGCGGAGTTATGGGTGACAGCCACGCAGCCCTTTTCGGACAGAACTGCCTGAAACCCGGTCAGATCAAGGCGACCTATGGTACAGGTTCATCCGTCATGATGAATATCGGAGAAAAGGCTGTTTTCTCAGAAGGTGGACTTGTTACTTCGCTTGCCTGGGGAATGAACGGACAGGTAGATTACGTTTTTGAAGGAAATCTGAATTATACAGGGGCTGTGATCACCTGGCTCAAGGACAATGTTCAGTTAATCGAAAATGCTGCCCAGACGAGCGAGCTGGCGGCTAAGGCAAATCCGGAAGATAGAACTTATTTCGTACCGGCCTTTACAGGTCTCGGTGCTCCTTATTGGGATCCTGAGGCTTCCGGCCTCTTCACAGGCATCACGAGAACAACCGGTAAAGCAGAGCTTGTAAAAGCATGTGTGGAATGCATTGCCTATCAGATTACGGATCTTGTGCGGCTTATGCGCAAGGAATCCGGAAGAATGATCACGGAAATCCATGCGGACGGGGGGCCGACCGTCAATTCCTATCTGATGCAGTTCCAGGCTGATCTGGCGGAGACGAAAATCCTGATTCCGGAGCTTCAGGAACTGTCCGGTATGGGGGCCGCTTACGCAGCCGGAATTTCTGTCGGCCTTTATGATAAAGAAAGCATTTTCAATCATATCCGGCACACGGAATATAAACCTTTGATGGCGGAAGACAAAAGAGAAGCACTTTACAGCGGATGGAAAGCAGCCGTAAAAAAAGCGCTCAGTAAAAACGCCTGAGCAAAAGCAGCTCAGGAAAAAGTGACCGGCGGTTATTTTTTTAATAGCATTGGTACAGGCGTCATGATATGATTAATATATTGTGATGCCTGTATTTTTTTTCGTGAGAAGCGGGCAGGACACGTGCGCTTGCATGCCCGATCGGTACTGCCGGTCTCCGGTGAGACGGTTTTGCAGTGACCCAAGGTCAAGCGAGACACTTGCCAGGCGTACTTCACCTTGTTTGAAAACTATTGCTGGGGGGAAATTGCAGTATGGAAGGTAAAATAGTGGGGGCAAAGCCCCGTTACGGTCTCTTTAACCGTCTGGTTTACGGTGCCGCGGAATTCTATGGAGGCGGCGCGTTTGTCGTAATCAACAGCTTTTACACGGTCTTTCTGATCAAGGCACTGGGCATACCGGCTGCGCTGGCAGGTCTTGCACCGCTGGTCGGTCATATATGGGATGCCATTACGGATCCTATGATGGGGACCATTACAGACCGCACCAAGCATCCTTTCGGCACGAAACGCTTTTACATTCTGCTCGGGGGGATTCTTTCCGCACTGGTTTTTATCCTCATGTGGATTACGGTTCCCAGTACCAATACAAGAGTGCTCTTTGTATTTTATGCACTGATGTACGTTCTTTTCTCAACGGCTTTCACCATTATCATGGTTCCCTATAACGGACTGCTCCCGGATATGATCGACGATTATGACAGAAGAGCGCGCTTCTCCAATGTCAGGACCATCTGGTCTACCATCGGTGCAATGGTCTGCGGCATTGTGCCTACCCTGATTATTAAGGACACGACAAAGCCTTCTTCCTATCTTGTGTGTGCGATACTCTTTGGCATTCTCTTCCTGATTTCCTCCCTGGTTACTTTTTTTGGTACCTGGGAAAAACAGAGGGAGCCGATCGATTCGAAAATCAGTGAAAGCTTTTCGCAGGCAGGTTCTGCCTGCAGGAATAAATCCTTCCGCCTTTTCCTCGGCATTTATCTTGGCGGTCAGTGCGGCATGGATTTTGTATCCGGACTTGCGGTTTACTATGTAGAGGACGTTTTGAACGGATATGATAAAGGATATTTTATTTATCTGATGGCTGTTCTGATGATCTCTCAGCTGGTCGGCATGATCTTCTGGGGACCGGTCATGGTAAAAAAATCGAAAAAGTTTACCGTTCTGGTCGGAGGACCCATTCGTATCATTGCTACGCTTGGCTTGCTCTTTTTCTCCTATGAAGGAGCAAGCGTTGTGCCGATCCTGGTGCTTGCTGCCTTTATAGGAATCGGCAATGCGGCGACCCTTACCAGTATCTTCGCCATCCTCTCCGATATGGCAGATGTAGATGAACTGATTACGTCAAAACATCGCCCAGGAACCGTTTCCGGCATGGCTACTTTTGTGAGGAAGATTTCTTCGGGCATTTCCTCTTCCATGATCGGATTCCTGCTTTCTGCCGTCGGTTATAACGAGGTCCTTGCCTCTTCAGGTGAACGGCAGACACAGGCTACGCAGCATGGCATCGCTCTGATTTTTGTATGGGCTCCGGTCATATTGGTTGCCATTATGCTTCTCTGCGGCATTCTCTTCCCCATGACACAGAAAGAATTCAACGTCATTAAGAAGGAAATAGCAAGGAGAAAGGGTGAAGACAGCTCTCCTGTTACAGAGGAAGAGAAGCAGATCTGCGAGAAGGTTACCGGCTTTTCTTACGAACGTCTGTGGGACAGCGCTAACGCAAGACTTGGAGTAAAGAAAAAGAATTCATAGTCCGGCATTTTCTTTGATGGTCCGGTATAAGAAAAGAACGAGCAGGATTTTTCCTGCCCGTTCTTTTTCTTCTTTATGGACTTTAGTCTGTCGAGCGCGAGCGGAGTACTTTGAGAAGAAAGTACGTAGCACGCGCGAGATAATAAACCACCCGCTATGCGGGTGGAGTCAAACAGTTATACAAAGAAGATCACCTATCCATTACAATGTAGGTGCTCAAGCCAACATAGAAAGGATAGGTGATCTTCATGGCGAAGCAAGCCAATAGTCTTGCACATACCAAGTGGTTATGCAAATACCATATCGTCTTCACTCCGAAGTATAGACGAAAAATAATTTACAATCAATATCGTGAGGACCTGCGCGATATCATAAAGCAGCTGTGCAGTTATAAAGGGGTTGAAATCCTTGAAGGAAATCTTATGCCGGATCATGTGCACATGCTGGTATGTATTCCACCAAAGCTGAGCGTATCGGCATTCATGGGATATTTGAAAGGAAAGAGCGCCCTCATGATGTTTGATAAGCATGCAAATCTGAAATATAAGTTTGGAAACAGACATTTCTGGTCTGAGGGTTATTACGTCAGTACAGTAGGACTGAACGAAGCTACCATAAGAAAATATATACAAGACCAGGAAAAAGCAGATATCATGCAGGATAAATTAAGTGTAAAGGAATATGAGGACCCTTTTAAGGGTCAGAGGTAAGTAGTAACCAGTCCCTTTAGGGACATGCTACGAGTCAATAGCAGTTTGGCTTGAGCGGAGCCATGTGAATTGGACGATAGTACAATTCACATGGCCGAAAGAGAAAGCCAGCGCCTTGAGACGCTGGCCTAGTAACAGAGGCTTATAGCCTCAGAGCGAACCACCCGTTTTACGGGTGGACGCGATTAAAGATGTTATGTATTAAATTTTGCTCTTTCTGCAAGGGAATATTTACTTTGCTCGCTTTCTGACCGCAAAAGCGGTGCGGAAAGAATTTCTCATCTACGGGAAGCCTCCAGCAGCTTGGTCTTAAGTTCGGATTCAATCTGAGCAAGTTCGCCTTCGGCAGCCTGTCGTTTCGCTTTTCCATCCTTCTGTATTGTCATGACTTCGTCCAGAGTGGAAATCAGAGAAGCATTGGTAGCTTTGAGAGTCTCGATATCGACAATGCCCCGCTCGGATTCTTTCGCAGTCTCAATCGTAGCAGTTTTAAGCGCTTCCGCATTTTTCTTAAGCAGTTCATTAGTCATATCGGTAACCTGACGTTCAGCCCGGGCAGCCTGGGTAGAATGCTCTACGCCAAGAGCGATGACCATCTGGTTTTTCCACAGAGGAATGGTATTGACTATGGTTGACTGAATCTTTTCAGCCATCAGGGTGTCAGAAGACTGGACCATACGGATCTGCGGTGCGGTCTGCATTGCAATGGTACGGGTAAGAGCCAGATCGTGCAGCTTCTTCTCGAAGCGGTCACATTTATCGGCCAGGTCTTTTGCTGCCTGGGCATCTTCCGGAAGCCCGGACTGTGCAGCTTTTTTCTGAAGCTCTGCCAGTTCAGTAGAACGCACCTGCTCCAGCTTCTTTCTCCCGGCTACCAGATACATGGTAAGCTCCTTGAAATAGGAGAGGTTCAGGTCGTACATCTTGTCCAGCATAGCAGAATCTTTCATCAAAATGACCTGACGCTTCTCAAGCTCGTTCTGAATAGAGGTAACATTTGTTTCTACCTTGCTGTATTTTGCCTTGAGAGCTTCTACCTGGTTTTTCTTTTTCTTGAAGAAGCCCATGATGCCGCCTTTATCATCATCGGCATCAAAGTTTTTGAGTTCAACAACCAGGCTGCTGATCATCTGCCCGACTTCACCCATGTCATTGGTACGGACGTTATCCAGGGCTTTCTCAGAGAAGTCCGCCATTTTTTTCTGGGTTCCGGCTCCATAGTTCATGACCGCACTGGAGTTTTTAATATCAATCTGAGGAACGAAAGCTTCTACCTGGGCAAGCTCTTCCGGAGTAAGAGAATCAGCCGGATCCTGTTCCTTTTTTGCTTCCGGCTGTGCCTGAGCAGCGGCAGAGAGAGGCTCCTTTGTCTCGGCGAACATGTCCGGCGCGGTAGGAGCCGCCGTGTCGAAGGTCAGCGTCGGAGCTGCAACGTTCATCTCATTTAACTCTTTTTCCATTTTTTCATCCATTTTCAGTTACCCTCCTCAAGATGTTTTGGCGCTGCTTCCACTGCGCCGGCATTAACGGTTACGGTTTCTTTTGCTTTCTGACTGCCAAAGAGCGCATCTGCGGCAGTGCTTTGGGAATGCAGGGTTCCTTCGCTCGCCAGCCCGTCCTGGGCCATCATGGTCTTCATAACAGAAATGTCAGAGGAAATATCCATGGCAACGTCGGAGAAGAGGCTGTCCAGCAGATTTTCAAACGCGGTATTGATCGTATCAACGGCACTTTCAATCTCTCTTTTTGTATCGCGGATATTATCTCCCTGTACGGGCTGCGCGTCCAGGTCGACGTAGGCATACAGGAGTTTTCTGGTAGTCGGAAGATAATAATTCATGAACTTACGGAGAGCCGAAGCATTTTCCGGATGCTGTTCTGCGCGGTCAAAGATTTTATTGACAATTTCTTCCAGCTTATAAAGCTTGCGGCTCATCTCTTCGCCGGGAATTTTATCATTGATATCACGGATTTCTTTGATAAAAGCCTTGCCTTCGCTGATAAGTGAATCCGGTTCTGAAGAAACAGCAGCAGAAGCTTTCGGTTTAGGAGCCGCAGCTCCCTGCAGCGCCTTATTTCTACGGTCAGCTTCTTCCTGTGCCTGCCTGTAGTACTGGTATGCATGCCGGGTCAGGATCAGTGTCTTCTCATGATCATCCAGAGCCGCGCCTTCGAGAACGCCTTTTTTTATCAGGAGCTTGATATTGGCTGCAGTCGTCTGAACAGGCTCCATAGCAGCAGTCGCCAGATCGTCGAGATCGATAAATTCGCGCTCCCCGATCAGTCTCGCATAACGCCGGAACATTTTTTCCAGTTTCTTTCTTTGAGTACCTTTATAGGTGATGAATCCGAAAAGACCGGCGAAAATTCCGGCTGCCAGAGCGGCTCCCGGCGACGCCGGAGAATTGGTAAGGTTTATGATGGTGGAAAGACCGAATATAATGGTCATAAGGCCGCCGGCATACTGCATGAATCCTGCCTTGAACGTCCCGCTCTTATGTGCGGTAACTGCAGTAGGAATATTAGCCCGGTGAACGATACGGATATTTCTGCCGTCCTTTGAATAATAATCTGCGACCGGCTGTCCGCCGTCTTCCGGTGTGCTGCCTGGGCGGGGAGCCGCTGATTTTGTTCTCCTGACCGCCTGGGAAGGACCGGTTCTTGTAACGGTTGAAGCGGTTCCGGCAACGGTAGAAGTATGCCCATTCGCAGTATTGGAAGAAGAGGACCTGGCAGTATATGTCGTAGTCGTTCTTGCGGAAGGATTCGGCATAGAAGGCCGGGAGAATGGAGCATTGGAAGGACCCGGTCCGGGTGCAGTATAAGGAGAATTCCGCATTTTAGCGATGTCATTACGGATTCCTGCCAGTTCTTTATTAATATCGGCTGACAAATTACTGTAGTTCCCGCTTTCCACTGCTCTGGATACAGTGCGGACAATTCGGTCGCCGGCTGTAGTCAGATGGCTGTAAGTGCTTTCTTGTTTCTCTGTTTGATCAGTCATTTGGATGTCCTTTGTAAAAAAATCTACCTATTCATATTACACGATATTCTGGCAAAATACTATAGCCATAAGACGCTGAAAAAGAGCTTGCCGACCGAATTTTACAAAAAAATAAAAAAATAGTTAGGATTTCTGCACAAAAATGCGCATAGAATATTCTAAATTCTATAAAAATGCGCTATACTGATTATAATTTAGCAAATAAAATAATCTTCAATTTTATTTGCAGGATAATGACCAATAGAATGCAATAAGAAAGTGAGGCGTAACCCTTATGAGTCAGAGCAATATGCTGGCCATGATCCTTGCCGGCGGCAGGGGCAGCAGGCTGAAAGAACTCACAGCGAAAGCGGCGAAACCGGTCGTGTCTTTCGGAGGAAAGTACCGGATTGTTGATTTTCCGCTGTCCAACTGCGCAAACAGTAAGGTAGACATCGTTGGCGTGCTTACCCAGTATGAATCCGTTCAGCTGAACAGCTATGTAGCAGCAGGAAGGCGATGGGGACTGGACAGCCATAACAGCGGTGTATTCGTACTTCCGCCGCGTGAGAAAGCAGATGAGAATCTGAATGTTTACCGTGGTACTGCGGACGCAATTTCTCAGAACATTGACTTCATTGACAATTATGACCCGGATTATCTTCTGATCCTGTCCGGAGACCACATCTATAAGATGGATTATGACAAGATGCTGGATTTCCATAAGGAGAACCAGGCCGATGCAACAATCGCTGTCATTGGAGTCCCCATGAAGGAAGCCAGCCGCTTCGGAATCATGAACACGAACGAAAAGGGAGAAATCGTCGAGTTCGAAGAGAAGCCGGCCCATCCCAAGAGCAACCTTGCTTCCATGGGTATCTATATTTTCAGCTGGAAGACGCTTCGCAAGAAACTGGTGGCGGATAAGAAGAACCCGGATTCCAACCATGACTTTGGAAAGGACATCATTCCGGCACTGTTAGCAGATGGTAAGAAGCTCATGGCTTATCAGTTCAAGGGTTACTGGAAAGATGTAGGAACCATCGATTCCCTTTGGGAAGCAAATATGGATCTGATCGATCCTACCAGTCAGCTGGATCTTTTTGATACGGACTGGAGGATTTATACGGAAGACTCTAACCAGGTTCCGCAGTTCATAGGACCGAAGGGAAAGGTAAAGGATGCCTTTATCACTCAGGGCTGCAAGGTTTACGGAGAGGTTAAGCATTCCGTACTTTCCACCGGCGCTATTGTAGAAGAAGGTGCGAAAGTCAATGACTCGGTTCTTATGCCCGGTGCCGTTGTAAAGGAAGGCGCGGTTGTTACTCGTGCAATCGTAGCCGGCGGGGTAACCATTGGTAAAAATGCCAGGGTTGGAAGCGCATCAAGTGAGAACATTGAACTGGCTGCAAAGAATGTAAAGGGGGACGAGTAAAATGTGTGACGCTTTAGGAATCATTATTTCGTCCGCGTTAAGAGGAAGAGTAAAAGGACTTCAGGATCATCGCCCGATGGGTGCCTTCTCCTTTATGGGAAGATATCGTGTCATCGACTTCCCGCTTTCTAATTTCAGCAACAGCGATATTGATCATATTCAGGTATATGTCCGTGAGAATCCGCGCTCCCTGGCAGAACATCTTTCAAATGAAAGCAGTTTCGATATCAATGCCAAAAAGGGCAAGCTGCAGCTTCTGTTCTCCGAAAAGAACGAATTGAACGACGTATATAATACTGATATTGCGGCTTTTGAAGAAAACATTAATATTATCAAGCGTTCCCGGCAGAAATATGTTGTTGTTGTACCGAGCTATATGATCTATAAGCAGGACTTCTCCCAGCTGGTTCAGGAGCATATCGAATCCGGCGCAGACGTGTCCTTGCTTTATCAGCATGTCAACAACGCGAAAGAAGCATTCATCAACTGCAATGTTGTAGACCTTAATAAACAGAAGGGCGTTCTGTCCATCAGCAGAAACAAGGGAACGGCAAATAGCCGCAACATTCTTCTGGATACTGCGATCATGTCCAAGGAAGTCTTCCTTGACATGATTGATAAGGCCCATAAGCTTTCTGCAATGTCCACCCTGGGCATGACCATTTCCAGCCAGGCAAGTGAACTGGATATCAGAGGAATCGCTCACAGAGGATATGTAGCTACAGTGACAGACCTCAGAAGCTACCTGGAAGCGAACTTAAATCTTCTGGATCCGGAAACCGCGGCAAGCCTCTTTACTCCTGACTGGCCGATTTATACAGTGACGACAGATGCTCCTCCGACCCGCTATATCGGAGAAGGCGATGCCGTTAATTCTGTTGTCTCCAATGGATGTACGATCAAAGGACATGTAGAAAACAGCGTCATCGGCCGTGGCGTAACGATTGAGGAAGGCGCAGTCATAAAGAACAGCGTCGTTCTCGCTTATTCGAAGATCGGCAAGGGCGTAACGATTGAATATCAGGTTATTGATAAATGGGCGCAGATCAAGAACGCAAAAGAACTGATCGGAAGTCCGGAGAATCCGGGATACATCAAGAGGGACGATATCCTGTAACGGATATTGCTATCTAAAAGATAACCGATTAAGATAAAGCTGTCGTATTATTTCATGTGTAAGGATCTGATGCGGCAGCTTTTTTTCAGAACCAGGTCCAATGGCATAGACAGAAAAATCTACCCGGCGCGATTTTTGCAGTTTTTACATGAAATGAGGGAAAAATGAGATACGGATACTTTGACAATGACAGGCAGGAGTATGTGATTGCAAATCCCGCAACTCCGGGTCCATGGACGAATTATCTGGGATCACCGGAATACGGCGCGCTGATTTCAAACAACGCAGGAGGCTATAGTTTTGCAAGGTCCGGGGCGGACGGCAGGATCCTGCGTTATCTTTTCAACAGCTTTGATCAGCCCGGCCGCTATATCTATATCCGGGATAATGAATCGAAAGATTACTGGTCGGCTTCCTGGCAGCCTGTCGGCAAGAATCTGAACCAGTATCATTCAGAATGCCGGCACGGGACTTCTTATACGATCATGACTGCCGATTACAGCAGAATCCATTCAGAGGTTTCCTATTATGTGCCGCTGGGGAAAGAGTACGAGGTTTGGCTGGTAAAAGTTCGGAACTGCGATGACAGAACAAGGAAGCTGACAGTCACCGGATATTGTGAGTTTACTAATAATAGCAGCTATGAGCAGGATATGGTAAATCTGCAGTATTCCCTTTTTATCACTTCCACCACATTCAGAAAAAACAGGATCAGACAGGCCATTCATGGCAATCTGGAAGAAAGCGGCAGAGCGGAATCTGCCGGAAATTCTATGGAAGAACGCTTTTTCGGTCTGGCAGGAACGGAGATTTCATCCTGGTGCGGAGATAAAAGTGTTTTTCTGGGATGCTATCATTCTTATGCCAATCCGGAAAAGATTGAAGCCGGGGACCTGGGAAATATAGGGAATAACAGCGGCAATTCCTGCGGAGCGCTCTCATCAGCCCTGGAACTTCCGGCAGGGGAAGAGAAGTGCTTCGCGTTTCTGGTCGGCATGAAGAAGGATCCTGAAGCTTCGGAAATCATGGAGGCTTACCGGCAGCCAAAGGAAACCTGCAGCCAGGAACTTTCAGAGCTTGTCCATTTCTGGCATGACAGACTTTCTCATTTCAGGATTCATACGCCATGTCCGGAATTTGATACCATGATCAATACCTGGAATGCCTATAACTGCTTTATGACCTTCACATGGTCCAGAGCAGCATCCTTCATATACTGCGGGCTTCGGAACGGATACGGATATCGTGATACGGTTCAGGATATTCAGGGGGTCATTCATATGATGCCCTATCTGGCAAAGGACAAGATCACCTTTATGCTCTCTGCGCAGGTGGACAATGGCGGAGGACTGCCCCTGGTTAAATTCACTCATCATGCAGGATATGAGGATACACCGGATGATCCTTCCTATGTAAAGGAGACCGGACATCCTGCTTATAGGGCGGATGATGCTCTTTGGCTCTTCCCGACTGTCTGGAAATACATTGCTGAAACCGGCGACCGGGATTACCTGGAAAAGGAGATTCCCTTTGCAAACCGGGACAGCGGGACTGTTTATGAACATCTGAAGCGGGCTATTGCATTTACGGAAAATCATTTAGGACCGCACGGCCTTCCGGCAGGATTATATGCCGATTGGAATGACTGCCTGAGACTGGGCAAACAGGGCGAGTCCTCTTTCGTTGCTTTTCAGTTCTACCTTGCCCTGGATATTATGGGCCGTTTTGCCAATGAGATGAAGGATACCCAATATGAGATGGAACTGGAGAAACGGAAGATGGAATTCCGGGAACTTGCCCGTGGACTCCTTTGGGATGGCGACCGCTTTATTCGCGGCTTCCGTGAAGAAGGACAGGCAATCGGAAAGGCAGGAGATCCGGAGGCAGATATCTGGCTGAATCCCCAGAGCTGGTCTGTCATTTCCGGTATTGCGGATAACAGCCAGGCAGAACAGGCTTTAAATACCGCTGCAGACCGTCTGGACTCCAGGTACGGCCTCATGCTTATGGATCCGCCCTATAGAAAAAATGCTTTTGACGGGGCAATCATGGCAATCTATAACAGGGGAACAAAAGAAAACGGAGGCATCTTCCTGCAGCCTCAGGGATGGGTCATACTGGCAGAAGCTCTGATGGGTCATGGCGGCAGGGCCTTCCGATATTATTTGGAAAGCTGTCCGGCAGCTCAGAATGAGGAAGCGGATATCAGAATTCTGGAACCATTCTGCTATGGTCAGTTCACGGAAGGCATTGCCAGCCCGCATTTTGGAAGGTCCCACGTCCATTGGCTCACCGGTACGGCTTCAACCGTTATGGTAGGATGCGTGGAAGGAATCCTGGGAATGCGGCCGGATTTGTATGGCCTGTGGATCAAGCCGTCTGTACCGTCTGAATGGAAGGAATTCACGATAGAGAAAGATTTCCGGGGCTGCCATCTGCATATTGTCGTTAAGAATCCTCAAGGAGCTGAGGCCGGTTTTCGTAAAATGACGGTTAACGGAGCTGAGATGACGAAACCATACATTCCGGAAACAATCCTGAAGAGTCAGACGGAAGTTGTCCTCTGGATGTCGTAAATGTGAACGAATCATCAGAAATTCATCACAAATTCATGCGAATTTAAACAAAAAATTTTCACAAATTAACTCTAGACTTTCAAGTGTAAAAAGAAAAGCGATAGAAATGATTCAGACACTCAGCGCATGCAGAGCGGATGAAAAGAGAAAGCGCTTTTAAAAATTAATAGAACTTTAGCATACGGAGAACTTTTACACCAGAAAGAAAAGAGGCATGAAGGATGAGCGATAGATTTGATTATGACCATTACAATGATTACGACGGTTATAATGATTACGACCGATTTGGAAACGGCAGCAATTTCAATATCAATCAGGAACCGGAAAAGAAACCTGTCAAAAAGAAAAAGAACCGGAAAGGAGCAGGGCACTTTGCCAGGACCGTTGCCTCAGCAGTGGTTTTCGGATTGATTGCAGGCACTGTTTCTTATGGGGTTAATACGCTGGAAACGAAGGCAGCGGGATACAGCACAGAAACAGAGGCACAGACTGACAATGGTTCCAAACAAACGGCACTGACAACGGCGGCAAGGGATTCGGATTCTTCTGAGGTAAAAACAACGGAAGTCAGCGGTGATGCTTCCGGAGATCTGACGGTTGCTGAGGTTGCGGAAAATGTAATGCCGTCTATGGTAACGATTTCCACCGTATCGGTTCAGGAAATGCAGAATATTTTCGGCGGCGTTCAGCAGTATGAGGCTCAGGGTGCCGGCACAGGCGTGATTATAGGCGAGAATGATACGGAACTTCTGATTGCCACAAATGACCATGTAGTTGAGGGAGCGACGGAGCTGTCAGTCGGATTTTCAGATGAAACAGCCGTTTCCGGAGAAATTAAAGGTACGGATTCCGATAATGATCTGGCAGTTGTAGCAGTTAAGCTTTCCGATATTCCGGACGATACTTTAAAGCAGATTAAAATAGCAGCAATCGGAGACTCAGACAGTTTGGAACTCGGAGATCAGGTCGTGGCAATCGGCAATGCGCTTGGTTATGGACAATCCGTTACCAGCGGCTATGTCAGTGCTTTGGACCGTTCCATCAACATCTCCTCTACACAGACCTCTGACGGACTGATCCAGACAGATGCTGCCATCAATGCCGGCAATTCCGGCGGCGGACTCTTCAATATGAAGGGCGAATTAATTGGAATCAATGAAGCAAAAAGCTCTTCTTCCATGGGTGAGGCTTCTGTCGATAATATCGGGTTCGCTATCCCGACTGCAAAGGCAGAATCAATCCTTACAAAACTGATGAATGAGAAGACCCGTGAGACGGTTGAATCTGATAAGCAGGGTTTTCTGGGCATTAACTGCGCGGATATAACGGAAACCATGGCAGAGATGTACTCCATGCCGCAGGGAGTATGCGTAACTTCTGTTGAAGAGGGAAGCGCGGCGGAACAGGCAGGAATCCGGAAAGGCGATGTCATCAAGTCCTTTGACGGCAGCAGCGTATCTGACACGGAAGAACTGCAGCAGCTTCTGACAAAATACAGCAGCGGTGAGAGTGTAGAAATCACATTGGAACGTGCGGACAACGGAACCTATAAGGAAACAGCCGTGACCGTAACGCTTGGAAAAAAATCCGGACAGTAAGGAAGAATAAGCAGAAAATCAGCACAGAAATGGAATGCTCGTATACAGGTCTGCCAGGCAGAAGAATGAACCGCTGATATTTTTAAAGATGCTGCTGGAAAAGGAATAAAATCTCAGTTATACTGTAAAAAGTGTTTTTTACAAGTATCGAAGAATAAGGAGGAGTCACAAGGCCCCTCCTTATTCCGTGTAAAAAGAATGACGAGAGGAATTGGGAAAATGGCATCAGAAATTGGGTTTGATTCGGAACTGTATCTGAGACTGCAGTCCGAGCACATCAGGGAGAGAATCTCTCATTTTGACAAGCTTTATCTGGAGTTCGGAGGCAAGCTGTTCGACGATTTTCACGCCTCCAGGGTATTGCCGGGCTTTGCGCCGGACAATAAGCTGAAAATGCTGGAGCAGCTGAAAGACCAGGCTGAAATCGTGCTGGCAGTCGGAGCGGATGCAATTGAACAGAATAAGGTTCGCGGAGATCTGGGCATTACCTATGATGTCGATGCAATCCGACTGGTCAGCGTTTTTCGTTCCAGAGGATTCCTGGTTAACAGCATTGTTATTACGAAATATAATGGTCAGCCGGCGGCCGATAAATTCCGCCAGAAGCTGGACTCGATCGGCGTCAGATCTTATCTAACTTATATGATTGAAGGTTATCCTTCTGATGTAGCGAAGATCGTATCCGACCAGGGTTTTGGAAAAAACGATTTCGTCGAAACGACACGGCCGCTCGTAGTGATCACGGCTCCAGGACCTGGAAGCGGCAAAATGGCTACCTGTCTTTCTCAGATGTACCATGAGCATAAGAGAGGAGTAAACGCTGGGTATGCCAAGTTCGAGACATTCCCAATCTGGAATATTCCTCTGCGGCATCCGGTCAATCTGGCTTATGAAAGCGCAACAGCAGATCTGGACGATCTCAATATGATCGATCCATACCACCTGGAAGCTTATGGTGAAACGACTGTAAATTATAACCGGGATATTGAAATTTTTCCGGTCCTGGCTGCGCTTTTTGAAGCAATATCAGGAAGCTGTCCTTATAAATCGCCGACGGATATGGGGGTGAATATGGCGGGCAATGCAATCGTTGACGACGAGATCTGCAAGAGAGCAGCCTGCCAGGAAATCATTCGCAGATATTACAAGACAGCCTGTTCCTTGAAAAAAGGAAACGCAGATAAAAACGAACTTCTGAAACAGAAGATCCTGCTCCAGCAGGCAGGCGTTGAACCTTCTGACCGAAAAGTTGCGGAGGAGGCTGTGGCGCTGCAGGAAAAAACAGGGAATCCCGCAGCTGCAATTGAAATAGACTTAGAAGAGAAGGAAGTCATTGTAACCGGAAGAACGAACGCCCTTCTGGGAGCCGCAGCATCCTGTATGCTTAATACCCTGAAAGTCCTTGCCGGTATTCCGCACGAAGAGAAAGTGATCAGTGAAGAAGCACTTCTGCCGATTCAGACTCTGAAGACCAGGTATCTGGGAGGTCATAATCCAAGGCTGCATTCGGATGAGATGCTGATAGCACTTTCTGCTTCTTCCTCTATGAATGAACATGCCCGTTTGGCAATGGACCAGCTTCCGAAGCTGAGAGGAACAGAAGCACATTCAAGCGTCATTCTGTCCCACGTCGACGAAGAGACCTACCGGCGCCTTGGCATTCAGCTGACGTGTACGCCGGAATATGAGGAAGGCAAAGAGTTCATCGTTTAAAAATCGGATGCGTTTCAAAATAAAAAATGAAAGGTGTCAGGTGCTGTGA
>JAXJVN010000038.1:0-14098 GCA_036308545.1 Eubacterium sp. | reverse complement strand
GGTGGCAAAGTGCCTGTCACATTGCCACCTCGGTCAATTCAGTCGTGAATGGACGCATGATATTCCTGAAGCGAACGAACAGATGCTCCCTCTCCCGATTTTTCGCGCCGGATGCCGACTGCCGTTGCCTTAGCAGCTGCCATAGTCGTGATATACGGAACACGGTGCTTGATCGCCAGCTTGCGGATGTAGCTGTCATCGACTGCTGCGTCCTTTCCCGCCGGCGTATTGATGATCAGGCTGATTTCTCCATTTGTGATCGCGTCAATAATATTGGGACGTCCTTCGTTAATCTTCTTGATATGTTCTGCCGGAATTCCCGCATTTTTTATTGTTCCATAAGTACTTTCGTCTGTATTGCCGGTTGCCAGGATATGGAAGCCGGAGTCTGACAGACTCTGTGCAACTTCAGCAAGCTCCGGCTTGTCTGCATCGCTGACGCTGATGAGAACCGTTCCTTCAAGAGGAAGCTTATTCTGTGTCGCTTCTTCTGCTTTATAAAAAGCTCTGCCCCAGTTCGTAGAAAGTCCGAGAACTTCTCCGGTAGATCTCATTTCCGGTCCCAGCACCGGGTCTACCTCCGGGAACATATTGAATGGGAAGACCGCTTCCTTGACGCCGTAGTAAGGAATGACTCTGTCATGCAGAGACAGAACCGGCGAAGGTCTTCCGGTCAGTCCGGCGGTCATGATATCAGTCGCAATCCTTACCATATTAATGTCACATACCTTGGATACCAGCGGTACGGTACGGGACGCTCTCGGATTGGCTTCCAGAACATATACCACACCGTCCTCGATGGCATACTGCATGTTCATGAGTCCGACGACGTTCATTTCCTGCGCGATCCTGGTCGTGTAATCTTTGATGGTCGCAAGCTGTTCCTCGGTCAAATGGCGTGCCGGAAGAATGCAGGCGGAATCTCCGGAATGAATTCCGGCAAGCTCGATATGCTCCATGACTGCCGGGACAAAAACATTCTCGCCATCACAGAGCGCATCGGATTCACATTCTGTCGCATGATGCAGGAAACGGTCGATCAGAATAGGACGATCGGGTGAAACGCCAATGGCGTCTGCCATATACGCCTCCATCTGCTCATCATCATGGACGACTTCCATTCCACGTCCGCCAAGGACATAAGAAGGACGGACCATGACAGGGTAACCGATGTCATTCGCAATTTCTTTCGCATCTTCAACTTCAAAAGCCATCCCGCTCTTAGGCATGGGAATGCCGAGTTTTTCCATCATGCCGCGGAAGAGATCACGGTCTTCTGCCATATCGATCGTTTTTGGACTGGTGCCCAGGATATTGACCCCATATCTCTCCAGATCTGCTGCCAGATTCAGGGGCGTCTGTCCTCCGAACTGAGCGATAACGCCGACCGGTTTTTCCTTCCTGTAGATAGACAGAACATCTTCCAATGTAAGCGGTTCGAAATAAAGCTTATCGGACGTATCGTAATCGGTAGAAACTGTCTCCGGGTTGCAGTTTACAATGACGGTCTCAAAGCCCAGTTTTTTCAGGGCGATCGCTGCATGAACGCAGCAATAATCAAATTCAATTCCCTGGCCGATGCGGTTAGGTCCGCCGCCGAGAATCATGACTTTCTTCTTGTCTTCGGAAACCGGATCTTTATCCTCTTCCAGGTTATAACTGCTGTAATAGTATGCGGAATCCTTTGTGCCGGATACATGTACGCCTTCCCACCTCTCGGTTACGCCGTAGGACTCACGCGCATCACGGACCTCTTCCTCGCTTACGCCGGCAAGTTCACTGATATATTTATCCGCAAAGCCGTCTTTCTTCGCCTGGATGAGGGTTTCTTTCTCCGGCAGATGTCCCGGCGTTCTGGCCGGATCGCCGCCTGTTCCTTCCAGTTCAATCCGAGCCACCGCTTCTCTGGTCATATCATGGGCATCTGCAATAATCTGCTGCTCTTCCTCAACAAGTTCTTTCATCTGTTCAAGGAAGTATTTTTTTATCTTTGTCAATTCATAGAGCTGATCAATGGAGGCTCCCTTACGGAGTGCCTCGTACATGACGAACTGGCGCTCGCTGGTCGGATATTTCAGCATATCCAGAAGTTCCGGAAGGGTTTTATCATTGAAATCTTTGGCATAGCCGAGACCATAGCGCCCGCGTTCCAGAGAACGGATTGCTTTCTGGAATGCCTCTTTGTAGGTTTTTCCAATGCTCATGACCTCACCGACCGCCTTCATCTGGGTTCCAAGATGGTCTTCCGCTCCTTTGAACTTTTCAAATGCCCAGCGTGCGAATTTGATTACAACATAATCGCCGTCCGGTTTGTACTTATCCAGCGTGCCATATTTGCCGCATTCAATATCAGACAGGTTCAGTCCGCAGGCCAGAAGCGCGGATACAAAAGCAATCGGGAAACCGGTAGCTTTGGAAGCCAAAGCCGAAGAACGGGAGGTTCTGGGGTTGATCTCGATAATAATAATGCGGTCTGACTTGGCATCATAAGCAAACTGACAATTGCAGCCGCCGATAACCTGAATCTTATCTACTACCTTATATGCCTGCTCCTGCAGACGGTCCTGAACATCCTGGGAGACGGTCAGCATGGGTGCCGCACAGTAGGAATCGCCGGTGTGGACGCCCATGGGATCGATGTTCTCAATAAAGCATACCGTAATCATATTGCCGGCTGCGTCACGGACAACTTCCAGTTCCAGTTCTTCCCATCCGATGACGGACTCTTCAACAAGAACCTGATGAACAATAGATGCCTGAAGCCCACGTGCGCAGACCGTCCGAAGCTCGTCTACATTGTAGACCAGACCGCCGCCGGCACCGCCCATGGTATAGGCCGGACGAAGGACGACAGGATATCCCAGCTTTGAAGCAATCTCGACTGCCTCATCAACCGAGTAGGCAACCTGGCTCCTTGCCATCTCAATGCCCAGCTCCTGCATGGTGTTTTTGAATTCAATACGGTCCTCGCCGCGCTCGATGGCATCGACCTGGACGCCGATAACCTGAACATGATACTTGTCCAGTACGCCTGCTGCCGCTAATTCCGAACATAAATTAAGACCTGACTGACCTCCTAAATTAGGAAGAAGGGCATCGGGTCTCTCTTTGGCAATAATCTGAGTAAGTCGTTCAACATTTAACGGCTCAATATAAGTAACATCTGCAGTTTCGGGGTCTGTCATGATCGTTGCCGGGTTAGAATTAACAAGAATAATCTCATAACCAAGCTTGCGAAGAGCTTTACAAGCCTGGGTACCGGAATAATCGAATTCGCATGCCTGACCAATAATAATAGGGCCGGAACCAATGATCATAATGCGGTGGATGTCATTGCGCTTCATGTCTCTCCTCCATAATGAATGAACTTTCCCTGCTTCCATTTACATTACTCAATAATGTAACATATGCTCTCTGCAATTTCAAATAGAATTTCCAATAATTATTCAGTCGCAATGTATATTTATTCTTTTATATGCTTATTTATGCGTTTTTAAATGCATATTATTCATTTTTACAGAAATTTCAGTCATTCAGGAGTGTAGTTTTTGTGACCGCGGTAATAAAGCCCGTACAAGAGGTTATTTCTTAATGCCCAAGCGCAAATCCATCAAATTGCATCCGGAACTATGAGGCCGGTTAAACTGGCATCTAAATTATTTTTAAATTGATCATTTATATATAATCAGTATGGGTTTATACTTTCAGACAAATTTAAACATATTTAAACATTGTTAAATTTAAGAAATTTAAGGGAGGTCCTAATATGGTAAAAAATAAAGAAAAAGCAGAAGAAACTTCCATCACAGAACGTCATGGGAAAATGCAGCACATGACCCTTTCAGCCATGCTTATTGCTCTTACGTATATTGCTACCTGGCTGATCAACATCCGCCTGCCCTTTGCCGGAACCGGCGGTCTGATCCACCTTGGCAATGTCCCGCTCTTCATCGGGGCGCTCCTTTTCGGCAGAGCGACCGGTTTCTTTGCCGGAGCGGTTGGCATGGGACTCTTTGACCTGACCAGCGGCTGGGGCGCATGGGCTCCATTTACCTTTATCATCTGCGGAGCCATGGGATATGCGGTCGGTCTCTTTGCTGAAAAAATGCCTATTAAAAATACTTTCGCAAACGATCTGGTCAGTATGATTCTTGCTCTTGGAATAAAAATTATCGGCTATTACTTCGCCGAGGTCATTCTGACCGTCAACTGGATTGCGCCTTTCAGTTCGATTCCCGGCAACGTCATTCAAGTCTGCACCGCAATCGTAATCACCTGCATCCTGTGCCCGGTTCTCCGCCAGATTCTCCGCCGCACGCCGGTGCGCTCTGTCCTGGTATAACATTCCCTGTTCCGATATACTGAAGTCCGGTATCTCACACCGGAGGGCGTCCTTCATTCCCCATTTGATTTTTAAGACTGTCCTCCTTCGATTCAAAATTTATACATATAAAAATACCCCGCACCATCCGCCGTACAGAAATTTACTGTGCGGCAGACAATGCGGGGATATTTTTTGCTTAATTCATCAGCTAATAACCAGCCAAAGTGACTGTCACTTCATGAAGCCCGGCACTTTGGCAGGCGTAAAGGCTGAGGAGAAAAATTGCTGCTGCGGTGTCCCGATCAGATGTCCAGAAGATCGCTGTAAGCTTTAAGGGCTCCGTCGGTCTCATGAGCAAGGACTTTCTTGGCAAGGGTCTTGCCCAGCTGAACGCCTTCCTGGTCGAAGCTGTTGACGTTCCATACAAAGCCCTGGAACATGACCTTGTTCTCGAAGTGTGCAAGCAGGGCGCCAAGTGCTTCCGGATTCAGCTGATCGCCGATGATAATGCTGGAAGGTCTGCCTCCTTTAAAGTTTTTATTGAGATTTTCGTCCTTTTTGCCGCAGGCGAAGGCCATGATCTGCGCTGCTACATTGGCGCAGAGTTTCTGCTGGCTGGTGGAGTTCTGAATCGTTACATCGTTCTCAAGCTGGCTCTTCTTGAAGCCTACGAACTGCAGCGGAATGATATTAGTTCCCTGGTGCAGGAGCTGATAGAAGGAATGCTGACCGTTTGTGCCGGGCTCGCCAAAAATAATCGGTCCGGTTACGTAGTCTACCGGCTCGCCGAAGCGGTTGACGCTCTTGCCATTGGACTCCATGTCCAGCTGCTGAAGATGTGCCGGGAAACGGGATAAAGCCTGAGAATACGGCAGAACGGCGGTTGCGGTGTATCCCAGAACATTGCGCTCGTAGACGCCGATCAGAGCATCCATCATAGCCGGGTTTTTGCAGATATCCTTCTCTTTTGCGGTTGCGTCCTCAGCAGCAGCGCCTTTGAGGAAGCGGTCAAAAATTTCCGGTCCGAAAGCCAGTGACAGTACCGCGCCGCCAACCGGGGAGGAAGAAGAATAACGTCCGCCGATGTAATCATCCATATAGAAGGCTGCCAGATAATCACTGCTCTTGGCCAAAGGAGAAGTTTCACTGGTAACGGCGATCATATGTTTAGCCGGATCCAGTCCCTGCTTCTTCAGTGCATCCTTGACGAAGGACTCATTGGTCAGGGTCTCCAGCGTGGTTCCGGATTTTGAGACAAGAATGAACATGGAATGTGCAACGTCAACGGAATTCAGAACTGCAGACGCATCATCCGGATCGACATTGCTGATGAATTTGGCTTCCATCTTGAAGCAGCCGTTTTTCTTAGCCCAGTTTTCAAGCGCGATGTACATAGCGCGCGGGCCCAGGTCGCTGCCGCCGATACCGATCTGAACGACGGTTGTGAACTTTTCGCCGGCTTCATTGGCAATCTCGCCTGCATGAACTTTGTCAGCAAATTCAGCAACTCTCTTCTGCTGTTCAACATAGAACTCTCTCTTGCTGACGCCATCTGCAAGAACATCCTTGCCCAGCTGCCCTCTGCAGAGCTGATGAAGAACCATTCTCTTCTCGCCGGTATTGATGACAGCGCCGTTGTAAAGTTCTTCAAACTTATCTGCGAGCTGTGCCTCGTCAGCCAGCCCCTGAAGGGCTTCGATTACCTTATCATCAACCTTTTTTGCAGCGAAGTTATAGGCCAGTCCTTCCGCCATCGGGATGCTGTACTTCCTGACCCTCTCTGCACCGGCTTCTCCTGCCATCACCTGAGGAAGATCTACTTCGTCCTTCAGTGCCCGAAGTTTTCCGTAGGAATCCAGCTGATCAAAGTTTTTCCATGAAACCATCTTTATCCATCCTTTCTCTATCTAAATAGATGCAAGTCTGCTTTCATATGCTTCATTTAAAATTTTTGCCTACAGATTTACTATAGTCAAAGGGGGGAAAAATTTCAATCGTTGGCTGAAGGCAAAATTTTAGGGCTGCCTGACGATTGCTTCATCAGACAGCCCCTTAATGAAATTCCAGCAGTTTCATTTGAATTGTCCTCCGGTTTCTCGTGCTTTGCCTCTGGCTGCGTGTGCTTTGTTTACTGGTTACCTGCTTGTATGTCAACCATGAGTTCCAGTCATTTAAGGGAATCTTCTTTAGGGATTCCGCTGCCTTTTGGGTTCCGAGTTCGGGTGCCGGCGCTTTGCTCGGGTTCCGGATCCGGGTGCCATTGCATTGACTTCGCTTCTCATGAATTTCTTTTCTCTTTGTACTTATATAATAGCCTCACCATTTGCTTTTGTCAAGATATTTTTCTGATATTTATTTATTATATTTATTTATTTTCTGAATTTTAACTTGTTATTAAAGTTTTTTACAAATATATTAACAGCTTATGTCCGAAATGGTTTTCGCCCGTAAAAAATGCGTCCGGGTGGAAGATACCGCCCGGGCGCATTCTTTTGTCTTCGAAAAATTACATGAAAATTACAGCAGGTTCCAGATGCTGTCGACCAGACCTGCAGCGCTTTCCTCCAGTTCCTCTCTCGTAATGGAATGCTCTTTGTTTTTCCCTCTCAGAGCACTTGCAAGTTCTTTTACATTTCCGTCCGCACCGGGCATAAAGATGTTTGTGCCGGCCTTCAGGGTTTCAACCGGATCAATGATCCTGTGCGTACAGGTTTTGTCATTGAGGTTGGCCACGACCCAGTCTGTCATGATCAGGCCGGAGTAGCCCCACTCCTTGCGCAGAACGCCTTTGAGCAGATCAGCCCGTTCTGTTGTATGGACCCCATTGAGCAGGTTGTAGGAGGTCATGAGTGCTTTAGGCTGTGCCAGACGGATGCAGATTTCGAAACCTTTCAGGTAAATCTCTCTTAAGGTTCTTTCGTCAATAACAGAGTTGGACTGGTAACGGTTGGTCTCCTGGCTGTTCGCACAGAAGTGTTTGATCGTTACGGATTTTCCTTTATGCTTCTGGACTCCTTTCGTAATAGCAGCGGCACAAAGTCCTGTCAGCAGCGGGTCTTCCGAATAATATTCGAAGTTTCTTCCGCATAAGGGGCTGCGATGGATATTCATACCCGGAGCAAGCCAATAGTCTACGTTAAACATTTCCATTTCAGTACCGACAATATCACCGCAGGCTTCCAGAACATCCGGATTCCAGCTCTGGGCCAGTGCCGTTCCGATCGGGATTGCAGTGCAGTACTGGTGTTTTATTCCGCCCTTAGGATTTTTCTTCTGCCCAAGCGCCGACAGTTTCAGTAAGATCGGCGGCATATAATCTTCAAATCCTGCCGGCATGGTGTCGGACAGGGAATGCTTTCCCTTTTTGTCTTCATAATAATCCTTGGACAGGCGCAGCCCGGCAGGGCCATCCGCCATAACAGCTTCCGGAAGTCCGGCAATATCACCGAAGCTCTGGCCTGCTGCTCCCGGTACGCTCCGGGAAGCATTTCCGATTACCGATGTAAGCCCGCTCTTGTGCGCGCCGATCACCGCATTGATCAGTTCCCGGTCCGTAAGGTTATGGGCAAATTCCACTGCCTCTTCCGACGGTTTATAGGGTGCAGGAATTTCCATGCGCTCTGTAAAAGAGGCATCCAGTTCCAGGCTGGTGACGTCTTCCGGTATCTCTTCGTCTGTCCAGCTGTGGTCCGGCTTCCAGACTTTCAGATCCGGCTTGCCGCCGATATTTTCCAGTTTGCGAACCGTGATATCCTCCGCTGCCTCGATGAGGCCGATTACTCCCGTACCGCGGCTGCTGATGCCTGCGCGTAGGATATAGGTTCCGGCTTCGATCACGTAAGCTGCTTTCTCCTCATCATAAGATGCCAGGTCTTCCGGACTGAAGATCAGAGTCACATCAGCTGAAGTCCCTGCTGCGAGCTCCGGTGTTTTTTCAAAGGCAAGCAGTTTCTGATAAGGCTGGTCCAGTCTTCCCCACGGCGCGGTCACATAAAGCTGAACGACTTCCTTGCCCGGACGCTGTCCTACATTGGTGACCGGAACCTTTACCGCAAAAGAGTCTCCCACTTTTGTAAAGCTGCCGGCATCTGTGTCCAGTTCAAATTCCGTAAACCCCAGCCCATAACCAAAGGGGAAGAGGGCTTCACGATCCGCACTGTCGAAGAAACGGTAGCCTACGTAGATTCCTTCTTTATAGGCCGTGTCATTCTTGTGTCCAAATTCGCCTTCGTTCAGGTACTGATCCCATGCTGCCCAGGTGTCCGTCAGCTTGCCGGAGGGATAAGACTTTCCTAAGAGAACGTCCGCCAATGCATCCCCTGTGATGGCGCCCAGCTGGGACATTAAAAGGATATTAGGCACGTCCATGACCGGAGTAAGGTCTACGATACTTCCTACATTAAGGACCAGCATAAAGCGGTGGTAAAGTTTCATGCATTCGTGAATGTCACGGATTTCGGTTTCCGTAAGCTTCAGATCTCCGCTCTCCGCCTTGCGGTCGCTGCCTTCTCCTGCCTGCCTGCCAAGAACGTAAACGCAGGCATCTCCGCGTCCTTCAATTGAAAGCTGGTACTCCGGCTCCGGAATTACAGCGCCCATGCCCAGCATGATTGCCATGACATGCTGCTCCTTTGCCTGCTGCTTGATCTTTTCAACGAACGCCCTGTGCGTATCTGCCTTTATCACGTCATAGGAGTCCAGCCAGCTCTTTGTCGTAACCTTAAAGCCCGCTCTTTTCAAGCCCTGCTCCACTGTTACATAGCGGCGGCTGTTGACATCCCCGGATCCGGTTCCGCCCTTGATGGTCTGACGGGCTCCGCTGCCGTAAACAGCGATGTGGCAGGGCGCATCCAGCGGAAAGTCGCCGTTTTTCTTCAGCAGCACCATGCACTCCGGAGCAAGCTTTCTCAAACGTTCGCATTGTTTTCTCTCATACTCAGGAAAATTCATAAAGTTCGTCCTTTCACCTTCCGTAAAAAAATTCTTCCGTAAAAAATTTTTTAACTTGCTATTTATTGTACACGATTTTTAACGCAAGCCTACCTGTTTATGATATTTTTATAACCATTTTTTGAGAAACCTTGACACTGGCAAAAAAGCCCTGCTGATTTCAGCAGGGCAAGAGCTTTACTATATACAAGTTGCCTATGTGGCAAGGTGACAGGCACTTTGCCACCTCTATTATCCGGCCAGGCGGCTGTAAATAAAAATACAGAAAACAAGCTGCGCAATGAAAATGGCCGGCATGCCAAGCAGAAAACTCAGGTGCTTTGTCTTATGACGAAAAAAAGTCATGCCCAGCATGGCGCCGACAGATCCGCCGGCGATTGCGGAAAGAAAGAGTGTTTTTTCCGGAATGCGCCATTGGTGAAGCCTTGCTTTGCGCTTGTCTGCTCCCATCAGGAGGAAGGCTGCAAGGTTGATCAGGAATAGATATATCAGAATGAAAGATTGAATTTCTTATGCCTCCAGATATTTTTTCAGCTGGTCTAACTGGTCCAGCGTATCGTTATAGCCCAGCCAATAAAGGTCTCCGATCTTCTCCAGGTCTTTCTCGATCCGTCCTACCGTTGGGGAAATGGACGGTGCAATGGTATAAATCCGTCCTTCCTTCTCCAGGCTGATCAGGTGCTCGCAGAGTTTGTTGTAGCGTTCATCCGCCGTCAGCATGCTGTCAAGGAGCTCCGGATATGCCCGGTATTCCTGCTTGATCAGGAGATCAGTCTTGGAATCATGGTCCAGTTTGCGATAGGTACGCTCACGTGTCCTTACGACGATGATTTTTTCAAAGCCCTGCTCAATAGCCCAGTCGACCGGAACAGCTACGGAGCAGCCGCCGTCCAGATACTTCTTTCCATCCAGTTCGGTCATACGGGAGACAGCCGGAAGGGTCGCCGAAGCATGAACGCCTTCCAGGATATCCGAGCAGTTTTCTTTTGTCAGATAAGCCGGCTTTCCGGTTTCACAGTCCGTGGCAACTGCTACAAAATGGCGCGGCGAATTGTTAAAGCGCTCGAAGTCGATCGGGTCTTCCGGTGTATTGTCATTATCAAAGGCGTACTTGAATCCGAAGGGACTTCCGCTCTCCAGCATGGCGCCGACGCCCACATACTCCGGATTGTAGCGGTTCTCCAGATTGAAGCGGGCGCCGCGGCCGATCTGGCCGGCAACGTATAGATAGCCGAACATGGCTCCTGCAGAAACACCGATGGTGGTCTCCAGATTGAGGTCATTCTTCATCAGGGCATCAAGAGCGCCTCCCGCATACATGCCTCTTAAGGCGCCTCCCTCGATCACAATACAGCCTGGCGTTACGATATCAGAAGCCCTTCCATTCGGGATCTCGTCAAGACGGGAATAAGGTTCCTTCAGTTTTTTATCACTTTTATATTTCTCAAATCCCGCAAACAGACCTGCAAAAGCGAGCGTCGCCGCGGCTATTTTTTTCTTGTCCATTCTTGGTACCTCCATTATGTTTTTCATTCTATAAATCAAATACTCTATACTTTTATACAATAACACTATTGTTTTTTTATAAAAAATTCAAGGTAGGTTCGACAAAATCCGTCAAACCTGATTAAAATTCATGTTAAATTTCATTGATGCTGAATGCCGTCATGCATCTTTTTGAAGATCGTTATCCCACTGTTACCCTGGACCGTGCTGAAGACCGCAAACTGGCGCTCGATAACCCGCGTCTCTTTCTGGAAGCTTATCCATGGCCTGTCATTATTGACGAAATCCAAAAAACTCCTAATCTGCTGGACGAAATACGTCCTCTTAATGAGGCTATCTGGTATTATCCGATTTCTTTGCTCGGCATGTGACTAAACTGCAGCGTATACCATTTTAGTACCTTGTTTCATGTGTTTGTGAAGCTTATGTAAAATTTAGTTCTGTTCCATAATTTATAGGAAAATCCGCAGTACTATGTGTTCAGTATGAACATGACTCTTCTTATAAATAAACATGAACACTTCTTATAAATACGGAGCAGATCATATGGAAGAAAAGCCGGGAAATTCAAGGAAAAACGTCAGCACAAAGGGCACAGGAAATTCAGCCGGAAATGAAGTTACTTCCTGTCTGGGCACGATCTTCGCGATCTTTGTCTTAATCTGTGTGGCAGTTACCGCAATCTTCATGATCGTTATGTGGTTTCAAACTGCCGATACCTATTTTTTTCACAGTGAAAAAATTGAACGTCCTGAAATGATCGAGGTCCGGCGGGAGGATACGAAAGATTCCGATGATGATCCGGTCACATACTATTACATTACTTACCAATATAAGTATGAAGGAGAAAAATATACAGAAGAAGACCCGACTTCTTACCGGAAGGAACCTCACGTCGGACGAAAATCAATAAGGATCGACAAGCGGAATCCTTCCATAATTTTGGCTAAAACCGCCGGTATTATGAGTTATCTTCTGGTCCTGATCTGTCTGGGCCTGCTGCTTCTGATCGTTTATTCCATCCTGAAAAGACTGGAGCAGAGAAGAAAATGGCGAAATGATGAGCTTGCGCATAAGGAGCTCAGCGGCATGCTTCCCAGCCTGATGGATGTGACGATAAGGCCTCTATTAAACGCGCAGCCGGCAAGTCTCAGAAATTCCGGTATTCCGCTCCATGCTGCCAAAATTCTGGAACAGCAAGGCTATCACAGCCTGGACGATCTGACCGGGCAGACCTTAAGGAGTCTCGGAAACCTTAAAGGAATCGGACGGCAGTCCCTAATCAGAATGCTGGGAGCCCTGCGAAAGCATGGATATCTGCCTTGATTTCAAGCATCCATTCATCTCATAAAGGAACCGGTTTCACGTCGCAGTTACAATAATCACCGGCATCTGTCGCTGCCAAAACCAGCCAAAGTGACTGTCACTTTATGCAAGCCTGTCGTGTCGCGCACGCACCGCGGAAGTAAACGTCTGTCTCGTCTGCCGACTCGGTCGGCGCAAGGGCGGTGTCCACAGGACACCAGCGCCGCACCGCGCATGATATGGTCACTTTGCCAGCTTTGCGTGCTTGAGGCACCACAGGCACATGGGCAGGTTGAAAATGGCTGCGGCAATCCAGGCTGTCTCATCTGTGAAACAGAATGCTGCGTAGCCGTAGACCGGTACAAAGACCAGGCTGACAAAGATACGGCACGCCATTTCGATAAAGCCGGAAATGATCGCCTTTCCCGCATGACCCAGACCCTGGGTTACCATACGGCAGACGTTGAGGATTCCCAGCGACCAGAAGAAATATCCCTCTACCCTGAGGAACTGTGCGGACGCGTCCAGGATTTCCGACTCGTCGGCTGTCAGGAAGATCATAGACAGATTTCTGCCGAAGAAGATCAGCGGAACTGCCGCGAGAAGGCCATAGCCGACGCCGATCATAATTCCCTTTCTCAGGCCGTCCCGGATCCGATCGTCCTTGCCCGCGCCCAGGTTCTGGCTGCAGAAGGTTGACGTGCCCGAAGCAATACCGTCAAAGGGGCTCATCATCAGCTGCTTAATTCTCAGGGCAGCTGTATAGGCCGAAACGTAAACGCTGCCCAGCTTGTTATTGGCTGACTGCATAAAAGTTGAACCAATCGCGGTAATCGAGAACTGCAGCCCCATGGGAAATCCCATGACTGCCAGATATTTCTGGCAGGACCAGGAAAGGCTTCTCTCCTCCTTCTTCGGGGTCAGAAACTGATATTTTTTCCACATATAGAAGGCGCAGAGCAGTCCGGAAAGTCCCTGAGAAAAAATGGTCGCTATCGCTGCGCCGGCAACGCCCCAGCAAAGGACCAGGATGCAGAAAAAGTCCAGGCCGATATTGAGGAAAGAGGAAAAAACCAGGAAGGCAAAGGGTGTCCTGCTGTCTCCTACTGCTCTTAAGATGCTGGACAGAAGGTTGTAGAGAATGGTACATGGAATGCCCAGGAAAATGATGAACAGGTAGTCCCTTGCCCCTGCAAAAATATTCTCCGGCGTGGAAAGAGCCCGCAGGATCTGCCCGCAGAAGATAGACAGCACGACCGTCAGGACCAATGACATGGCTGCGCCCAGCAGCAGGCTGTTATAAATGTACTTCCTCATAGAGGAGTAATCTTTCGCTCCGAATTTCTGGGCAATGGGAATTCCGAAACCGGTGCAGCTTCCCATGCAGAATCCCAGTACCATGAACTGAATAGATGCAGAAGATCCGACGGAAGCCAGTGCTTCCGCTCCCATGGTCCTGCCGACGATTGCCGCGTCCACCAGGCTGTAAAACTGCTGAAAAAGGCTCCCTAAAATCAGAGGGAGGGCAAATTTCAATATAAGAGGACCGGAACGGCCCGTGGTCATGTCTTTCATCTCTATCTCCTGAATTTACCCGTAAACAGTTTGGTCACTGCTTCCGGTGCAGTCTATTATATAAACACAGGGTCCGCAGTTCACGGTTTCCCATATTGACAGACCCTGTCAGGCTTATTGACAGAAAAAATCGCGGCTGCCATCTCGGCACCGCGATTTTACATTGTAAACCTTCTGTAAATTTTTTCAACCTTCCTTTCAGACGCCAAAGAGACAGGTGGCAAAGTGCCTGTCACTTTGCCACCTTACTTTGCCACCTTCAGATCCCGGTCACGAAGATTTCGATTCCGATGGCGATCAGGATGACTCCACCCAGAATGGAAGCTTTATTGGAAAGCTTCGTTCCGACCGTCCGTCCGAGATAAAGTCCGCCTATGCAGATGAAGAAGGTAACGACTGCAATGATCATGCTGGCTGTAAAAGCCATAAGTCCATTAT
>JAXJVN010000037.1:0-7609 GCA_036308545.1 Eubacterium sp. | reverse complement strand
TTTTCGTTCGGGTCTATTTGGAACAATTGTTCTCACAGACCCGGCAGAAATTTTCGCCTGGGTCTGTTTGGAAAACTTGTTCCCACAGACACGCACCACCTAGATATGAATACGAGCAACTTCGACTGGACGGGGCATGTTCGCAAGAACACATTTGGAAGAAACTCTTACTCTGTCTTAGGGGGCAAGGTGCTTTTCCTTGCACCCTTAGTCAGAGTTAGAGTTTCCGAAACGGTGTTCTTGCGAATTTGTCCCCGTCAAGTCGGGGCGCAAACACTTCATTAAATAACAGTTTAATACGAGCTGATATTTTTTCCAATAGAATGCCAAGCTTGAATAAACGAGTATCTGTTTTGTGGGCGCGGTAATCAGGTCGGTGATGGAAGTACAATGGAAGTACGATCCTGGCGAATAGGACAGCTCAAGTGACAAACGATACGGGAAGGAGTAAAATAAGGAATTAATAAGAAAAGACAGAAAATAAAGTGAGGAAACGTTCACTATGATCAATACTTTTCTGGGGGTTGCCGCCTGCAAGGCGACCCGCTTTGTGCTGCGATTGATGAAACGAGGAGGCACAACGCTTCCCGGACGCGCAGCAATGATTTTTGACAAAAACATTCTTGCTGAAGTATCGAAGGATATGAATATTATCGTCGTTACCGGTACTAATGGCAAGACCACAACCTGCCGTATGATAGAACATGCTCTTGCATCGGGGGGAAGAGACGTACTGGCAAATCGGTCCGGCGCAAACCTTCTGCCGGGAATAACTGCGGAATTTACGGCAAATGCATCGATGACAGGAAAGCCTAAGAAGAAAACCGCAGTCATTGAATGTGATGAGGCTGCCTTGAAGAAAGCGGTACCGCTTTTAAAGCCGAAGGTCATTGTTGTGACCAATCTCTTTCGCGATCAGCTGGACCGTTATGGAGAAGTCATGCACACCCTGGAACAGATTCGTGCCGGCGTGGAGAAGGTGCCGGACAGTATTCTCTGTCTCAATGCAGACTGCTCTCTGACATCGTCTCTCGCCCTGAATGTTCCAAACCGGATTTTCTATTACGGCATTGATGTTCCGACCGGAGATCAGAAGGAACCGGTCGTATCGGACGCTAAGCACTGTATCCGCTGCGGTGCGGAGTATAAGTATGAATATCATACCTATGCTCACCTTGGCGGTTTCGTCTGTCCGAAGTGCGGTTACAAGAGACATAAGACAGACGCGGGAGTTACCGGGATCCTGTCCATGAAATCGACAGGCACAGAAGTTACCATGCATCTGCAGGAAAAAGAATCCGTCCGGGTAAAAATTGCGCTTCCGGCTGTCTATAATGTTTATAACGCGCTTTCAGCAGTCTGCGCTTATCAGGCTGCAGGTCTGGATACAGGGGAAGCCATACGTTCGCTTGCTGACGTTCAAAGCGGTTTCGGCCGCATGGAAACCTTTAAGCTGGGGGAAGCAGACGTCCAGATGATTCTGGTAAAAAATCCTGCCGGCTGCAGTCAGGCACTTACTTATCTGTCTGATCTGGATCAGGACTTTAATGCAGTCTTCTGCCTCAATGATAATGCGGCGGACGGACACGATATCTCCTGGATCTGGGATGCAGAATATGAAAAAGTATGCAGAGATTCCCATATGAAGAACGTACTTGTCTGGGGGAGCAGGGCGGAAGACCTGATGCTGCGCCTCAAGTACGGAGGTGCGGACGAAAGGATCATCAGCAAAGTCAGCTCAACGGACCGCATCATAGAAAAACTGAAAGAAAGCCGGCTGCCGGTTTTTATCCTGCCGAATTACACTTCTATGCTGGAACTAAGGGCGGCGCTTTCTGCAGCGACCGGCGGACAGGAATTCTGGAAGGGGTGATGGATAAGATGAGCGAGAACAGAAAAATCCGGATCGGACATCTTTATCCGGAAGTCCTGAACTTATACGGGGACCGCGGCAATACTCTTTGCTTTCGGAAAAGGCTGGAATGGAGAGGAATTGAGGCGGAAGTCACACCACTCATGATCGGGGATAATTTCCGCATGAATGACTTCGATCTTTTCTTCATTGGGGGCGGACAAGACTTTGAACAGGAAGTCCTTTTAAAAGACCTGGAAGGCGGAAAAGGCGATGAAATTAAGGCGGCAGTGGAAGACGGCCTGCCCTTCCTCTGCATCTGCGGCGGTTATCAGATGATGGGAAATTATTATCAGACCTATACCGGAGAAAAATGCGAATTTCTGGGCGCCATTGATTTCTATACTGTTGGCAGGGAAGAACGCATGATTGACAATTACGCGTTTAAACTGGGCGAAGAATCCGGCGGCAGTACGGTTGTAGGCTTTGAAAATCACAGCGGCAGGACATATCTGGGAGATGGAGTGAAGCCTTTAGGCACCGTTCTGAAGGGAAATGGAAATAACGGAGAAGACGGGGGTGAAGGCGTTCGCTATAAAAATGTTTTTGGCACATACAGCCACGGCCCTGTCCTGCCTAAAAATCCCGAGTTCTGCGATTTCATTCTCAAGACAGCCCTGGAACGCAAGTATGGCTCGGCAAATCTGGAACCGCTTGCGGATGAATTTGAAAAACAAGCGCATGACACTGTACTTGAGAGAGTTCTGGCGGGCACGATGCCGGAAGATTAATGCACCGATAAAGGAGATACAATTATGCTTTTCTTACTGCTTCCTTTTTACACAAGAACGTTCATTTATATGGCTGCAGCTCTGATTCCTGCTATTTTCCTGCTGCGCTATATTTACAAAATGGATACTTATGAGAAAGAACCGGCAGGTCTCCTCATCAATCTGCTGCTGCGGGGCGTAGGGGCAGCCCTTCTGTCCATCATTCTGGAGACGCTTTTTCAAAAGATTTTGGATCTGTCTCCCGTTGACAGCAGTTCTCCGGAATATTCCATCATTACCGCTTTCTTAGTTGTAGCGGTAGTAGAAGAAGGAACAAAATTTTTCCTCATGTTCCGGACAACATGGAATGACCCCAATTTTAATTTTATGTTTGACGGCATTGTTTATTCCGCATTCACCTCGCTTGGTTTCGCGGCATTTGAAAATGTGGAATATGTATTCGGATACGGACTGTCCGTCGCACCCTTGAGGGCGATTCTGGCTGTCCCCGGACATTTGGGCTTTGCAGTTGTCGCAGGCTATTTTTACGGCCGAGCCAGAAAGTGCATGGATTATTCCCTGGAATATAAAAACCGCTATGATGAAAACGCCGCTTCTTACTATAAGAGAAAAGCAGTGCAGAACATCATCGCCGGTTACCTGCTGGCAGTCCTCCTGCACGGCTTCTATGACAGCTGCGCAATGATCGGAACCGGACTTGCGACAGTTGTCTTCATCATATTTGTCATAGTCATGTATATCATTATTATCCGGCTGATCAGCAAATCTTCGAAAGAGAATAGTCCTTTATAAGATTTTGTTTAATGAAGTACTTGATCTTTGACTGGTCGGGTGTATATTCACTCGGCTCAGTTTCGGAATTCTAACTCTGACTAAGGGTGCAAGGAAAAGCACCTTGCGCCCTAAGTCAGAGTAAGAGCTTCTTCCAAATATCGCCTTCGCGAATATGCAGCCCGACCAGTCAAGGCTACTGCGTACTTTAAAGCGGAGCGGGTGCGGTCGTTAGCCAAGTATTTTATAAAAGCGCAAACTCATGTTAAATCGAAGTGTCCGTGCTTCAAAAAACTATGAATGAATATATTGAATTAAAGGAAGTAACAAAAATTTATCAGATGGGTCAGGTGGAGATCCATGCGCTCGACGGCATCAGCTTTTCCGTGAAGAAAGGCGAGTTCGCGGTGATCGTAGGACCATCCGGCGCAGGCAAGACAACAGTCCTCAATATTCTGGGAGGCATGGATGTACTGACCGGAGGATCCTGCCTGGTTGACGATACGGATCTGGGAAAGCTGAAGAACCGTCAGCTGGTTTCTTACCGCAGGGAGGACGTCGGCTTTGTTTTTCAGTTTTATAACCTGATGCAGAACCTGACTGCAAAGGAAAACGTAGAGCTTGCTCTCCAGATTTGCAAAGACCCAATGAATGCGGCAGAAGTTCTGGAAGAAGTAGGACTGAAGGAACGCATGGACAACTTTCCGGCCCAGCTTTCGGGAGGGGAACAGCAGAGAGTTGCCATAGCACGCGCCCTTGCCAAGAATCCCAAGCTCCTGCTCTGCGACGAGCCGACGGGAGCGCTGGACTATGTCACAGGAAAATCCATTCTGGGTCTGCTTCAGGATACCTGTCGAAGAAAAAACATGACAGTCATCGTCGTTACCCATAACCTGGCCCTGGCACCTATGGCGGACCGGGTCATTCATATCAGGAACGGGAAAGCGGACCGGATTGAAGTCAACTCGAATCCAAAGGACGTCAGTGAGATTGAGTGGTAAATTCCGGATCAGTTCAAAACCGCACCCGGAGGATATTCCGGGACAGCAATTCTGAAAGATCGGCTTCAGATATCAGAAAGTATGAAAAACGCCAGAAGAAAAGATTTTATTTAGAGAGATAAAAAAGAATCCGGGGAGAATTCTGTCCATTTTTTTCATTGTTCTGCTTGGGTCGGCTTTTTTTGCCGGTCTCAGGTCCAGCAGTACGGACATGAAGGCATCCGCGGATTCTTTTTATGACCGGCAGAAATTAATGGATCTCAGGGTAGTTTCCGATCAGGGAATTACAGAAAGGGAACTGAAAGAAATCGGTGCTCTAAAGGGAGTCAGCTGTGCCGAGGGCGTATACTGGACAGATGCAGTTTTAAATACAGATCAGACCGAACTGGTGGTCCGGATGACTTCTATGACAGAAGAGGTCAACTTGCCTCAGGTAACGGAAGGCCGCCTTCCCAAAACAAATAATGAATGCCTGTTTGACCGTTCTGCTATGGACGAAGCAGGTCTGAAAATCGGTGATACCATCACAATACGGGAAGAGAGCAGCGAAGAGAACGATGCTGCAGCAGAAGAGAATGGTGCTGCAGCAGAAGAGAACGGCGCTGCAGCAGAAGAGAACGGTGCGGCAGCGGAAGAGAACGGCACTGCAGCGGAAAAGGATAAAGAAGATACAAGAGATCAGAACGAGGATGCTGAGAGCCAGGTACTCAAAGTGCATAGCTTTACCATCGTCGGAACCGGTGTCCTTCCTTATTTCACTGATACCTACAGGGGCAGCAGCTCTGCGGGTGACGGATCATTGGACGCGTTTGCGCTTGTCCCGGATGCGGCTTTCGATATGCCTGTTTATACCGAAGCGGATTTGCTGGCTGAGGGAGCTGCAGAGGAATTGTATGCGGGCAAAAACTATGACAGCCTGATCGGAATGGTATCAGACCGGATAGAAAAATGGTCAGAAGCAAATAAACGGACAGACCGTGAAATGGCGAAGACTTTTGACTTCGAACTTCCAACGGATCAGGACCTGAAGGATATTCAGGAGGGGCTGGACCTCAGGAAGACGAAAGAAGAAAAGCTGTCCGAAGCAGAGAATCAGGCCGTGGACACAGCCCTGGAGAAAATCGAAGAGCAGATTCTGACCTCTATGACTGCTCAGGGCATGACGGAAGATCAGGCGGAGGCAGTCCTGAACATGCAGGGCACTTCTCTTCAGGAAATAGCAAAGGCTCAGCTCTCTTCGGAACAGGAAGAGGAAATCCGTCAGACAGCACGGGAAGAAGCTGCTGAAAAAATAGAGGATGCCATTCAAAAGGCGGAAGATGCAGAAGCAGATGTTGATAAGCTAAATGACAAGCTGAAAGAACTGGAGAGTCCGGAATGGACGATCCTGGACTGGAACGCCGTCGAAAGTTCTCTAACTTATGACCAGAACGCGGATCGGATTCAGAATCTGAGCCGGGTACTGCCAGTCATGTTTTTCCTGGTGGCTGCCCTGGTTAGCCTTACTGCCATGACCCGTATGGTAGACGAACAGCGTGAGTCCATGGGAACCATGAAGGCGCTCGGTTATACGACCGGTCAAATTGCAGGCAAGTACGTAGGCTATGCCATGATTGCCACGATTGCAGGCAGCATTGCCGGGGTTTTACTGGGAGAGAAGTATCTGACTCTGATTGTTGTCAAGTCATACGGCACCGTATATCCGGGCATGGACGTATGCATTACGCCTTTTAACTGGCAGGAAGCTCTGCTTGCAGTTGCAGCATCTGCCGCAAGCACCGGCATTGCGACGATTGCCGCCTGCATCCGCCAGCTTAGGAGCACTCCTGCAGAACTGATGCGGCCGGAACCGCCCGGCGGAGGAAAAAGGGTGTGGCTGGAGAACGTTCCGTTCGTCTGGAATCATCTGAACTTTACCTGGAAATCCACATGCCGCAACCTTTTCCGCTATAAGAAACGTTTCTTCATGACGATCATTGGAATCGGCGGCTGCATGGGGCTTTTAATCGCCGGGTTCGGCCTTCGGGATTCCATCGCAGTGATTGCAAAGCGTCAGTATTCGGCTGTTATGGACTACGACGCAGCCGTATCGGTTGAAAAGGATGCGTCTGAGACCGAACAGAAAGACTGCACAGCTTATGCGGAATCTTTGGATGGATACAAGTCGGCGGCATGCATGGAAAAAACGCTGGATCTTTCCGGAATGGAAAATGGCGGAACATCTTACACAGCCAAGCTGATCGTTCCGGAAGATCCGGACGGACTGAACGCGGAGTTCATCCATTTGAACGACAGGCAGAGCAGAAAATCGTATGATTTTCCGCTGCAAGGGGCAGCGATTTCGGAAAAAACCGCCAGACTTCTTGGAATCAAGGTCGGCGATTCTGTCTATGCAAAAGTCGATGAGAAAAGAATACAGCTGCCGGTAGCAGTCATTTTTGAAAATTACATGAACAATTTTATCCTGATGACGCCGGATGAATACCATATGCTCTTTGGAGAGGACTATCAGGAAAACACCCTGCTGGTCAGAAAAACCGGACCGGACATTACGCAGCAGGAAGAAAAGGAACTTGCCCGTGGCTTCATGGAACTTGATGCAGTGAAGGGAATCTCCTTCATCAGCGAAGAATATGCCTCTATTGAAAACATGCTCAATATTCTGGATCTTGTACTTGGCATTATTGTCGTCGCAGCAGGCCTGCTTGCGCTCGTGGTTATATACAATCTGAACAGTATTAATATCACCGAGAGAAGGAGAGAGCTTGCTACACTCAAGGTTCTTGGCTTCTATGACGGGGAAGTGGCTTCTTACGTCTATCGGGAGAACGTGATCCTGACCATTCTGGGAATAGCGACAGGCATTCTCTTGGGCTGGCTCCTGCACCGCTTCATTGTCACTACCGTGGAGACGGATTACCTGATGTTCGGCCGGTCTATCACAGCTGTAAGCTATCTTGCTGCAAGCGCGGCCACGGCATGCTTCTCCCTGATCGTCAACGCAGCCATGTACCGCACGCTAAGAAAAATTGACATGATCCAGAGCCTTAAGTCGGTCGAATAAATGTGAGTTTATTGAAGCGATAATGAGCAGGATTTAGAACATTGCCCTAATGGGGGCGCTCTCGCTTTTTCGCCTTCGCAACGGTACATAAGGGTGCAGCACCTGCAAGCAGGCACTGCGCCCTAAGTAC
>JAXJVN010000036.1:0-30698 GCA_036308545.1 Eubacterium sp. | reverse complement strand
TTTTCGTTCGGGTCTATTTGGAACAATTGTTCTCACAGACCCGGCGAGATTTTTCGTTCGGGTCTATTTGGAAGATTTGTTTCTACAGACCCGGCGGATTTTATCGGTTGGGTCTATTTGGAACAATTGTTCACCCAGACCCGGCAGGGGTTTGACAAGACCCATGAAGCAATGGTAATTTAATTAATAAGAGAATTTAATCAGAACCGGAGATGAGGAGAGCGTGTAAAAAAGGCAGTTAAGTCTGCTGCTTTTTTGCATGCTTTTTTCTTGCGCGGGCACTGCGGGAACGGCTAGCCTCGCGGAAATTGTTGCGTACACTTGGCATTGGGGTTTATGGGGTAAAAAAATATGGAAAAGTACATCATGGCGCTGGACGCCGGCACGACAAGCAACCGCTGTATTCTTTTTGATCACGAAGGGCACATGATCGCTGTTGATCAACAGGAATTCACCCAGATTTATCCGCATCCGGGCTGGGTCGAACACGATCCCAACGAGATCTGGAACACTCAGCTGACCGTAGCCCAGAAGGCTATGCAGAAGGTTGGCGCGACCGCGGAGGACATTGCGGCAATCGGCATCACCAATCAGAGAGAAACGACCATTGTCTGGGATAAGAAGACAGGCGAGCCTATCTACCGCGCCATCGTTTGGCAGTGCCGCAGAACGTCTGAGTTTGCGGATTCCCTTAAAAGTCAGGGCCTGACCGAGACCATTCGCAAGAAAACCGGGCTCATCATCGACGCTTATTTCTCAGCTACCAAGATCCGCTGGATCCTGGACCACGTGCCGGGAGCTCAGGAACGCGCTGCAAAGGGCGAACTCCTTTTCGGCACGGTCGAGACCTGGCTGATCTGGAAGCTGACCGGAGGCAAGGTTCATGTGACGGATTATTCCAACGCTTCCAGGACCATGCTTTTCAATATCAATACGCTGGACTGGGATGACGAGATTCTGTCCATCCTGAATATTCCCAGATGCATGCTGCCAAAGCCCATGCCGTCTTCCTGTGTCTATGGAAAAACGGTCCCCGTCCTGTTCGGCGGCTCCATCCCGATTGCGGGAGCGGCAGGAGACCAGCAGAGCGCCCTTTTCGGACAGACCTGCTTCAACGCGGGCATGGCAAAAAACACCTACGGCACCGGCTGCTTCCTCCTGATGAACGTGGGAGAGAAGCCTGTTTTTTCTGAAAACGGACTGCTCACTACCGTTGCCTGGGGGCTGGACGGAAAAGTCAACTATGCCCTGGAAGGTTCGGTCTTTGTCGGCGGCGCCTCCATTCAGTGGCTGCGCGACGAGATGAAGATGATCGACTCTGCCCAGGATTCCGAATATTATGCGACTAAGGTCAAGGATACCAACGGCTGCTATGTCGTTCCGGCCTTCACGGGACTGGGTGCCCCATATTGGGATCAGTACGCGCGCGGCACAATCGTCGGCCTGACCCGCGGCTGCGGCAAAAACCACATCATCCGGGCAACGCTGGAATCCATTGCTTTCCAGGTAAACGATGTCCTTGCTGCCATGGCCCAGGACTCCGGCATGCCGCTCGCTGCCCTCAAGGTTGACGGCGGGGCCTGCAAAAATAACTTCCTTATGCAGTTCCAGTCCAATATCAGCAATACGGAAGTCCGCCGTCCCGAATGCGTCGAGACCACAGCCATGGGCGCTTCCTACCTGGCAGGCCTGGCAGTCGGCTACTGGAAAGATAAAAAAGACGTTATCGCTAATCAGAGCATCGACCGGACCTTCTGCCCGGAAATGAAAGAAGAAACCAGGGACAAGCTGGTCCGGGGATGGCATAAGGCTGTCGACCGTGCGAAAGCCTGGGAAGAAGACTGAGTGTATAAATCCTGTTAGCCGCGTATACATCTGCCGCAAAGTTGAACGAAGTGAGACCTTGCGTAAAGATGTATGCATGGCGAACGATAACAGACATGAATATGTAAAAGAAGAAAAGCGAAAATATAAAAAAACGGCACGAAAATCGCAAGCACAGTACTTCCATTCTCATAAAAGGCATGTTAAGATAAAAAGCGATGAGGATAGGAGCTGAGCAATCAGCATAACAAAACAAAGACCCATGAGCAGAGAGACCGAGGGAAGAAGCATAGAGAACCTATGCTTGTTTCATCTGTCTCTCTTTTTGTGCCTGCAGGATTGCGGAAGCAGCGCAGATGCGAAGCAATCCGTTGGATTTATGCCACAAACTCGGAAACTCCGAAGCTATGGAGAAATCCCACGACTCATACCCCAAAGAGGATTTTGTTAACCAACTAACAACATATAAGAAGGAGACTCACATGATTTACGACGTTGTAATTATTGGCGCTGGTGTCACAGGCGCCGCAGTTGCCAGAGAACTTTCCCGCTACAAAGCCAGCGTAGTGGTACTGGAGAAGGGCGAAGACGTCTGCTCCGGAACGACAAAGGCCAACAGCGCCATTGTCCATGCAGGATATGACGCAAAGCCGGGCTCCATGATGGCGAAGATGAACGTCAGGGGCAATGAGATGATGGGTCAGATTGCGGAAGAACTGGACGTTCCTTTCCGTAGAAACGGCTCCTACGTCGTCTGCACCAACCCGGACGAGAAGGACGGAATTCAGAAGCTTTATGATCAGGGAATCCAGAATGGCGTTAAGGACATGCAGATCCTGACCGGGGATGAAGCCAGAGCCATGGAGCCTAACCTGTCCGAGGACGCGGTCAGTGTTCTTTATGCGCCGACAGCCGGAATCGTATGCCCCTTCCTTCTCAACATCGCCTATGCTGAAAACGCGAATGTAAATGGAGTAGAATTCCGGTTCAATACCGAGGTAGAGGAAATCACCAAGGCTGCTCCCGATGCAAATGAACAGGAGCTTCTTGACGACTTCGGATTCCCGGAAAAGGAAGTATGGCACATCCGTACCTCCAACGGGGATTACACCGCAAGATACATCATCAACGCGGCAGGTGTTTTTGCAGATAAGTTCCACAACATGGTATCCACGAAAAAAATCCACATCACCGCCAGAAAAGGCGAGTACATGCTTCTGGACCATGAGGCAGGAGGTTTCGCGGTCCATACTATTTTTACCCAGCCGACCAAGATGGGCAAGGGTATCCTGGTAGCGCCGACCATTCACGGCAACCTCATCTGCGGACCGACCGCAACCGACATTGAAGACAAGGAAGGAACCGAAACCACCGCTATGGGCATGGACCAGGTGGCAGCAGGCGTGAATAAGAGCATGAAGAATGTTCCCCTTCGCAGCGTCATCACTTCCTTCGCGGGTCTGCGTGCCCATGAAGACGGCCATGATTTCATCATCGGACCGGCAGAAGGTGCTCCGACTTTCATTGACTGCGCGGGAATCGAGTCTCCGGGACTTTCCAGCGCGCCGGCGATCGGATGTTATGTCGCGGATATGATGCGCGACACCATGCACCTTGCTTACAAGAGAAACTGGAACGGAAAGAGAAAGGGAATCCTGGATCCGTCCACCCTTTCCATTGAAGAACGCAACGAACTGATCAAGAAGCAGCCGGCATACGGAACCATCATCTGCCGCTGCGAATCCGTCTCCGAAGGTCAGATTCTGGACGCTATCCACAGACCGCTCGGCGCCAGATCTCTGGACGGCGTAAAACGCAGAGTCCGCGCCGGAATGGGCAGATGCCAGGCAGGCTTCTGCAGCCCCAGGACCATGGACATCCTCAACCGGGAACTTGGAATTCCCATGGAGAAGATCACCAAAAGCGGCGGAGAGAGCAGAATCGTAATCGAACGCACGAAAGGAGAAGGAGTTTAAATACTTGCAACGCGACCGGAACGGATATCTGTTTGCTTTTCGCTCCGCTTCGGAATTCTAACTCTGACTAAGGGTGCAAGGAAAAACACCTTGCGCCCAAAGTCAGAGTAAGAGCTTCTTCCAGATGTCGCTTCAAAGCGAATAGGTATCCGTTCCGGTCGAAGCTGCAGTGTATTTTCCAGAGGTAAGGACATTATGGAATGCCGATTCTTACAAATGTGAAGATTTTTTCAGTTGGCAACTTGGATATAATGTCTGTTTAAAACTATAAGAGCTATGTTAGAAAAAGGCATAGAAAAGAGGAAAGAACTCATGAAAGATTATGATATCGTCATTATAGGCGGAGGCCCGGCAGGTCTTGCTGCTGCGGTTTCAGCAAAGAAAGCCGGCAACGACAGCATTCTGATTCTGGAGCGCGACAGCGAGCTCGGTGGAATTTTAAATCAGTGCATTCATAACGGCTTCGGCCTTCACACCTTCAAGGAAGAACTGACCGGTCCTGAATATGCCTGGAGATTTATTCAGCAGGTTCTGGATCTGGGCATCGAATACAAGCTAAATACCATGGTTATGGACATTTCCAAGGACCGTGTTGTAACTGCCATGAATCGTGAAGACGGCATGTTCCGGATTCCGGCCAAGGCAGTCATTCTGGCAATGGGCTGCCGCGAGAGGCCAAGGGGAGCACTCAACATTCCGGGCTATCGTCCGGCAGGTATTTTTTCCGCGGGAACTGCACAGAGACTGGTCAACATCGAAGGCTATATGCCGGGGCGTGAGGTCGTCATTCTGGGATCCGGCGATATCGGTTTGATCATGGCCAGACGTATGACTCTGGAAGGTGCTAAAGTCAAAGTTGTAGCAGAGCTGATGCCTTATTCAGGCGGTCTTAAGAGAAATATCGTACAGTGCCTGGACGACTACGGCATTCCGCTTAAGCTGTCTCATACCGTTGTTGATATCGAAGGCAAAGAGCACATCACAGCAGTGACAATCGCTGAGGTCGGACCGGACCGGAAACCGATTCCGGGAACGGAAGAGCGCTATACCTGTGATACCCTGCTTTTGTCCGTTGGTCTGATTCCGGAGAACGAGCTTTCCCGTGCCGCAGGCGTTGAGATCAGCCGCGTTACCAACGGACCGGTCGTAAACGAAAGCCTGGAGACAAACATCCCCGGCGTTTTTGCCTGCGGCAATGTCCTTCATGTACATGATCTGGTAGACTATGTATCAGAGGAGGCGACCAGAGCAGGCGCCAACGCTGCAAAATATGTAGCAGGCGGCTGTAAAGAAGCGGATGAAGAATGGATCATTCAGGTAGAAGCAACGGAAGGAGCACGCTATACCGTTCCGTCCACCATCCGTCCGGCAGAGATGGAAGACAATCTGACTGTCCGCTTCCGTGTCGGCGCAGTCTTCAAAAACGCTTATGTCAGCGTCTATTTTGACGATGAGAGAATCCGCCATGCAAAGAAGAGAATCATGGCACCCGGCGAAATGGAGCAGGTTATCCTTCTCAAGAAGCAGATTCTGGAACATCCGGGCATGAAGAAGATTACGATCAAGATCGAGCGGGAATGAGTACGAGTGTGCAAGTAAATTAACGGTATTAATTAAAAAAGGATTCAGAATTGCATCGGCATACCGGAAAATATTGCACGCGAATGGTCTTGTAAATTAATGAAAAAAGTCTGCTTCAAATACACCGCCTTCCGGCAGGGGCATAAAGCTGCCGGGAAAGGAAAAAAATGGAGACACGCGAATTAATCTGCATCGGCTGCCCCATGGGCTGCCAGCTTACCGTTGAACTGGACAAGGGAGAAGTCAAGAGCGTCAAAGGCAATACCTGCAAGAACGGGGATGTCTATGGCCGCAAGGAAGTTACTAACCCGACCCGTATTGTAACATCGACCTGCATCATCGAAGGCGGAGACAAGGAAAGAGTATCCGTCAAGACGGAGCACGATATTCCCAAGGCAAAGATTTTTGAGGTTATGGAAGATATCAACAAAGTCCATGCGATCGCTCCGGTCCATATCGGAGACGTCGTACTCGAGAACGTGGCTGGAACCGGAGTCAATGTTATTGCGACAAGGAATGTAAACGTCGCATAAAAACCAGGCAAAGTGCCAGACAGCATAAAGCGGCGCTGATGTCCTATGGACATCGCTTAGCGCCGACCGAGTCAACAGACGGGACCAGTCACTTTGGCAGATTCCAATCAACAAAAAGGCCGGAGCATCCTAAGAATCTATCGGATGCTTCGGCCTTTTACGATATCGCTGGCCTGGTGCGGCAGATGCCTATCACCCGTCCCGCTCTCGTCGTAAACGGAGATAAAGATCCGGTGGTACCGGATGGAGAGGCAAAGTATATTGCAGATGCCGTGCATGGCAGATTGATGATCCTGCGGGGAGAGAACCATGCGAGCTATATGCTGAAGATCAAATGGGCTGGAGGACTGAAAGGATTTTTGAACGCATGCACGCGCCGGGCGAGGTAAAGCGGGAAAATGTCTGTTCTAATGACAAGTGATACTAATCTGTGGTAAATTTATTTTATTATTGATCTCGATCTTTCGAGAAAGGAGGCTGCACCTATGACTTTAAAGCAGGAAGCATATCGTGAGATTGACAGACTGTCGGATGAAGATATTCGGTTCGTGATTACATTTATGCGAAAGATACAGCCGTCTAATAGCAGGCAGGAGTCGAAAGCAGAGGGTAAAACCGCATTTTTGGCATCTGCAGGAAAAATCGATATTAATGAAGAAGCAGTCACCGATTTGCGGAACAGGAGTATGATTTGAAGGTAATTGCGGATACGAATGTAATAATCGATTTTTGGAAACGCCCTACAGATGAACTGATTCATTTTTTTGAGGTCGAAGATGTTGTTATCTGTGGTGTAATCGCAGCAGAACTTCTACATGGGGCAGTTTCAGAAAAAAATCTTGAGGACATATCCACTTTGATTGTGGAATTTGAATTCCTGACAGTAGACGGTTCTGATTGGATGAATTTAGGCAAGATGCTATATACTTTAAGGACAAATGGGTTAACGGTGCCGTTTCAAGATGCTGTGATAGCATATACCGCAATAAAATATGATGTTCCTGTAAGGACGAACGATAGGCATTTCAGCCTCATTAAAGCAGTATTGCCAGGATTGCAATTATATGACTGATTAAGAGAATAATGCAGATCTTCCGTCCTCGAGAAAAGAGACTTTTGGAAAAAGACTTTTCCATGATTCGGAACGGAACTTAAGGTGGCATGAATAATTCAGGGTAATGGATAAGCATCGATAAAAGCAATCCGTATTCATCGATAAAAATCAAGCGGGGAGATATACTTTTCATGCAGCAGATCAAGCAGGATATCGAACAGAATAATTTCAAGTCCTGTTATCTGCTCTACGGTCCGGAGGAGTACCTCAAGGGCAGCTACACCAAGGCCCTGGTCAAAGCGCTGGCGCCAGACGGGAATTCCATGAACTTCACGACCTTCGACGGCGAGGATACGGACCCGGCACAGATCGTTTTGCTGGGCAATACACTCCCATTCTTCGCGGATAAAAGGACAATCCTTGTAAAAAATTCCGGACTCTTCAAGGCAAAAGCGGAAGCGGTGGAAGAACTTGCCGATTTTATCCGGAAGCAGCCGGACACAGCCGTTCTCGTCTTCTCGGAGGCAGAAATTGACAAGCGTAACGTGCTTTACAAAGCCATTCAGAAGTGCGGGCGTGTCGCGTCCTTTGATACCCAAGACGGAGATTTCCTGGTCCGGTGGGTCTATACGAAATTGAAAAAAGAGGGCAGGCAGATTACCAGACCGACCTTGGAAAAATTCCTTTCCATGACCGGTACTGACATGGAAAATATCTCTCAGGAACTGGAGAAACTGATCTGCTACACCATGGGGCGCAGCACGATCACCGACCAGGATGTGGAAGCCATCTGTACCCAGCAGCTGTCAGACAGGATTTTTGATATGATCAGCGCGGTCGCCGGCCATCAGCAGAAGAAAGCTATGGAGCTTTACACCGATCTTCTGGAACTGAAAACAGAACCACGGCGCATCCTTTTTTTGCTTGCCAGGCAGTTTAATATGCTGTTTCAGATCCGAGGCCTCCTGGATGAAGGTCTTGGCCAGAATGCAATAGCAGCTGCGCTGAAGCAGCCGCCATGGCTGATCCGGAAAAGCATTCCGCTTTGCAAAGGATACCGGACCGAACAGCTGAGGGCAATCACGGAAGAGTTCGTGCAGACGGAAGAGGACGTCAAGAGCGGACGCCTGAACGACCGGATCAGTGTAGAGATGTTGATCGTGCGGTACAGTACAGCTGCTTAAGGAAATACAGTGCTGTCATTTGCGCGAGCAGTGAGTCAAACAGGCCTGCTTTCATGTCTGCCTGGCGTTGCTGGTCTCCGGAGACCGTTTCGCAGCGAACGAAGTGAGACACTCGTGAATCGTGATTTGCTCGTTTGAAAAAATGTGACGACTGCATTTTCACATAATGATTGCGATTTCACTGCCGGTAAGGATAGGTAAGCGATTTGAAAAAACAAAAAAAAGTTTCAGACAGCAAACTGAAGAAAAAATACAACGGCCATCTGGACAGCCTGCTTCTTTTCCTGGAGGGAGCCTTCCTGGTAGTCGTGGCGGCAGTCATGCTTTTTCAACTGGTCCTTGGTATCGCGGTGGTTTCCGGCAATTCCATGAAGCCAACTTATAAGGACGGCCAGTCTGTTCTTTTCATCCGCATAGACAAATCCTATGACCGCGGGGACGTCATTGCAATCAAGATGCCGACGGGTGACCGCTATATCAAGAGGATCATCGGTCTTCCCGGAGATACCATCGAACTTAAGGATGGCAAGGTGTATGTTAACGGTACCCACTTTACTACTGGAGAGGAGAGCGGAATCACCGAACCGGAGGCGGAGACCGTGACCTACCCCCTTACGCTGGGAGAATCGGAGTACTTTGTTATGGGAGACAACCGTACCGACTCCATTGATTCAAGAACCTTCGGTCCTATCGTGGGCGTCCAGATTATGGGAGTCATACCCGAGGCCAAGTAATATATAATCTCATGCTCATTGCGGGGCGGGTCAGGAACTCATCCTGCTGCTTACAAGCAAGCTTGACGCAGCAGGATGAGTTCCTGACCCTGGTAATCAATATTTTGCTTGACAATGTGATGCTGGTTGGCATATTATATTTAGGCATGTTCAGAAGGGAATACCGTGTCATTTCCCTTATGGATGGCACGAAATCAATAAAAAAATCTGTCAGAAGGAGGTGCCGAATTTGGCTAACATTAAATCCGCTAAAAAGAGAGTTGTAGTAAACGAGAAGAAAGCTGCCCGCAATCAGGCCGTTAAATCTGCTGTTAAGACTTCCATGAAGAAGGTCGATGCTGCTGTTGCTTCCGGTGACAAAGCTGCTGCAGAGGCTGCTGCAAGAGAGAGCATTTCCGTTATCAACAAGGCTGTATCTAAGGGCGTATATCAGAAGAACAATGGTTCCAGAAAGACAGCAAAAGTTGCAAAAGCTGTCAGCTCCATGGAATAATTCATTTCGAGCAGCATCTTAAGCTTCAATACAACCTGAACTATAAAAGAAGAACCGGTTGCGTACCGTCAGCGCGACCGGTTCTTCTTTTTTCGTACTCTTGCGCCTCACCCTTATATTCGCTATAATTTAGTTTACTGTCTGATTATGGGACAGTATGCCTTATGCAAAGTCAGACGGTCGGATTCTTTAGATGGAAAAACTGTTTTTCCCACTAGAATGCCGTCCTGCTATATTCAGAAAGGAACCGATAAATCCTTGGCACTGATCGATCAAAGTAAAATCCGAAACTTCAGTATTATCGCCCATATCGACCACGGCAAGTCCACCCTGGCAGACCGGATCATCGAGAACACCGGCCTCCTGACCAGCCGTGAGATGCAGAACCAGGTCCTGGACAACATGGAGCTGGAGCGTGAGCGCGGCATCACCATCAAAGCCCAGGCCTGCCGTACCATCTACAAAGCTAAGGATGGAGAAGAGTACATCCTCAACATGATTGATACGCCCGGTCATGTCGACTTTAATTATGAGGTCTCCCGTGCCATGGCGGCCTGCGACGGCGCCGTGCTGGTTGTCGATGCCACACAGGGCGTTGAAGCCCAGACCCTCGGCAATGTCTATCTGGCACTGGACCACGACCTGGAAGTTTTTCCCGTGATCAACAAGATTGACCTGCCCAGCGCGGATCCGGACCGGGTAAAAAACGAGATTGAGGACATTATCGGCATCGAGGCTCAGGATGCACCCTGCATCTCTGCAAAAACCGGCCTCAATATCGATCAGGTTTTGGAGGAGATTGTTCACAAGATCCCGGCTCCGACCGGCGACCTCAATGCGCCGCTCAAAGCCCTGATCTTTGACTCTGTCTATGATTCCTACAAGGGTGTCATCGTTTCGGTCCGCCTGCGTGAAGGAATCGTCAAACCCGGTATGAAGATCCGCATGATAGCGACGGGAGCAGAAGAGGAAGTCGTGGAGGTTGGCTATTTCGGTGCCGGCCGCATGATTCCCTGCGACGTGCTGGAAGCCGGCATGGTTGGCTATATCACAGCCAGCATCAAGAACGTCAGTGAAACCCGCGTAGGCGATACCGTAACGAACGCCGACGAGCCTTGCGCAGAGCCCCTGCCGGGTTACAAGCCGGCCCAGTCCATGGTCTACTGCGGCATCTATCCTTCGGATTCCGCTAAATATCCGGAACTCAAGGACGCTTTGGAAAAACTCCAGCTTAACGATGCGTCTCTCTCTTATGAGCCAGAGACTTCGGCGGCTCTGGGCTTCGGCTTCCGCTGCGGCTTTCTGGGCCTGCTTCATCTGGATATCATTACCCAGCGTCTGGAGCGGGAATACAATCTGGACCTCATTACGACGGCACCCGGTGTTGTCTATCACGTATACAAAACAGACGGTACCATGGTGGAACTGACCAATCCGTCCAACCTGCCGGACCCGGCATCCATTGAATATATGGAAGAGCCTATGGTCAAGGCGGAGATCATGGTCACTTCGGAATTTGTCGGCGCCATCATGCAGCTCTGCGAAGAGCGCCGCGGCGTATATCAGGAAATGGAATACCTGGAGCAGACCCGCGTGGCCCTGCGCTACCGCATGCCTTTAAATGAGATCATCTACGACTTTTTTGACGCTCTGAAATCCAGGTCCAGAGGCTATGCTTCTCTGGATTACGAGCTCGACGGCTACCAGAGAAGCGAGCTGGTCAAGCTGGACATCCTGGTCAACAAAGAGCCTGTTGATGCCCTGTCCTTCATTGTTTTTGCAGATTCCGCCTACGACAAGGGAAGGATGATGTGCGAGAAGCTGGAAAAGGAAATCCCGCGCCAGCTCTTCGACATCCCGATCCAGGCGGCTATAGGTTCAAAGGTCATAGCCCGGGAAACCGTTCGTGCCATGAGAAAGGACGTTCTGGCCAAGTGCTACGGCGGCGATATATCGCGTAAGAAGAAGCTCCTGGAGAAGCAGAAGGAAGGCAAGAAAAAAATGCGCCAGATCGGGAATGTAGAGATCCCCAAAGAGGCGTTTATGAATGTGCTGAAGCTTTCTGAGGATCAGTAAAAAAACGACTTACACGGACGGCTTGGAAAGGCAGCCTCTTCCCAGGGGGCGGCTCTCGCCTTTGCTCCTCACCTGGCGGATTTTAGGGCGAAGCGACATCGCTTTGACGGCAGGGAAAGGACACCTCATCTCAGGGGGCGGCTCTCGCCTTTGCTCCTCACCTAGCGGTTCTAAGGCTGCAGCACCATCTGACGATGGCACTGCGGCCTAAGAACCGAGGCTCGTCGAAACCCCTGAGACGAGGAATCCTTTCCCTGCCTGGAAGTGATTCTGCTTTTTTAGAGAGAGGGAGCGGAAGCTTTCCTAAAAGCTTAGTGAGAACGCGCAGTTACGGCAGAAGGTTTTATAAGGAATGAAAAATGGAATTATGAACTGTAAAAATATAGAATTGTATGTTCATATTCCGTTTTGCGTGAGAAAGTGCGCTTACTGTGATTTCTTAAGCGGGCCGGCGGATGCGGAAATCCAGCGCCGGTACGTAGACCGATTGATTGAAGAAATTCGAAACACAGGAAAAGGAGCCAAAGTGACATTTCCGTGCACGGTGCGCGAGGCACTTGTGCCCGCGGTGCGCGCGCGACACAATGGTACAATGGCTCCTGACGCAAGCACAAGAAAAGCTGCCGGAGGAGCCATTGTACCTGTCACTTTGCCACCTGTCTCCAGCGTGTTTTTCGGAGGCGGTACGCCTTCGGTCCTTCCGGCGGATCTGATCTGCCGGATCATGGAGACGATCCGCTCGTGCTTCAACTTGACGGAGGATGCGGAGATTTCGATGGAAGCGAATCCGGGCACGGTGGATGCGGAAAAGCTTGCGGCATACCGGAAAGCCGGCATCAACCGCATCAGCTTCGGCTGCCAGTCTACGGACAATGAAGAGCTTAAAGCACTGGGCAGGATCCATACCTGGGAGCAGTTTCTGGAGAGTTACAGCCTGGCCAGACAGGCTGGTTTTAAGAATATTAACGTGGACCTGATGAGCGGCCTGCCCGGGCAGACGGTGGACTCGTGGAAAAAATCCTTAATTACGGTTGCCAATCTGGATAACGGATATGGCAATATTGGGGACTGCAGCAGAGGACCGGAGCACCTGTCCGCATACAGTCTGATCCTGGAAGAGGGCACGCCTTTCTATGAGAGGCGGGACAATTTGGATCTTCCGGATGAGGATTCCGAGCGGATCATGTATGAATGCACGCATGAAGTACTGGAACAGTATGGCTACCACCAGTATGAGATTTCCAACTACGCGAGGGACGGCAGGGAATGCCGCCACAATAAAGGTTACTGGACGGGTGTTCCCTATCTGGGCTTTGGACTGGGAGCATCTTCACTCTGGGGCAGCGTGCGTTACCACAATACACGGAAGATGAAGACCTACCTGGAGACTCCGGACAATTCCAATCCCATTCTTGGAGTCTTTACAGATGCAGACAGCAGGTCTTCTGCCGGAATAAATCATGGTACAGATTTCGAAATCACTGCAGATCATGGAACTACAGCAGATCATAAAACCACTGCAGACCATGAAGCTGCAGCAGACCATGAAACCACAGCAGATCATAACATCACTGCGGACCAAGAGATTGCTGTATCTCCGGGAGATATCGTCGGCATCCGCATCACCGACGAGGTCCTGTCGAAAAAGGATCAGGAAGCGGAGTTCATGATCACAGGTCTTCGTATGACCCGCGGGATCAGCAAATCCGATTTTGCGGACCGCTTCGGTGAAACCGTAGAAAGCGTTTACGGGAAGGTCATCCACGAGTACAGGGATAAGCAGTTATTAAAGGATGAGGATGGAAGAATCTTCCTCACCAGGCGCGGCATTTCCCTGTCAAACCTGGTTATGGCAGATTTTCTGTGATATAGAATTGCGGAAACTGCGCAGCAGCGGAGCAATTCGTAATCAGTATTGATATAGATAAAGGAAACTATGGCAGATAAATTTATCCGGATCCGCGGTGCCGCGGAGAATAATTTAAAAAACATCAATCTGGATATTCCCAGGGATAAGCTGGTTGTCCTGACCGGCCTGTCGGGATCGGGCAAGAGCTCTCTGGCTTTTGATACCATTTATGCGGAGGGGCAGAGGCGCTACATGGAGTCTCTTTCTTCTTACGCTAGACAGTTCCTGGGCCAGATGGAGAAGCCTAATGTAGAAAGCATCGAAGGACTCCCGCCCGCAATCTCCATTGACCAGAAGAGCACCAACCACAACCCGCGTTCTACAGTGGGAACTGTAACCGAAATATATGACTATTTCCGACTTCTTTATGCCAGAGTAGGCATACCGCACTGCCCGAAATGCGGACGTGTCATCAGCCGACAGACGGTCGACCAGATGGTGGACCAGATCATGGCTCTGCCGGAGCGGAGCAAGATCCAGCTCCTGGCCCCGATCGTAAGGGGACGCAAAGGTCGTCACGAGAAGGCTCTGGAGTCGGCAAGGAAAGCCGGCTACGTCCGCGTCATCGTGGATGGAAATCAGTATGAGCTTTCGGAAGAGATCAAGCTGGATAAAAACATCAAGCATACCATCCAGATCGTGGTGGACCGCCTGATCGTCAAGCCCGGCATTGAACAGCGTCTGACCGATTCTATTGAGACTGTCCTTCATCTGACCGGAGGTCTTCTTGAAGTTGACCGCATGGATGGGACGATTATGAGCTTCAGTCAGAGTTTTTCCTGCCCCTACGACGGAACCAGCATCGACGAAATCGAGCCCAGGAGTTTTTCCTTCAACAATCCTTTCGGCGCCTGTCCCGAATGCTCAGGCCTTGGCTACAAGATGGAATTTTCTGAGGAACTGATGATCCCGGATTCTTCCCTGTCCATCGACCAGGGAGCTATTGCGGTCATGGGATGGCAGAGCGCAAACAAGAAGGGCAGCTTCACCCGCGCCATTCTGGAGGCTCTGGCTAAGGAGTACGATTTCCGCCTGGATACGCCCTTTAAGGATTATCCGAAAAAAATCCATGACATTCTGATCTACGGCACGGACGGTCATCAGGTCAAGGTCCACTATACAGGCCAGATGGGAACGGGCGTTTACGACGTTGCCTTCGAGGGTCTCATTCGCAACGTGGAGCGCCGCTACCGCGAGTCCAGTGAGTCCATGAAGGCTGAGTACGAGAGCTACATGAGCATCACCCCCTGCCAGGCCTGTCATGGACAGAGACTGAAAGCCTCATCCCTGGCGGTTACGGTCGGTGAAAAAAATATTTATGAGGTTACGACGCTTTCTATCGAGAAGCTGATTGATTATCTGAAAAACCTGCAGCTGTCTGACTATCAGGCGGCCATCGGCGGCCAGATCCTCAAGGAGATCCGTTCCAGGGTCCAGTTCCTTATGGACGTCGGTCTGGAATATCTGACGCTGGCCAGGGCGACTGCCAGTCTTTCAGGCGGCGAAGCTCAGCGGATCCGCCTGGCTACCCAGATTGGGTCCGGCCTGGTCGGCGTTGCCTACATTCTGGACGAGCCCAGCATCGGTCTTCACCAGAGGGACAACGACAAGCTGCTGGCGACCCTCCGCCACTTAAGAGACCTGGGCAACTCGGTTATCGTCGTCGAGCATGACGAGGATACCATGCGGGCAGCCGACTTCCTGGTCGATATCGGTCCGGGAGCGGGCGAGCATGGCGGACAGGTCGTAGCAGCCGGAAGCGTCGACGACGTTATCGCCTGCCCGGAGTCCATCACCGGAGCCTACCTGTCCGGCAGACTGAAGATTCCAGTACCGAAAACGCGCAGAAAGCCCGGCGGCTTCCTGACAGTAAAGGGTGCCCGGGAGCATAACCTCAAGAACATCGACGTAAAGTTCCCGCTTGGTGTTTTTACCTGTGTCACGGGCGTATCCGGATCGGGCAAGAGCTCCCTGGTCAACGAGATTTTATACAAATCCCTGCAGCGGGACCTCAACCGTGCCCGCGTCATTCCGGGCGACCACGACGCCATCGTGGGAGAAAAGCAGCTGGACAAGGTCATCGCCATCGACCAGTCGCCCATCGGAAGGACCCCCAGGTCCAATCCGGCTACCTATACCGGCGTTTTTGACATGATCCGCGACCTTTTCGCATCCACGTCGGATGCCAAGGCCAGAGGCTACAAGAAGGGCCGCTTCAGCTTCAACGTCAAGGGCGGCCGCTGCGAGGCCTGCTCAGGCGACGGCATCATCAAGATTGAGATGCATTTCCTGCCGGACGTTTACGTCCCCTGCGAGGTCTGCGGAGGCAAGCGCTATAACCGCGAGACCCTGGAGGTCAAGTACAAGGGCAAGAGCATTTACGACGTGCTCAACATGACTGTCGAGGAAGCACTGGACTTCTTTGACAGCATCCCCAGCATCAAGCGAAAGATTCAGACCCTCTACGACGTAGGACTTTCCTACATCCGCCTGGGCCAGCCCTCCACAGAGCTGTCCGGAGGAGAAGCGCAGAGGATCAAGCTGGCGACGGAGCTGTCCAGAAGAAGCACGGGAAAAACGGTCTACATCCTGGACGAGCCGACCACCGGTCTGCATTTCGCCGATGTGCACAAACTGGTGGAAATCCTGCAAAGACTTGCCGAAGGCGGCAATACCGTCATCGTCATTGAGCACAACCTGGATGTTATTAAGACTGCGGACTATATCATCGATATGGGACCGGAAGGCGGCGACAAGGGCGGAACCGTCATAGCAAAAGGAACGCCGGAAGAAGTCGCGGCAAACGAAAGATCATATACCGGACAATACTTGAGAAAGATGTTGTGATAAGTTCCGTTCGCTGCGGCAGCATGTGATACAAAGCTGAGCGGAGCGAAGCCTTGTACAAACATGCTGACATAGCGAACTACAACAGACATGAGCATGGAGTGCTGCGAAGCAGTGCGGTAATGCGAATGGATGTTAGCATGGCGGGAGTACCGTAGGTACGAAGCCATGCTTAGGGCTTATACAGGATAAATAAGAGGAAAAAGCAATGCCAAAGGGAACCGATATAGGAATCGACCTTGGAACAGAATCCATCGTTGTTTTTGTAAAAGGAAAAGGAATTCTGATCCGCGAACCCAGTCTGGTCGCCTATGACAAGGACCAGAAAAAAATCGTAGCATACGGAAGAGAAGCCCAGGAGGTCCTGGATTCCAGCAACGGAAGCATCATCGGGATCCGCCCGCTTAAAAGAGGCGTCATTTCCAACTTCGTGATCATGGAAAACCTGCTCCAGCATTTCCTGCAGATGGCCATTGGCTACCGGCTTTTCATCAAGCCGACCCTGACTATCTGTATACCGAGCGGGGTTACGGACGTAGAGAAGCGGGCAGTAGAAGAGGCCGCTTACAAGGCCGGCGCCAGAAGAGTTACCCTGGTCAAGGAGACCGTGGCAGCAGCCCTGGGAGCAGGCCTGGATATCATGAAACCGGCCGGCAACATGATTGTTGACATCGGCGGAACCTCGACCGATATTGCGGTGCTTTCTCTGGGAGGAGTCGCGGTCGGACAGAGCATGCAGATTGGCGGTGAAGACTTCAATATTGCCATTGCTTCTTACTTAAGGGAACGCCATAACATCATGGTATCCCTCAAGACTGCAGAGCAGCTCAAGATCAAGATCGGAACAGCCAGCCGCTTGCCTCACAACCTGCAGATGAATGTCACCGGAAGGGCGGCGACGGACGGAACGACCCGCAAGGTCCTCATTACATCCGAAGACATTCGAAGAGCCTTGCTTGAACCGGTCGGCCAGCTGACCGATGCGGTAAGCGGCGTTCTGGAACGGACCCAGCCGGACCTGGCGGCGGATATTTCCGAACGAGGCATCCTTCTGGTAGGCGGCGGAGCCATGCTGGTAGGAATGGAAGAGGCCATCGAAGAAGTTACCGGTATTCCCACCGTCCTGGCAGAGCACCCAATCTCCGCAGTCGCAAGGGGAACCGCCATGTATCTGGAGAAGATGGAAGCACTGTAATAAAAAATAAACATAAAAAGCCAGCTGCATTATGCTATGTTCGGCGTTTGAACAGCGTTTCATGCAGCTGGTAAATTTTTATCGTTTCGCTTTTTGAAAAATAATCTATCTGTCAGGCTGTTTTCTGACCTGAGAATGTCAGTAGAAATTTGGTAATGGGAATGACCTGTATCTCTATTTCATTGGTTTGAATTAATTCTTCCTCTTCATAAGTGACTATGACACTTTTTTTTATTCCTTTTTCCTTCTTATTTAAATTAATTAGTGCACGAATTTCACGTTCTCTTGCAGTTCCGGCGATGGAGTAAGCAGCCTGGACAGCCATTCCGGCATCCGGGATGTAGAAATCAAGGTCTATGGAACTATTTTCAGACTTGTAATAATAGAAGTCTTCTCCATATTGCTGTTTCAGTACAATCGCCACCATATTTTCAAGCAGAAGAGCATCCTTATTTACCAGAAAAAGATTGAGAAGCCCGTTGTCACTGAAGTAGTATTTGGGAGTGCCTTCTCTGTCCGCAAAGGCAGAAGTAAAATTCTGAATCGTAAAGATTAAATAAGAATTAACAGCATATCCCACATAATCAATCAGCGTATCTTTGCTGATCCGAATTCCTATAGCACGGAGAATCCCGCTCAATTTTGTGTAAGACATGGGGTCTGTGACGGTTTCTGCAATTTTCTTTATCAGAATACGCAAGGCATTTTCATTGCGGATGTTATTCCTTGCCGCAATATCCCCCAGAAGAATCTTTTGATAGATACTGGAAATATAATCCCTTTTTGACTGAAAAAGAAGCGCTTCCGGGAATCCGCCGAAATGAAAATATTCCGCAAATGCTCCTTGAATCCGGCCGCGAGCTTTTGTAGAATAAGCTTGTTCCGGATCTATTTCTATGGCTGTCAGATATTCCCTGAAGTCATAAGGAGAGATATACTTTGTCAGATAACGTCCGCCCAGGGCAGCGTTAATTTCCCGGCTCAGCATCCTGGCATTGCTGCCGGTGATATAAACCCGTTCCCTGGCATCTGCCATTCTCCTGGCAAATTTTTCCCAGCCCTCTATATTTTGAATTTCATCAAAGAAAAAATAGCCCTTTTCATGGCTTAGTTCACTCTGGACTTCAACGATGTCATTGAAATCGCCCATTGAAAATTCAGCCAGGCGGTCATCTTCAAAATTGATATAGATGATACGTTTCCAGTCAACCCCGCCTGCAGTCAGCTTCTGAACAATATCATAGAGCAGGGTAGACTTACCCGCACGTCTGAGACCAACCAGGACATAATTTCCATTTGGTTCAAAGTGATAGCGGCGGGGAACAATCTGAAAGCTGCGGATCACCTCATGCTGGTCGAAAATCACCTGTTTCAGCAAATCATGATTCATAAAAATCTCCCTTGCTGCTCCTTGCTCAGGCAGCAGCCAGATGAAAAAAAGTCGTGTTCATGTCATCTCAGACAAGATAATTACCAAGTGTTATAACTGTATTTTACAAGATGATGACAATTTTGTCGAGTATAGTCGACAAGAACACTATTAAATTGTCGAGTATAATCGACAAATTCTACTCGAGATTTAATTTACGCGAGCAGCGAGCCGAACGGGTATGCTCGCATACCCACTCGGCGAATGCCGCGATAACGCGTTTCATCTCGTTTTGTAATTGATCCTCACGGTCAAGCATGCTAGGAAACTATTGAATGATGATAGCGTTTGTGCTATCGTTAAGATTAACGGAGCAACACATGTATACAATTGATTTTTATCAAACATCTTCAGGTGAGTGTAATGTACTGGATTTCCTTGAAAGCCTTCGGAAGAAAAGCTCTACAAATAAAGACGCAAGAGTCCAGTATAAGCAGATAGCTTATTACATCGAGCTGCTCGAGTATAATGGTACCTGGATGCCAGAAAATATCACAAAGCATTTAGATGAAGATATCTGGGAACTCCGTCCAGGTAACAATCGTGTATTCTATTTCTTCTTCAGAGACGACACGTTTGTACTTCTTCATCATTACAGAAAGAAATCGCAAAAGACACCAAAGAAGGAAATAGAGCGTGCAAAATCCGAACGCGATGATTACATCAGGCAGAAAGGAGAAAAAACATGAACTGGGATGAATACAAAAGCAAAGTAAAAGCAGCTGATCCAATTGCCAAAGAGGATCTCGAGGAAGCAGAAGCACGTGCTTCGATCGTTTCTACCATGATTGAAAGGCGAACGGAACTTGGCATATCTCAAAGAAAACTCGCTGAAATGTGTGATATGCCTCAGTCTTCTGTAGCAAGAATTGAATCGTATAAAACATCACCTAAACTTGATACGCTCCTGAAGCTGCTCCAAAATCTTGGCCTCAGCCTTTCTGTAACACCAGCTGCAACAAATAAATGAACAATGAATGTATAAGTTGAGGATTGCATGTCAGAGAAAATTAGCGGCTATGTATCCAATGTAATATATCATAACGAGACCAACGGCTATTCCGTCCTGGAGCTGGAGACTGAAGACGACGATGTTACCCTGGTCGGGAACCTCATGGAGGTCAGCGAGGGCGAATTTCTGGAAGCGGAAGGCAGTTTCGTGGACCATCCCAACTACGGCGTCCAGTTCAAGTTCGAGACGGCCAGGGTTACGGTACCCCAGGGCGGTCTTGCTTTGGAACGTTATCTGTCCTCCGGCGCCATCAAGGGCATTGGCAAGGCTCTGGCGGAACGTATCTTAAAAAAATTCGGAGAGGATACCCTCCGCATCATGGAGGAGGAACCGGAGCGCCTTGCGGAGATCAAGGGCATCAGCGCCGCGAAAGCCCAGAAGATCGGGGCGCAGATCGCGGAAAAAACAGGGATGCGCAACGCCATGATGTTTTTGACTCAGTACGGCATCTCCCTGAAGATGGGAGCCCGTATCTATGAACGCTACGGGGATTCTCTCTACCAGGTCATTCAGAATAATCCCTACCAGCTGGCGGACGACATCCGCGGCATCGGCTTCGCCATTGCCGATGAGATCGCCTCCCGGACCGGCTTCGAGAAGAATTCTCCCTTCCGCATTCGCAGCGGTATCCTCTATACCCTGAACCAGGCATCGGGTCAGGGACACTGTTATCTGCCCAGGGATATCCTGGTCCGGGAAGCTTCCAGAATGCTGGATGTTCCGCCGGAAGAATTGAACGAAAACCTGATCGCCCTGGTTATGGACAAGAAGCTGGTGATTCGCAGGAATATTATCCATGATCCGCAGGCAGAATGTGTCGAGGAGGACGTCTATTCTTCTCAAATGTATTTCCTGGAACTTTCCCTTGCCCGCATGCTGACGGAACTTAACATTCAGACGGACGACGACCTGACAAGGATTGATGCGGATATTGCAAGGATTGAGAAAGCGGACAAGCTGGAACTGGATACTCTGCAGAAGCAGGCTATTGAGATGGCGGCTTCCCATGCGGTCATGGTCCTGACCGGAGGTCCCGGCACTGGAAAAACCACGACCATCAATACCATGATACGCTATTTCCAGATTAAGAAAAAGCGGATTGCACTTGCTGCTCCGACGGGCCGGGCGGCGAAACGAATGACGGAGGCAACCGGTTACGAGGCATCCACCATCCACCGCCTGCTTGAGGTGTCAGGCGGAGTGGAAGAGGATGAAAGCGACCATGCCGCCCACTTCGAACGCAACGCCGACAATCCTCTGGATGCGGACGTCGTGATCATAGATGAAATGTCCATGGTAGATATCTATCTCATGTACGCCCTGGTCAGCGCTCTGACGCCCGGGACCAGACTCATCCTGGTAGGCGACCGCAATCAGCTGCAAAGCGTAGGACCCGGAAGCGTCCTTCGTGACATCATCCGGTGCGGTGTTTTTCCGGTGATCTGCCTGACCCACATCTTCCGCCAGGCTCAGGAAAGCGACATCGTCCTCAATGCCCACCGTATCAACAACGGAGAAGAGGTGCCGCTCGAGAACGAGAGCAGGGATTTCTTCTTTATTAAATCGGACCAGGTAGCCCAGATCCAGAAGATCCTGGTCGCCCTCGTGGCCAAACGGCTGCCGCCTTACGTTCACGCGGATTCCCGGGACATCCAGGTCCTGACGCCCATGCGCAAGAGCCCGTTAGGCGTCGCAATGCTTAACCAGATCCTGCAGAAATACCTGAATCCGGAAAAGCCGGGCAGGCGCGAACGCGAAACTGCTCACGGACTATTCCGCGAAGGCGATAAGGTCATGCAGATCAAGAACGACTACCAGCTGCAGTGGACGATCACCGGCAGGAAAGGTGCCATAGCCCAGGAAGGGACCGGCGTCTTCAACGGCGACATCGGTACCCTGACCCGGATTGATCCGGTGAACGAAAACCTCACCGTCGAATTTGATGAAGGAAAGGAAGTTACCTATCCCTTCCAGCAGCTGGACGAGCTGGAGCTGGCATACGCCACCACCATCCATAAAGCCCAGGGAAGCGAATACCCGGCGGTCGTTATCCCTCTCCTGGGAGGCCCCAGAATGCTCATGACCAGGAACCTTCTTTACACAGCCGTTACCAGGGCAAAGGGCTGTGTCGTCATCGTAGGCAGTGACGAAACCTTCCGCCAGATGATCAACAACAAAATGGAAGATAATCGGTTCACCTCTCTCGCGGACCGGATTTTGGAGGTGGCAAAGTGACAGGCACTTTGCCACCTATCGTCGATTGAACAGGCAGCTGTGAAAGCAGTGCGCATGCGGCTTAGCGGCGTGCCGGCACTAGCACAGGAATGAGCCATTGTGCCTGCCACTTTGCCACCTTGCCGCCAGTTCGGGGGAGATTGGAGCTCTCTTTGGGCAAAAAAGAATTTTCCCGCATAATATCGTATATTTTAGACATTCTCTATCCTCGCAGATGTGCAATTTGTGATACAATTCTGAGAAAAGATGAAATTTGCCTGTGCAGCCGCTGCAGGCAGAATCTTCCTATTGTAAAGGGTCCGGTCTGCATGAAATGCGGCAGGCCGCTTGACGATGATACAAAGGAGTACTGCAAGGAATGCCGCAGACGGGACCATCTCTTTGATCAGGGATGTTCACCCCTCCTGTACCGGAGGGGGATCCAGCCATCCATGATGCGCTTCAAGTACGGCAGCCGTCCGGAGTATGGCGAATTCTACGGAAGAGCCATCTGGGGTTTCGCAAAGCGGCAGCTGCAGATCTGGAAGCCGGACGTCATCATACCGGTTCCCCTCCACAGGAGCCGCTACCGCAAGAGAGGCTACAACCAGGCAGCCTTGATCGCCGGAACTTTGTCGAAGCTTTCCGGTATCCCGATGGACGAGACGCTGGTCGTCCGGACACGAAAGACAGCACCCCAGAAAGGGCTGACCGGTTCCGGCAGGCGCAAGAACTTAAAGGATGCCTTCGAGGTCAGGAAGGAAAGCGGAAAGGAAATTCCCCGGACCATCCTTCTTGTCGACGATATTTATACAACAGGAAGCACCATGGACGCGCTTTCGGAAGTATTAAAGAAATCCGGCGTGAAGAACATCTATTTCGTGACTGGGGCCATAGCACCCGGGGAAAGCTGAACACGAACAGTGAGTACATCCATTCAATCATTCAATACGAATGTCAAATAGGAACGTTCTATTTATAATAAAGAACAAAGTATTGCTAAGAGGAATTTGAAAAAATGCAGGACGAGACAGTAAACAGGCAGCAGACAGCCGAGAAATCAAAAGAATTCCGCCTCAGCCTTTTTGGCAAGCTGGAGCTCCGCTGCGGGGATACCGTTCTTACGGAGAACGACATTCACTCCGCCATGGTATCCAAGCTTCTGGCTTTCCTTCTGGTCCATCATGACGAGCAGAACAGCCTCCAGTCCATCTCCAAGGAATTCTGGAGCAATGATGAAAGCTCTAATCCGGCGGGTGCCCTTAAAAACCTTGCCTACCGTGTACGCAAGACCCTGTCTGAGAAGTGGCCGGACGACAAACTGATCTTGACAGGCCGCGGCTATTATCGCTGGAATCCGGACTATACGATCACGCTCGATACGGAGGAGATGAGCAGCCTGATCGCCAAAGCCAAGTCGACAGATAACGATCGGGAGGCTGCCGATTTTGAGCGGGAAGCCATCGCTCTTTATAAGGGAAAATTCCTGGAGGACTATAACGATGAGTTCTGGATCATATCCCTCATGGATTATTATCAGAACCGCTACCTGAATACGGTCAAGAAGCTCAACGTTTATCTCTTGGAAAACCGGGAATATGAGGAGATCGAGGATATCTGCAGCAAGGCCATTGAAGAAGATCCCCTGGACGAGCAGATCCACATGGACCTGATCCGGGCATATCTGGGTGAGGGCAGGCAGCAGAAGGCGGAGACGCATTATTCTGAAACGGTCGCCCTGCTTTACGACCATCTTGGGGTACAGCCCTCGGAATCCCTGCGCGAGCTTTATGCTTCCGCTATGAAACAGCAGCATCAGGTTGAGTACGATATCACGCGGATCCGTGACAAACTGGAGGAGACGGGTGACAAGGAAGGCGCCTTCATCTGCGAATACGGCACTTTCAAAAAAATCTACCAGCTGGAATCCAGAAGAATTGACCGCATGGGACTGGCCATTTATCTGTCTCTTATTACCATCGAATCCTTGTCAGAGGACGAAGAGGCGGAGATAAAAGCGCAGAGCGCCGACCAGGACGAAGCGCAGAAGCAGCTTGTCCGTGAAATGCACCGCATGGAAGGTATCCTCTTGGGGTCCCTTCGTACAGGAGACGTCATTACCAGATACAGCAACAACCAGTACCTGTCCCTACTGGACGGCTGCAATTATGAAAACGCCCGCCGGGTTATGACCCGGGTAACGAGAAAATATTATGCAGGCCAGAGAAAGCTTCGCTTCAAGGTCCAGTACAGCCTGATCGAAATGAACCTGAAAGCGTGACCAGGATGAAACAGAAGCCTGAACAGAATAGAGAAAAAGCCTGATTCGGATAGAAAACAGAAGAGTGAACTTGAAATAGAGATCACATAGAAGATTGAAATAGAGAGAAGATTACATTGGAAGAAAACAGACAGACCATCGTTCTCAGGCAGACCATCCTGAGAGTATGCTTTGATATTTTTTCAAAAGAAGAAAATAAAGCGGAAGGCAGGATTTACGGGATCAGTCTTAAGGAAGCGAAAAACTTTTCTTCACCTGATGAGCTGCTCCTCCGCCTTGACCAGGTTATGGACGAGATCGGAGCGCCCCAGGCAAGCCGCGAGACCCGCAGCTTCGAGGGCAGCAAAGAGCCTCAAGCCAGAGTGAAGAACTCCATGGAAATCCCGACCATGCATTCGAACGAAGAAATCCTGGCAGAGAAGGGCAGGACAAAAACGGTCAACCTCCTCTTCCAGTCCCGCTATTACAGTTCCTGGCAGGGTATCATGATGGACGACACGGGCAGGAACCTGGGCGAATTCAAAAGCGACCTGGAACTCCTGGGGCTTCTGGGAATCAGCATTTGAACAGCAAAAGGCGGCAGCGAAAAAAGCTGCCGCCTTTTCACGTTAAAACAGGGCTGGCAGACTTCATACGGGAATATTTCGCGCAAGGAAAGTCACAGAAAGCGATAAAGGACTCAAAAAATGATAAAAACTTGTGACATTGTGACACTTTTGTGATTTCGGCATGTTATTATAGCTTATAGAAATTGGATAATTATGCTCTGAAATTGACATAATCCAACAAATAATAGAAAAGGAACGAGAAAATATCACAAAATTATAACTTTTTTTAAAGAAAAGGAATAACGTAAATGAGTACGCAGGCAATTAAGAAAGGGAAATGCAGCTTCCTGATCAACATCAGGGACACGCAGAACGCGACCTGGCAGGGCAGCATCACTTGGGTCGAAGGCCAGCGGACGGAGTACTTCAGAAGTGTACTCGAACTATTGAGACTGATGGATTCAGCCGTGGGCAAAGACAAAGAACCAGAAGCAGATTCAAATAAAGACATGAGTGCAGGAGGGAGACAGGAATGAAGAAACAGAGAAGAGAAAACATAAAGCGGGCCGGGCAGATCCTATCGGCAGCCGCACTTTCGGCCGCCCTCTTCCTTGCGCCGGCAGCACCGGTTTTTGCGGGGGACGTTACGGACAGCTCATCCTACGCGGAGCAGGTGAAAGACGATGACAAAATGGTCACGATTACCATTCATTATGGCGATACGACCAAACAGGTTCCGGCACTGGAATCAGAACTTGACAGCGGTGAGTGGGATACCTATTCAGATGGAAAGACGGACTATGACCGCGATACCACCAAAGGTTCCCGCACGGAAATCTATTATGTCCCGCATGCAGATAAGGACCTGACTGCAACGGTCCACTTCGTTGACGAGGCAACCGGACAGGAAATCCAGGACCCGGCAACCTTCGTCGTAACGGCAAATGACCAGCCGTCCAGGTATTCCGCTCCGACTGAGATTTCCGTAGATGGAAAAACATATCAGACGGAAAATCCAGACATCTCAGTTGTGTACAGCAACAGCCCGGTCCTGAACTTCAATGTTTCTTATAAGGAAGTAACAGAAGACAAGGAAAACTATACAGTTCTGGTACGCTACATGGATGCGGACACCGGAGCCCAGATTTCCTCCAGAACCTTCCAGGTACAGGGCAGGCAGCACATCTTCTACGCGCCGACGACCCTTTCTATTGACCGGGACGGACAGAAGAGTTACTACGAGATCGCCAGGAAGGGCGACAACAAGATCGTCCATAATCCGGACAGCGAGACGAGAGAATACACGATCGAGTACAAAAAGTCCCAGGCGGACTACACCTGGTACATCGTTTACTGTGATTCTTCCAACAACGCCAAGCTGGAGACCGAGAGCGTAGAGGTCAAGCCGGACAACGACAGCAGCAATCCGCAGAAGCACACGCCGGATCTGAACCGCAGCTTCAATGGTAAGAACTATACCTTGAATGCAGCCTTCACCGAGAACGGTGCGGCAAAAACTCTCACCCATGTCTTTGGTCAGGACAGCCGCATGACTTACGTCTTCTACGATCCGGAAGGCTACGATACCACAACGGAGCACAGCCGTCAGATCACGATCCAGTACCGTGACGTAACCTCTACTTCCATTCTGAAAGAAGAGACGGTTACCGTATCGGACAAGAAGGATACACAGTATACCGTAAACACTGCAAACATCGCAGCAAACGATACAGAGTACGCAATCTGCCGTGGACAGAGCGAGGCGCTTTCCTTAAGCTACTTCCCGCTGGACCGCACGACTTACATCATTTATTTCTATGACGTAAATGATAAAAACTTTGACCAGGCACCGGTCATCACCCGTGAGGAAGTCGTAACGACCACCGTCAACGACGGACCGACGACCTACACCATCGCTCCCGGACTTACGACCGTAACCGCGACGGACACCAGCACAGGACGTTCTGTGAACGCAGGAGTCGAGGGATTAAGCGGAGCTCAGGTAGACCAGTCCGGAACAGCCAATGGCGCGAACGGAACCGGAACAGACAGTAACGCAAACGGCACCGCAGGCGAGGGCACAGATGCCAATGTCGGTGATGCAGATCAGGATACAAACGGACAGGCATCCACAGATCAGGCAGATGTCAGCATTGACGGTGTACAGGCAGATGAGATCCAGACACCTCAGGGCAACATCCAGCTGGACAAAGCTGCAAGCACCAGAACGATGGCGGTTCGCATCGGAATCGCGATTGCAGCCGCGGCAATTGTCGCAATCCTGATCCTTGCATACCTGAATTATTCCAGACGTCGTAAACTTTGATTGTGAGAGAAAGAGAGGTAAGAAAAAATGAAGCAGAATGCTAAGAGATGGCTTGCGCTTTTCCTCGCAATCGCCATGATCGGTTCCTGCGGAGTCTTCTCCAACGGAAGTCTTCATGCAGAGGGAGAGAGCCCCTATGCAACAACAGAAGAAATGACAGCGGAAGCTCCTGTAGAAGAAGCAGCACCCGCTGAAGAAGCAGCGGCTGTAGAAGAAGCAGCACCCGCTGAGACAGCAGCGCCTGCTGAAGAGGCAGCGGCTGTAGAAGAGGTACCGGCCGAGACTGCGGTAGAAGAAGCTCCGGCAGAGACAGCAACAGAAGTTCCTGCTGAAGCAGCATCTGAAGAAGCAGCTCCTGCTGAAGAAAAAGCAACAGAGGAGACCGCAGCAGTCAGCGCCGCTTCCGAAGCAGCTGCATCAAGCAGCGTATCTGAAGCAGCGGAAGAAGTGGCTGCAAGCTCCAGCGAAGAAACTGAGCTTACAGATAAAGAAAAAGCTGAAGAAGCTTATACCTATAATAACGGTGTATATACCTTTGAGGACAGCAATGTTAAAGTAACCGCTACACTTGAGAAAGCAGATGCGGTTCCGGACCAGGCTGAATTTAAAGTGACTCAGATTACATCAGGTCAGGCTTTCGTAGCATATATAGCAGCTTTAAACCAGGCAGCTGGGGAAGAAAAATATACTGCCGATAACACCCTTCTTTATGATGTGGCGTTCCTCGTTCAGAAATATGATGAGGAAGGCAACGCTGTAGCAGGAGAAAAAGTCGAATATGAGCCGGCAGCTGGGTCCGTATCGGTTAAGTTTGACTTCAAGAAAGACCAGATGGCGGCAGCTGATGGCGATGAGACGGAAGGCGTCGAAGTACAGCATCTGAAATTAAGCGATGCTGCCAGAAATTCTGCTGATACAACTGTAGAAACTACAAATATCAGCCAGAACGATGTAAAAGTTGAAGATGTAAAAGATGCAAATGCGAATGCATCCGAAGTTAATTTCAAGACAGATTCGTTTTCCGCATTTGCTTTCCATATGGCCAAAGCTCCGGCGGTAAATCCTGACGGCTTGACTGTTACACTTACATTTAAAGATGCAGATGGCAATGAGACAACTGCGCCTGATCTCAGCAATCTTTATGCTTATATCGAAAACACGTCGGATTCAAGCAGATACGTGGCTCCGATGACAAAAACAGATGACGGAAATTCTTATCAGACTGTTTTCACAAAGACATATCCATCCAATACAAACGAATGGTATGCACAGGAATCTGAAGCCACAGGTACGATTGGAACAGATGAATTTAAGGTATCACTTGTAAATGACGGAAGCACCCATGGATCCTATAGCAAACCCGGGGAAACTGTTGCTAATGGTTCGACAATAGGCGATTATATCGTATCCTTGCCTGCGGGAAATGCTACGGCAGCAAACGGTTATTCGGCTGTTGCAAACTTGATGGGCGGACCAGGATCAGATACATTCCTTTCAGTTCTTGGCGAGGATGCCGTTAATTATGGAATGATATCTGAAAACCTTACGATTAATGGTGACGCTGAATCAAATGCAGCAGCTATTAATGCCAAATGTGGCTCTCAGACTGGTAATGATGTCTCTAATAATGTAGAGCAGACATTTATTCTTGCGCATGTAGTTGATGAGTTCCAGATTAAGGGGTTTGGAGCATATGTTAAGGTTTCACCGGAAGATGCGGATAAGGTACATTCGAAGGGGGCCGAATATTTAATTAAAGACACTTCGGAAAGTGCAGCACAGCTGGAAGCAGAAGTGCGCGCTATGCTGAACAGTGTAACGGCACAGTCAACTTCTCTGGCGGGAAAAACTGTTAACGCAGCAATCAATTACAATAAGAGTTCCCAGAAATATGATTTGGACCTCACCGGTCGTGAAGATGGAACATATTATGTCAACGTTGACCAGGATATGTGGAATCGCATCATGAGCGGTGACAATTTAAGAATTTCCAAGAAGGATACACAGACGGTAGTCTTCAACGTAACGGCTTCCGGTGATCTTTCCATGACAAAATTTTCTATTAATGGAAAAGGCTCCGATAGTTTCCTGGTAACAACAGATCCTGCACCGCAGTCCATTATTTGGAATATACCGAATGCTTCTTCTTTAACATTTAATGGCTCTGCTACAGGTGTGTTCCTTGCTCCAAATGCTTCGGCAACAACAAACAGCACATGCTCGGGCTGGATCGTGGCGAAGAGCATCACTATTAATAGTGGTGAATGGCACAATGTTTACCAGCATGAAAAGAAAATCCGTAAGGATACAAGTGTTACATTTAAAGCAGGAAAGACAATAGATGGCAGCGCTGCTACAGTTGATGGCTTCCGTTTTGTACTTGAGAAAAAGAATGGCAATAGTTGGAATCAGATTGGCGAAGAAGTCACGAACTCTGGAGCAGACATTACATTCCCGGAAATCGCTTATGATGGATCTGACTTTACGGAAGCTGAAAATTCAGCAGGAGTAAAGGATTACTTCTATAGAATAAGAGAAATTTCTGACAATGATGGTCATGCAAAGATTGGTGATACTGAATACGCTGCAGATGCAACTGTTTATTATGTAAAAGTAACTGTCACAAAAACAGAGACAAAAGATAAAAAGAGCGAGACTACCAAATATACAGCGTCTGCTCCGGTATATTATACTGGAACAATGGATGAAGAGCCAGATTACGCGACAGCTGATCCAGTGGTCGGAACTGCAACATTTGCAAACAGTTCATTTAAGAATATTACTGTAACAAAACAGTGGGTCGATAATAATAATGCAGATAAGAATCGTCCTACAAGCATAACAGTAGAACTGCTGAAAAATGAAAAAGCTAGCGGTAGTTCTGCAGTTCTGAATGACAACAACAGCTGGACATATACATGGACAAATCTTCCGGCAAAAGAAGACGGTAAGGATATTGCTTATTCCGTAAAAGAAACCAGTGTACCGAGTGGATATAAATCTACTGTAACTGGAAGCGAGACGGATGGATATAGCATTAAAAATGTAGAAGAAACAACTAGTGTAAGCGGAAACAAAACCTGGGACGATAGTAACAACAAGGACGGATTCCGTCCGGATCATATCGTAGTCAACCTGCTTGCAGACGGTGAGAAGATCGACAGCAAGACCGTAACCGAAGCGGACGGCTGGTCATACAGTTTCATCAATCTGCCAAAGAACAAAGCAGGTAAGGCAATCAGTTATACTATTACTGAGAATGCCATTGCGGAATATTCCACGACTGTAAGCGGCACAGACCTGATCAATACCCATGAGAAAGGTAAGACCAGTCTCAGTGTTGCCAAGGTTTGGAATGACAGCAATAACCAGGACGGCAAGCGCCCTGAGAGCATCAAGGTTCAGCTGCTGGCAGACGGCAAGGCAAGCGGAGATCCGGTTGTACTGAACGATGCCAACAAGTGGAGCTACACCTGGTCTGA
>JAXJVN010000035.1:0-2537 GCA_036308545.1 Eubacterium sp. | reverse complement strand
GTTGTCGTAGGCGGTTCCGGGTTTCAGTTCCCGGAAGCCTTCCCGGATGGCCGCGTCCTCCATGCTGGAGATCCACAGCCTTTCAAATGGTTTTTTACATCGGCATTGATTGTAGACGAGACGGAAGATCAGCTCTCCCTCGCGTCCGGCATCCGTCGCGCAGACGAGGGATTCCACATCCGGCCGCTTCATGAGTTCCTTCAGAATCCCGAACTGCTTCTTTGTAGCGGACGAGACCTGGTAAAGCCAGTTGTCTGGCAGGATCGGCAGATCCTCCAGGCGCCATTTCGAGTAACGTTCGTCATAGGTTTCCGGCGCAGACAGTTCCACAAGATGACCGACGCACCAGCTGACGAGATAACCATTTCCCTCCAGGTATCCGTCTTTGCGGCCGGCTGCCCCGATCACACGGGCAATAGAATGCGCCACCGAGGGCTTCTCGGCGATAACAAGTTTCATTTCGTGCATCCTCCTATCTTCTGAAAATGAGTAAACAAATAGCGCATCCGGGATTGGTACCGAATGCGCTATGTAAAAACTAATATTGAATACTATTGATGAGGTCAAAACCAGCAATGCAGAGAGTCTTTTTTCTCGAAATATTCATGTTGGAGAATGGAATACCAGACCTCATCACAGATTCCCTGATTATTGAATCCTGTCTGCCGTCTGGTCCCTTCCAGCTTCATTCCACATTTTTGCATCACCTTCCCGGAATTGGGATTCCGGGAATCATGACAGGCATTGACGCATCGGATTCCGACTTCTTCGAAGAAAAAGGATATGACAGCGAAGAGGGCTTCCGTCATGATGCCCTGTCTCCACCACTTCCTGCCGATACAGTAGCCGATAGTAGCGGCTTCCGTATTTTCATTTATCTCGACAGCAGCAATACTGCCGATAGGTTCACTCGTTTCCTTCAGTTCGATTGCCCACTGATAATTCGCCGGATCGGAATAGCTCTCTGTCCAGTTTGTCAGTATCTGTCTGGTGACTTCTACAGATGTGTGTGCATTCCATGTCAGATACCGGGTGACTTCCAGATCGGAAGCCCAGTTTCGATACATAGGCTCTGCATCATTCATCTGGAACGGCCGAAGGATCAGCCTGTTTGTTTCTATTCGTTTTGTTCCTTTATGGTTCATTATGACATTATCCTTTCCCAGTCGATCCAATCATACCCTGTTCACTTAAATGGCCAAAGAGGATTCAGAAGAAACGCCATCAGGAATCCTGCCGATATCGAGATGGCAGTTTGCTTCGGATTTCTGTAAAGAATTACGGCTGCACCGATAAAATTCATCAGGTACAATATTCCCCGAAGATCTACATAGAAAAATCCCAGAGAGAAGCAAGAGAGGGTGAAGACCGCCATGATCCCTGTATCGAGAAGGATCGGTATTATTCCTTTTCCCTTCGCATACCAGCAAAGGACACCCAGTGCCGGCGAGATCAGGGTAATGGCATACCAGATCATCATATAGGACGAAGGATTGAATCCGGAGAAAAGGATCGAATACAGATGATAAGCCGCACACATCCCGACAAAGAAAACAAACACGTTCAGTGCTGCCATCAAGGCGGAACTGCTGAATACGGCAATCGCAAGTGCGATAAGAAGCCAGATGGCAATTTCAGAGAAGAAGTTGCCAAGATCAATCCTCTCAATGATCCTGTGCCACCAGATACTATTGTCCAAGGCAATGCTGTCAAGCCATTTTGAAAAGATACCCAACAGGACCCCCGCAATCAGTGAGCCGGCAATAGAGAGGATCTTGTCCTTCTTTGACTTCTGTCCGGGACTTCGAATATCCATTAATTTCTCTATGCTCAAAAAAAGATCACCTCTTTTGTTTCACCACACAAACGGAATCACTTTATATCGGATTCGCTGCTTATATTCTGTATATCCTTCAAGTCCCCCTTCCAACACCTGTTCCTCATTGCGGATCCGCTTTGCGATGATCGGGATATACAGCAGCATAATGACAAAGGAAATTACGGAACCAAGCACCAACGGCATGGACAGGAACAAAAGAAGCGTGGTCATATACATAGGATGCCGGACGATGCCATAGAGCCCGGTATCTACGACCTTCTGGTTCTCCTGCACCTCTACCGTGCGGGAAAGCCAGACATTCTCCCGCAGCACCTCGGCGTACAGGGCATAGGCCAGCAGGAAAAGAACCGCCGCAACCCAGGAAACCCAGTCCGGCACCACGATCCATCCAAATCGGTAGTTCAATCCCGCTCCTATAAATGCCGCCAGGAACATGATCCCGCTGAGTACGATCACAGTTTTTTGCTCATTCTCCTCCTCTTTGACGTCCAGCCTTTTCCTGAGCAGGTCAGGAGAGCTTTTCATCATGATCAATCCGGCAATGAACATCGGGACAAAGAGAATTCCGATCAGCAGCCACGCCTGCCACCAGCCGAATGTCCCGGCAGGCAGGAACAGTAACAGGCCAACGATCAGCAGACCGCCCAGGAATTTGATGATTGCCTGCGAAAACAGTTTTAAATCCATTCCTTTTCCT
>JAXJVN010000034.1:0-19796 GCA_036308545.1 Eubacterium sp. | reverse complement strand
TCTGAAAACCTTATCACTGTTTTTTTGTAAATGCTTACAGGCTGCCCTTCGTGGTAAGAATACCCTGGATCCTGTCATCATGGCTGACAGCCATCCGCAGGGACTTGGCAAAGGACTTGAACAGAGCTTCCGCTTTGTGATGATCGTTTTCTCCGTAAAGAATATTCAGATGCAGGTTCATTTCCGCCGCGTAAGAAATCGCGTAGAAAAATTCTCTCACCATCTGGGTATTCATATCTCCCATGGAAGGTCCGGTAAAATCTCCTTTAAAGACGAAATAAGGCCTGCCGCAGAGATCGACAGCTGTCATGACCAGTGTTTCATCCATTGGAAGAATACTGCTGCCGTATCGCGTGATTCCGGCTTTATCACCGACTGCCTGGCGGATTGCGCTGCCGATCACGATACCGGTATCTTCAATCGTATGGTGATCGTCGACTTCCAGATCGCCTTTTACCTTGACGGTCAGGTCAAAAAGACCGTGGCGGGCGAAACCTGCCAGCATGTGATTGAAAAAACCGACGCCGGTATCAATCTCATATTTTCCGGTGCCGTCCAGATCCAGTTTTACGTAGATATCCGTCTCTTTCGTTTTTCTGCTGATCTCTGCTGTTCTTCCCATAACTTTTCTTTATCCTCAATGACTGTACTTATGTAAAAAAAATTCTATTACGGACCCAAAATGACCTTTCGGAGGGATTCAGTCTTCCTCTTCGAATCTTACCGCGATGGCATTGGCATGAGCGGTGAGCTGTTCACACTTTGCGAACTGCTCAATATCTCTATGGATTTCTTTCAGTGCTTCTCTGGAATAATGAATGATACTGGATTTCTTGATAAAGTCATCCACTCCAAGCGGGGAGAAGAACCGTGCCGTTCCATTGGTCGGAAGGACGTGATTGGGGCCGGCGAAGTAGTCGCCCAAAGGTTCGCTGGAATGCTCTCCTATAAAAACTGCTCCCGCATTGCGGATCTTTGTCATGACTTCGAAAGCGTCGCGGGTGACGATTTCAAGATGCTCGGAAGCGATTTCATTGGCAGCGGCAATCGCTTCCTCCATGGTATCCGTAACCATGATATAACCAAAATTATCCAGGGATTTCTCAATAATCTCTCTCCTGCTGAGGACCTGCAGATAAGCATCTACCTCAAGGCTTACTTTTTCCGCCAGTTCTTTGGATGTCGTGATCAGAACTGCGGCAGCCAGCTGGTCATGCTCTGCCTGGGACAGGAGGTCAGCTGCCACATAATGAGCGTTTGCGGAATCATCCGCCAGGACCGTTACTTCGCTTGGCCCTGCAATGGAATCAATGCTGACATTTCCGTAGACTTCCTTTTTGGCAAGCGCCACGAAAATATTGCCGGGTCCTACGATCTTGTCTACTTTCGGAATGGATTCCGTTCCAAACGCAAATGCTGCGATAGCCTGGGCGCCGCCCATCTTGAAAACGCGGTCTGCGCCTGCTTCTTTGGCAGCGACTAATACAGCCGGATTTACTTTTCCCTCTTTATTACAGGGTGTCGCCATATAAATATGATCCACCCCGGCTACTTTCGCCGGCACGATATTCATCAGAACGGAGGACGGGTATGCTGCTTTTCCGCCCGGCACATAAACTCCTGCTTTTTCCAGTGGGATGATCCTCTGACCCAGAATCGTACCCTTCTCTGTCGTCGTGATCCAGCTCTGCCTTCTCTGTCTCTCATGAAAATCCCGAATATTGACAAGAGCCTTGCGAATAACGTCTATAAGCTCCGGATCAACCGCCTTGTAGGCTTCTTCCACTTCAGCCGGACTTACTTCAATGTTTGCGGCATTCTCATCAAATCCATCAAACTTATGAGTATAGCCAAACAGGGCTTTATCACCGTCTTCCCGGACAGCCTTCACAATTTCTTTTACAGTTGCTTCCTGCTCGGTATAACGGAGCGGATTTCTTCTGGATATATTCTCTCTGATCGTGCGGCGTGTCGTTTCATTTAATTCAATAATTCTCATGGGTAACTCCTCTTTCCGGTCCTGTTAAGAACTCTGCTGTCTGTCATCCGTCAGCTAATGAATTCTTCTGTCCGGTCCTTTTCATACGGATATTCGTTTATAATACAGCTTTTATTCTATGGATCAGATCTGTTATCCGCGCATTCTCCATCCTCATGCTTACCGGATTGACGACAAGTCTTGCGGAAAGCGGACAGATTTCTTCCAGAACGGTCAGGTTATTCTCTTTGAGGGTGGTACCTGTTTCTACGATATCTACAATAACCTCAGAAAGTCCTACAATCGGGGCAAGCTCAATCGAACCGTTCAGCTTAATCAGTTCAACGGTCTGGTTTTTCCGGTTATAGAAATAATCCTTGGCAATCCCGGGATATTTGGTTGCCACACGAATCTGCTGACCGTGATTGAGATAGCCTCGGGCAGACTCCGGTCCGCATACGCACATGCGGCACTTTCCTATTCCCAGGTCCAGCACCTCATAAATCTTTCGATTTTCCTCCATGATCGTATCTTTCCCGACAATACCGATATCTGCAGCACCGTACTCTACATAAGTCGGAACGTCCGGTCCTTTTGCCAGAAAGAAGCGCATTCCGTGTTCTTCGTCCGTAAAGATCAGTTTTCTGGTATCCTTATCGAGAAGTTCTGAACAGGTAATTCCGACCCGTTCCAGGATATTCATAGTTTTTTCTGCAAGGCGCCCTTTTGTCAGCGCTACTGTTAAATATCTCATATATCCTTCTTATCTTCCTTTTATGAAAAATGAATCGGAATCCTAACCGTCTGCCCGTTAGACAGATTAATAGAATAGACCTCGTCAGCTGAACGGAAATAAATGATTCCTCCGAACTGATTTCTTTGTCCGTAAACTCTGTAATCGTCCAGAACATGGCCTTCGCGGAAACGAACGCAGGCGATTTCCAGTCCCTCCGCCCTCTTTTCATTGGAAAAGCGAATAGCCAGGTTCTCCAAATCTGCCGGATAGAGTACCATCGTTTTACTGTCATAAACCGGCAAGCTGATATGAGAGCGCTCGATCGCGGTCAGAAGATCGTCTGTCTGGACCGCAAAGCCAATGGCAGAGGCTTTTTTCCCAAAACGTTCCAGGAGCGTATCATAACGTCCGCCCTTTATTACAGCATCTCCGGATCCATAAGTATAGGCCTGGAAAATAATACCGGTATAATACTGGTATTTTGTAACCATACTGAGATCAAAAACCAGATAATTCCGGAAGCCGTACGTATCCAGAATTCCATAAATTTCCTTCAGCCTTTCCAGAGCTGCTCTCGCCCGTGTATTCGTGGTCAGCCCTTCCGCCTCATCCAGTACAGAAGCGTCCCCGAACAGTTCAGGAAGCCGGACGAACAGATCTCTCAGGTCTTTTCTGAGGTTCAGGCCCTCGATCAGTTCCTGGGCGCCAAAGCGGTTCTGCATGGACAAAAGGGTTTTCAGGCTGGTTATGGTTTCTTCATCCATACCTGCTTCTTTCGTGAGTGCGTTGAAGAAATCGACGCTTCCCACGCTTACCTGAAACTCCGACAGTCCGGCTCTTTTCATGCACTGGATTACAAGAGCCAGAATTTCTCCATCTGCTTCCATGCTGCTGTCGTTGATCAGTTCGACGCCTGCCTGGGTGCTTTCCTTCAATCGGCCCTGATGTTCCAGACTATTGATATAGATATTGCCCTTATAGCACAGCCGGATGGGCATATCCTCATCCTGAAAGTACATGGAAACTGCTCTTGCTACCGGAGGAGTAAAATCCGGCCTCAGAACCAGTGTATTGCCCTCTCGGTCAAAGAACTTGTAAAGTTCCCTGGATGGGATCGTCCCCACTTCTTTAGCAAAAACATCAAAGAATTCGAAAGTTGGCGTATCAATGCTCTGGTACCCGTAAGAATGAAAGAGCGCTTCAATTTCTCCTTCCAGGAAATTCTTGCGGTCGCATTCTCTGCCATAGACGTCCCGAACGCCTTCGGGTGTATGAATCTTATTTTTCATCAGTCATAAGTCCTTCTTTTCATAAAAAGCTTTTCTGCATCTTTTAACGCTTTACCATGCTACCACGTTATCATGGTAAATTGCAAGTGTTTAGCAGCTTTTTCAGTCCCGCTCCTCCAGATCCTTCTTTATTCCTTCCAGATAGGGTACCAGGACCTGGGAGCGCGGAAGAAAGTAAGAGGTGTCGATCTCGTTCAGTTTAAAACTCTTAGGCCCGCCTGTCTCTGCCCTTTCCCAGAATTTTTTTATAACACGGCAAGGAAGATATAGGATGCTGTCCCGCATGGAATAAAAGATGAGCAGGAAGGAAATGCCTCCCTGCTTTTCCCAGTCCTCCATAAAATGCACCTGGTGCTCATGCACATTGGCAATTGGAAAGGTATCTTTCTTGGATTCCTTTGCGTCGAAGCAGATTGGAATACCCTGGGCTGCGCCAATATAATCGACCGTGCTTTTCTGCTCGAAATAGGCAAGCGTAATATGGCGATGTTCCTTATCGATTTCAATAGGCGTGATGGGAGTCGGGATTTTCTGGACCAGACAGAGACCCATGTCCCGGTACTGATCGTTAGACCGGTTAACCATCTCCTCGAGCGTTGAGCCTCTTAAGCCCCTTGAATTCCAGGTAGCCATCAATTATCTCCTTCTTTCACATCGTTTCCCAGCGTGCAGATCTTGTTCAGCGGCCAGTAGCGCAGGAAGGCTTTGCCAAGGATTTTGTCCTTTTCAACAAATGTGTTGTTCCAGTATCTGGAATCTTTCGAATAAAGGCGGTTGTCGCCGAGCATAAAGTAGCAGTTTTCCGGAACCGTGATCGGAAAGGTCAGGTAACCGCTGTCTGTAGAATCAGCCTGTGCGCAGTAGTCATCCGGAAGAGGCGTCTCCGATCCATTTATATAGACGTCTCCGTCCCTGATATCAATCGTATCACCCGGAAGACCTATGACGCGCTTAATAAAGAGACGGCTTTCATCGTCCGGGTATTTGAAAATAACGATGTCAAAGCGTTCCGGATCTTTTGTCTTATAAGCCAGCCGGTTCCCAAAGATATGATCCCCCGTCATAATCGTAGGCTCCATAGAAGCAGATGGAATCCGGGCATTTACGATAACAAACTGTTCCAGACCAATCACAACAGCCAGCACGATGACGATCAGTTTAACGTATTCCAGCAGTTCGTGAGCAAAGCCGGACTTTTCTTCCCTGCCGCTTTTTTCTTTCCTGCTATTGGAATCTTTTCTCTTATCTGTTTCGCTCATAATGTCTTTATCTTTTCTCATTTTACTTATTATTCCGGCTTACGCTTATGCTTTCCTATCGATTATTCCGCAAAGGAGATCCCGTCTCTTGTCATAAAGTCCAGCATATCCTCCGGTACAGGTGCTGTAAAGGTTTTCTTATCATTGCTTCCCATTTCGATCTGCAGCTTCCAGGCATGCAGCATCTGCCTTTTCGGGGCTTTCGCTTCCCGGATGCCATACTTGCGGTCGCCTGCGATTGGATAACCCAGGCTGGCAAGATGGCATCGGATCTGATGCGTTTTGCCTGTGATAAGTCGTACCTTCAGCAGGGAATATTCTCTTCCACTACTGATAGGCTCATACTCCGTCTCAATCCGGGAAGCCCCTTCAAAGAATTCGTCCGCTATCCGGACCTTATGGTTCGGATCTGCTTCTGTTCTTGCAAGCCAGGCAGCTGCATGCGCAGCCTTTTCCGGCTTCCCATGCACGACTGCCAGATAAAACTTATCCGCAGTTCTTTCTTTTAATTCCAGTGATAGGCTTCTGGCTGCTGCAAGTGTTTTGGCTGCCAGAAGAATTCCGCTTGTATTTCGGTCCAGACGGTTAACGACACCCGGCTTATAAAATCGAAGAGATTCTTCTGTCAGTTCTCCTTTTTTCACCAGGTATCCCCTTATGTATTCTACCATAGAAGGAGTGTCGTCCTCTCCCTTTTGAGAGAGGATCCCCGCCGGCTTATTCAGGACAAGCATGTCGGAATCCTCATATAGAATCCACTCCTGTTTCAGCGCGGGAAGCCCTTCTTCAGCCAGCCCCCTGCCTTTAAATTTGGCGATCGTCTCATCTGAGAAAAAAATCTTTATGGTGTCTCCCGGCTTTAAAAGCTCCCTGCCTTCTGCTTTCTTCCCGTTCAGGACAATGTTTTTCTTTCTCATCATACGATAGAGAAAGCCGGATCCTGCTTCCGGAAGATAGCGGCGCAGGAACTTATCAAGCCGCTGACCGCTTTCCGATTCTTTTATTACAAGTTCTATCATAGGGAAATTGCTTTCAGGACGTCTGCCATCTTATCCTGCCTTTCCGTAAGTCCGGGCCAGGCCTTGCTCATGCCGGCAATCCGATTCAGGAAATGCCCGCGGTCATTGAAAATTTTGACAGTCATATTCTTGTAACCTTGCGCACGGAGCGTTTTGCGGATATGTTCTTCCATGAAGTGAAGATCCTGATCCGATACCCGGTCCATCGTAAATGCCGCAATACAGTCATCCGAAACCGCCGCAGCGTCCAGATAGAGATTTTTGTCCTTTGTTGTCAGAAACAGTTCATAGCAGACCGGCATGGATCCGGCAGCCTCCGTCGTTTCCCGGTACAGCTCCGGATCTGTCGATCTCCTCAGCCAGACCATGATCATACTGACAAGCGACATAGAGGCCGGTATACAGCCTACCATAGCGATAACGGTATAAATATTCTTCCTGTCGCCCTTGTTCAAGAAAAGGCCGATCATAAAAACGGCTGCCACAAGGGCAAAAAAAGCTGCCGTCCGCAGCGTGCGGATCAATTTCTGGCTTTTCATGTAGCCATACTGGCCTTTTGCTTTTTTCATGTACCTGTCATGCTCCTTATCGTTTTTTATCCGTCAGGAGAGCTTTCATCCTCCTGCCGGAGCACCGGCTTCGCGCAGGAAGCGGTGTGATTTCCAAGCATCCGGTGTTAAAGATTAAGGCAGCCCATTCCGCTTGAGAATGCGCTGCCTTTATTTTTTACATGTGCAGTAAGCCGAACGCATCTGCTTAGGTCCGCTCACTCATCGTCCTCGTCATATGCGTCCTCGTCCTCATAATTTTCTTCCGGCTCTTCTTCCGGCTGAGAAGGACGTGCCGGAGCTGCCTGATTAACGGACGGAGCCAGTTCAGAACGATTCTGGTTTACAAGACTGTAATATTCGTTCAGATCTCCGGTAAACTGCTGAATATTTGCCGCAACGGTATCGCCAAGCTGCTTTCCTGCATCAAGAGCTCCGCCCAGTATGTTGGAAATGTTCTCAAGCAGCTGATCGGTATAAGAAATAGCGCTCTGTCTGATACTGTTTGCGTCCTGCTGGGCAGAGTCCAGAATTTCCTGTGCCTGCTGATTTGCCTGACTGATGGTATCATTTGCCTGCTGTTCCGCAGCTGCATTGATCTCATCCGCGCGTTTTTCAGCCGCCAGCGTAATCGGTTCCTGGCTTACCAGCTCTTCTGCTCTCGCCTGCGCATCCTTAATAATGCCGTCCGCCTTGGAATTTGCATCCGCAATGATAGCATCGCGATTGCCGATGATCTTCTGATAACGTTTGATTTCGTCAGGCGTTTTCAGACGAAGCTCACGAAGCAGTTCTTCAAGTTCCTCTTTATTAACTACAATTTTCGTAGTCGACAGGGGCTGGTAACGGCATCCCTCTACATACTCTTCAATTTCTTCGATGATCTGTTCAATTCTGCTGCTGCTCATTCCTTTACTCTCCTCATTCCTGATGCTTTCGCAATCATGTTTATCCGTTCTTATGGTCCATCTTGTCTTTCATCGCCTTCTCAACAAAATCAGGAACGAATTCACTGATATCTCCCCCGAAAGCAGCCACTTCCTTAACGGTAGTAGAACTCAGATAAGAGTATTGCAGCGACGTAAACAAGAACATTGTGTCAATATCCGGCGCAAGTTTACGGTTGGTCTGAGCCATCTGGAGTTCGTATTCAAAATCCGTGATCAATCTCAGTCCGCGTACAATTACCGTTGCCTTGCACTGTCTGGCAAATTCGACAGAAAGACCTTCGAAAGCCAGAACTTTTACGTTCGGCATATCAGAGGTCGCTTTCTTCAATATACTAACACGTTCATCTGTAGAAAACAACGGCGTTTTGGCGGAATTATGAAGTACGCCGATGATGACTTCGTCAAACAGCTTTGAACATCTTTCTATAATATCAAGATGACCATAGGTCATGGGATCAAATGTTCCCGGATATACTGCTACTTTCATTCTCATGTCCATTCCGCCGCCTTTTACCCGCGGCACAGCAAGCAATGGCGCGCTGTTTTTCCTTAATCATACGTTTTCCTGAAGAACACATGCTTATTTGTTTTGTACAGCTTATTCTTTACACAGGCAAGGCCAAGGTCTTCCGCATAAGAGAAGTCCGTTTCCTTCGATGCTTCAACAACAAAAAGCGCATTCTCTGCTATACAGGGCGCCTTAACAAGGAGAGTCAGAAGTTCCTTCTCCAGCTGATTATCATAAGGCGGGTCCAAAAAAACCAGATTGAATGCGCAGTCCCTGTTAAAAGACAGGACAGCGGAAGCAGCATCCATTTCATACACGTCAGCATCTGCTTCCAGTTTTGTAAATTTTAAATTCTCTTTTATGATCCTGACAGCCTGTCGCGAACTGTCTACAAAGGTACAGTGCTCCGCTCCTCTGCTCAAAGCCTCAATGCCGATCGCACCGCTTCCTGCAAAAAGATCAAGGAAGCGGCTTCCCGGCACATCCATCTGCATAATATTGAACAGCGTTTCTTTTATCCGATCCGTCGTAGGCCGCGTGTTTCTGCCCGGGATCGTTTTCAGCGGCATACTGCGGCACTTTCCGGCAATTACTCTCATGCTCTGTTTACCCGCAATAAATTTTCTATCAGATTTCTTCTTTATACTGAATGCGCCAGTCAAGATCTCCCCGGTCCAGACCGAGGATCAGCATTTCAGCAGTTGCTATATTCGTTGCCACGGGGATATTGTACTGATCGCAGCAGCGAACGATTTTTGATACGTCCGGCTCCCGGGGATCGATGATGGAAGGGTTGTAAAAAAAGATAACCATATCCATATCATTGCGTTCGATCATTTCTGTGAACTGTTTGTCTCCTCCGAGGCTTCCGGCCAGGAATTTATGAATCCGAAGATTGGTTACTTCCTCGATTCTTCTGCCTGTCGTGCCGGTCGCATAGACCTCATGTCTCATCAATATACTTTTATAGGCGATGCAGAAATCTTCAATCAGGCTTTTCTTGCTGTTATGCGCAATGATTCCAATATTCATGACGTTTTCCCGACTCCTTATCTGCGGTGTGGTTCTTGTCAAAATCTATGTTTTATTATAACAAAGTCACAAATAAGGCGCAATATTAATTGTTTTTTTAGGTAAAAATCCGAATATGGAATTTTATTTCTAGTCGTATTTGCTTGAAAAAAGCCCGGAAAATTTATGAAAAACAACAAGGCTGCCACAGGTTGAATCAACCGTGACAGCCTTTTCTCATTATCGATTAATAAAGCAGAACCTTAAAGCAGCTTTCTGCCGCTCAGCTTCATTCTTCAAAACAACCGGCTTGTATTAAAGCTCAAAGCTTCCGGTTACGTCTCCGTTTACAACATAGTAAGCTGTATTGTCTTCCGGTTTCACGTAAACCTTTACGTCCTTAAGATCTTCCGCTTTTCCGCCCCAAACTGCTTTTGCTTTTTCAACCAGTTCAGATGCTGCGAATTCTTTTCCGGCAAACTGAAGAACAACTTCGCTGGAAGCCGGAGCAGCTGCCTTCTTTGCTGCAGGTTTTTTTGCAGCAGGTTTCTTAACAGCTTTCTTTACCGTAGTCTTTGCCTTTGCTGCGGTCTTCTTTACCGTCTCTTTTGCTTTTGCTGCAGTCTCGTCAGCAGTCTTAGCTGCGGTCTCTTTTGCCTTTGCCGCAGTCTTCTTAACGGTTTCCTTTGCCTTTGCAGCGGTCTCGTCAGCAGCCTTAACAGCAGTCTCTTTTGCCTTTGCTGCGGTAGCTTCTACTTTTTCAGCAGTTTTCTTTGCAGCAGCGGAAACTTCTTTTTTTACTTCTGCAGTTTTTGCTTCTGCCTTTACTGCAGCTGCTTTTACTTTTTCTTCAGTCTTTGCAATTGTTTTCTTTGTCTCAGCCATAGTGTTCATAACCTCCTGCTATCGATTACTGATAATGAAATACGTATTGCGATAACCTTAAATTTTAATAATCTGATTCTTTTAGAATAGTATATGCACTTTTACTTTTTTTCAAGGTATTATGAACATTTTCAGCGTTTCGATTGCCTCTTGTCCAATTTTATTGGCCGCTATCGTCATTTTGACGTGATAAATAGGCGGCGAGCGCTTTTTTTAATAGTACATTTTGCGGCAAAGAGAGGTCAGGATCCAGCTGCAGCAGGCTTTCGCAGGCATCCTTCGCTCTTTTCAGAATTTCTGCATCCCGGTAGATATCCGCAATTTCAAAAAGTGCCTCTCCGCTCTGGCGTACGCCCAGAAGGTCTCCCGGACCTCTCAGCTTCAGGTCTTCTTCCGCAATATAAAATCCATCGTTTGACTCTTTGAGTATCTGAAGACGCTTTCGGATTTCTTCCCTGCCGTCTCCCTGCATGAACATGCAGTAAGACTGAGCTGAACCTCTTCCCACTCTTCCCCTGAGCTGATGCAGCTGGGCAAGCCCGAAGCGCTCTGCATTCACGATCAGCATGACTGTAGCATTTGGGACATCGACACCGACTTCAACAACCGTCGTCGATACAAGGACCTGGATCTCCCCTTCCGCAAAGCGATGCATGACGTCCTGCTTTTCCCTGCCTTTCATCTTGCCGTGCAGCATAGCAACTTTAATATCCGGTTCAAAGACGTCTTTTAGCTTTTTTGAATATTCTTTTACATTTTCACATGGGACGTCTTCGTTAGGCTCGACCATTGGACAAATGACATAAGCCTGATGCCCTGCATTTACCTGGTCCCGGATGAAATCAAAGGCTGCTTTCTCATAGGATGTATTTACGACCGCGTTTTTGATAGGCAGGCGGCGTTTCGGCTTGTCTTTCATAACGGAAATATCCAGATCTCCGTACAGAATCATGGCCAGTGTTCTGGGAATGGGGGTTGCGCTCATAACCAGAAGATGCGGCGCTCTTTCCCCTCCTGCCAGGGCCATTCTCTGGTTTACGCCAAAACGATGCTGCTCATCTGTAATAACTAGGGCGAGTTTGCTATATTCTACCGCTTCCTGGATCAGTGCGTGGGTGCCCACGATCATCAGCGCGCTTCCATTCCGGATTTTCTCATAGGCCTGCCGCTTTTGCTTTGCCGTAAGAGATCCTGTTAGGAGGACAGGCTGATATTTATCCAGCAGCCGGCAGCTTTCAAGCAGGTCCTTCAACGACCGGAAATGCTGCTCTGCCAGGACTTCAGTCGGTGCCATAAGAGCTGCCTGATAACCGTTTCCTGCCGTCAGGACCATGCATAAAAATGCAAGGATCGTCTTACCGCTTCCTACGTCACCCTGGACCATGCGCATCATCAGTTTATCAGATGTGAGGTCCTGCTCCATCTCCGTCCATACACTGAGCTGAGCTGCGGTCAGATGAAAGGGCAGGGAGGCGATCACATCTTCCGTTTCCCAGCCTGCCTGCATGGGCCAGAAATTCTTACGTTCCTCCTTATTTTTTCTGGAAAAAGCAACGCCCAGAATAAAGAAGAAAAACTCATTAAAGCAAAGTCTGTTCCGAGCCTCCCGCAGTGCCTGTTCCGATTCCGGAAAGTGGATCTGATGAATGGCATAATTGATCTCGCAAAGCCCTGCCTGCTGACGCGTCTCTTCCGGCAGCGGGTCCGGAAGCAGAAGGCCTTCTGCCAGAACCTGCTCCATGCTCTTTCGTACCATATTATTGGTAAGCCCTGCCGTCAGAGAATAAACAGGCAGAATCCGGCCCTGTGCTTCCCGGTATTTGTCAACCGTATATATTTCCGGGTGTTCCATAATCAGACGGTTATTCTTCCGGATAACCGGTCCCCGGAACACAAAGGTCATGCCCGGTTTCAGCATAGACTTCAGATATGGCATATGGAACCAGTTCAGCTGAAGGGAATAGGAGCCTTCTCTCAGGAGAAGCATGGTAATCGAATTTCTTCCATATGTACGCACCGACGCACTCTGTACGATGCGGGCGACAACGGCAGTTTTAACGCCTTCCGTCACCTCACTGACTGTGACCGGCAAAGCCATCCTGTCATATTCCCTCGGATAAAACATAAGAAGCTGCCGGCAGGTCGTTACGCCGACCTTCGCAAACAGCTTCTCTGTTTTTTCTCCGATTCCTTTTAATGTACGAATCGAATCATCAATCATAACAGTGTATAAATTCCTGCAGCGCGGCAGAAAAAAATTATTCAACAGAAATGATGCAGTAATAAATCGGCTGTCCTCCCCTGCTGACCTCTACGTCGCAGTCAGGATACACTTCCATGACTTCATTGCCAAGAGTCTCTGCCTCTTCTTCGGAAAAGTCAGCGCCATAATAAATACTGATAAGGGACGAATCATCGCCGACCATCTTTTTGATGGCTTCCATGCTTGTCGCCTTCACTTCTTTTCCAACGGAAAGCAGTCCTTTATCGCCGACCGCCATGATGTCGTCTTTATGGACCGGAACACCGTCAATGCTTGTATCTCTGACAGCGTAGGTAATCTCGGCTGTCTTAACCTGACCGATTTCTTCTTCCATCTGTGCCTGGCTGTCTTCTACCGACATAGAAGGATCATAATTGATCATGGCCGTGATTCCCTGGGCTACCGTTGCGGTCGGGATTACAATGATATTCTTCTCACGCACCAGTTCCCGTGCCTGTTTCGCGGCCATTACAACATTTTTGTTGTTAGGGAAGAGGAAAATATTATTCGCATGAACGTGATCGACCGCATTCAGAACATCCTCAGTGCTTGGATTCATGGTCTGTCCGCCGGAAATTACATAATCGACATTCAGTCCCTTGAAAATTTCCTCGAATCCATCGCCCATGCATACGGTAATAAAACCGACTTCTTTCATGGGCGTGCGCTCCTGCTCCTGCTCCAGCGCCAGCTGCTCCGCATTCTGGATCAGCATTTCTTCATGCTTCTCAACCTTGCGGTTTTCTACCAGTATATTTGTCAGCGCTCCGATTTCAATCGCCTTCTGAATGGCAGTACCCGGTTCGTTAGTGTGAACATGTACCTTGAGCAGACCGTGATCTTCGATCAGAACCACCGTGTCACCGAGGCCGCATAGTGTCTTGCGGAAGGATTCTACCGTACTTTCCTCCGGCCTTTTCAGCGGGTTGATAATGAATTCGACCGCATAGAGGAATTTGATCTTTTCTTCCTCTTTTTCTTTTTTCTCTTCCTCCGTATCGCAGGGAGCCGCTGTTTTGACCTCTGCCCTGCCGGTCAGTCCGTCGTAGGCGCCCTCTATTACAGCCATAAGTCCCTGGCCGCCGGAATCAACGACTCCGGCTTCCTTGAGGACAGGAAGCATCTCCGGCGTTTTTGCCAGAACCTCATTTCCGTAATCCAGGACTGCCTTCAGATAATCCTCAAGAGTCAGATTCTCATCAGCCTGGTCCGCTAATTCTCTGGCCTTATCGGCCATTCCCTTCGCAACAGTGAGAATGGTACCTTCCTTCGGCTTCATGACAGCCTTATAAGCAGTCTCGACTGCTTTCTCACAGGCATCGGCGATCATATGGATATCTGCTTCGTCCGTTCCTTTGAGAACTTTGGTAAAGCCTCTGCAGAGCTGGGAGAGAATAACTCCGGAATTTCCTCTGGCTCCTCTCAGGGAACCGGAAGAGATTGCCTTGCCCAGGCTTTTCATATCCGTACCCGGGCCAAGTTCCTTCACCGCATTGGCAGCAGACATGATCGTCATGGTCATGTTGCTGCCCGTATCCCCATCAGGTACCGGAAATACGTTCAGCTCGTTGATCCATTCTTTATGCTCGTCAAGATTCTGTGCTCCTGTTAAAAACATCTTCGCAAGCAGACGGGCATCCATTGTTTTTGTACTCAATGTAAGTTCCTCCTAGCAGTAAAAGCCAAAGGGTCAGTCAATTACCCGTACGCCCTCAACTTTAATGACAACGTGTTCAACCTGCATGCCCGTAAACTCTTCTATTTTATATTTTACATTTTCAATAAGATTTGCAGATACGGCGGAAATGCTCACGCCATACGCAACGATCACATGAAACTCAAGGGAAATCTTATTATTTTCAATCGTGACATTGATTCCGTGCTTGAGGCTGTCCTTTTTCAACAGCTTGACGATACCGTCCCACATATCCACTGCAGCCATTCCGACAATGCCGAAGCATTCAACCGCAACGCTGCCTGCATAAGTCGCGATCACTTCGGGGTTTACGACAATCTCGCCGAGATTCGAATCAATACGTCCCTTCATCGCCTGCTCCTTTCACTTTCCTGTTAAATGATCTTTATTTGAGATTTTATCTATCTCTATTTGAGACTTTATCTCTATCCCTGTAAACGTGTATATAACTCCACGGCAGCCTTTCCGGAAAAGTCCGCATGCGCACCTTTTTCATTTCTGATCCGTCTTATACACTTATACAAGTTATAAGTATAGTTGATTTTACCCGAAAAATAAATGCCAAAATTTCTCTTGCAAAGGCAAAACAGTTCTGCTACAATACTAACGTTGTGAACACGCAAAAAGTATCTGTTATACGGATTTGAAATAAGGAGGTGTAAAAATGGCTAAGTGTGCTATTTGCGGAAAGGGCGTATCTTTCGGCATTAAAGTCAGCCATTCTCACAGAAGGTCCAATAAAATGTGGAAGTCTAACGTACAGTCCGTACGTGTAAAAACTCCGCAGGGCAACAAGAGAATGTCTATCTGCACAAGCTGCCTTCGCAGCGGAAAAGTTGAGCGTGCCTGATTCACCTCTTCTGTAGATTTTAAAAAAGAAGTTCCCTTTTGGGAACTTCTTTTTTATATTCTCATCTCTTATTTATGTTCTCTTTACTTATCTATTTTCTCTTACTTATGTTCTCTTCTCTTACTTTTCTTTTTTCTCTTCTGTTTTGGGAGCAGCTTCCTCACCGGCACCTGCATTTCCAATTCCCAGCTTGCCGGAAATCTTAGTCACAATATCCGGAGCCATCTCGATGATCTTTGATACAGCATCCTTATTCTCAAGGCTGATCAGTCTGGAAGTTCCATCCTTTGCGATCATCAGAACCGCTACAGGCTTCATCTTGGCACCCATGCCGCCGCCTCCGTTGTTCTTTTTATCAGCGTTAAAAGCACCTGCGCCGATTCCAAAAGAAACGTCAGCCAGCGGAATCATGGTTGAATCACCTACCTTGACCGGTTCTCCAACAACGGTCTTGGAGGTAAGGAAAGTATCCAGTCCCTTGAAAAGAGATTCTACGTTAGAATTGAAATCATTATTCTCAGCCATTCTTTTTCTCCTTTTTTATAATATCCTCAGTATCCGATCTATCACTTAAAAGCGTCTGATGAGTGCTTTTACATCCTTGTTCAAAATCAGTTTTACAGCATGTATAATCAGCATCAGAAGAAGGAATCTGCCCTTAAGCATGATATCCGCTTCGAATTTCTGTTCCTGAAAGTCAGGGCTGATCTGAAGCCTGTCTGTCAATCCCAGCAGCATTGCCATTGCGCCGGCTGCCATTCCTGTCATAGCCGGGTCTTCGAACCCGAAAACCAGATATCCTTTTATCCGCTTTGGAAGAATGCTCCTCATGACTGCAGGCAGTTCCCTGGAAAGCGCAGCCTTCACTCTTCCAAATGAAGGGCTTTCCAGATAGGCTTTCCAATCACCGATTTTATCAAAGCCATTCTTAAGCTTACGGAAAATTTCCCGGATCCTGTAACTGATCTTACCGGCATCGGTTCCGATAAATGCACCGTCGTTTTCTTCCTGCATTTTCTTTTTCTTCCGTTTTTTCCGTTTAGAAGCAGGAACAGATGTCGGGCTTTTCCTTTTTCTCTTCCGCTTCTTTGGATTTGCCGGAATGGTGCCTTCCCGGATATGCTTTTTAATTTCTTCCTTCCTCTTCTGCTCTGCCTCTTTCTTTGCTTTTTCCTTCTTTTCCTTTCTGCTTTTCAGCATCTTCAGAATCGGGAGGCCGAATACCAGAAGATCAAAGGAAAATTCATTATCCTGCCTTCCCTTATCATAGTCCAGATTCAGGAAAATCAGTCTGGCTGTCGAAGAAAGACCTGCCTTCACAGTCAGGGTTTCCCCCTCCTTAACCAGATGGATCTTCCAGAAGAACGGACAGATCAGCAGAATAAAAAGGATGGCAAGAATAATCAGCAGCAGTACAAGGAGGATCTTGCCGATGATCAGCAGTATGTGCAACAAAGCAGCCAATCGATATATCCTCGCTTATTCTTTAACAGCTCTAAACGGTAAACATGCGTCAGTAAAAAGAATGGCGCAATATCCGCCTGTCGAAAAGTTCAGCCTCACCTGCATATCTACAGTCTTGAGAGATATGCCCTCATGTCGCAGGTACCTGTTGCCCGGAAGGTTTCTTCCGCAATCCTCCGGACCACCTTCAAAGCTTCCTCTTTTCCTTTGGCAATTCCGACAATCTGAGGCAGCCGTTCGCGAACGCTTTTTATGGTCAGCATCATACCGTTGACAATATCCAGCTGGTCGCCTTCCCCGACCGCATAAGTAATGGCATAAAGTTCAGGATAAGGCTTGCCCCTTTTCAAGGCATTCCGATATTCGAGATAGTGTTTCTCCGCTTCTTCGCCCAGATACAGTTCTTTACGAAATTCCATATCAGCCCCCGAACCAGGAAGTGAACAGCTGTCTGGCGACGTAGGCGCCGGTCAGATCAAGGTCTCCGTCTTCCACAAGTACGCATACAGCAATATCATTATAACCTGTATCGGAAAATCCTACAAACCAGGAATGTGCTTTTCCGCCTGCTTCGTCTGTATGCTCAGCAGTACCGGTTTTTCCGGCGATATTATAAGGAAGATCCGAAAGCTGCCTGGATGCAGTCCCTCTCTTGACGACCTCCTTCATGAGTCCTTTCAGTGCTTCCGCCTCTTCTGAAGTCATCAGCTGGCCGTAAGGCGTACGAGACGCGGACTGAACAGCGGTTCCTTCGCTGGACTGAACGCTTGTTATAAAATTAGGATTCATAGCTTTCCCGCCGTTTGCAGCCGCATCAGCAACCAAAAGCATCTGCATGGGAGTAGCCCTGGTATCCCCCTGGCCTATTGCAGTCTGCATCGTCAGCTGACCGGGTGTACTGCTGTCCAGGGTAAAAATGCTTTGTTCATAAGGAAGGTCTGTCTTCAGTTCTTTTTTATTAAATCCCATGCTTTCGGCTGTCGCCCGAAGGTCATCCTTATCGATATCATTCAGGGCCATATGCGCGAAGGCACAGTTGCAGGAATTTGCCATGGCGTCTGCGAAGCTTTCCTGGCCATGCACTTCTCCGTGTACGCAATGGATGCTGAAGCCCTCATACTCTTCACTGCCCGTACAGTTGTAGCTGAAATCGTCAAACGTGCCGTGCTCTCTTAAGTAGGTCAGCGCTGTGATCAGTTTGAAGGTGGATCCCGGAGGATACAGTCCCTGCAGAGAGCGATTGATAAAGTTGCCGTCCGTACTCTGCGTCAGACTGTCCCAGTTTTCCTCAAGCGTATTGGGGTCAAAGCCCGGTGCGCTGTAATCACACAGGATGTCTCCGGTCGACGAATCCATAGCCAGAACTGTTCCCTTATAACTGCCCAGAGCATCGCGGGCAGCAGTCTGAAGCTTCACATCCAGAGTCGTAACAACATTATCACCCTGTTTCTTCTCTTCATTCAGTTCGTTCTCAAACTGAGTCACGATATTGGAATGAGAGGTCAAAAGCGTTGTAGACTCCGCAGCCTCCAGTCCGCTTCCGCCGTAGCTGGCATAACCGACAGGATGGGCAAAAAGACTGTTGAAGGGATAGTTCCTCGTTTCCTCTCCGTTCTGGTCCCTGACTGTCTCCGCCAGAACCTGCCCGTCCCGTGCCAGGATGGATCCTCTTGAAACCTTTTCTGCCGCTTCCTGAAGCCGGGTATTATATTTGTTATTCAGTATATTTTTACTCTGAAAAATCTGAAAGTAAATAATATATCCGATCAGGGCAAGGAAAAGAAAAGAGCACAGCCAGGCTACGACTTTATAAGTCCTAGTAGTTGATGCTCTGTTTTGTCTGTTCTTCGATCTTTTTTCCGAGCTCATCTGTATCTGCTCCTGCTTTTCTGCCGGAAGCCGGTCTGCCCGGCCGCCTGTCATTCCGTCTGTCATTTCTGCCGTCCGGCCGCCTGCTGTCCATGCGGTTCCTTTTCAGGCTTTCTTCATATGCAAGCTGTCTGTTTCGTTCCAGCCGTCTCTCTTCCCTCACTTCTTCTTCGATGCGTTCTCTTTCAATCTCATCATCTTCATCGGTACGCATGATATATAGTCCCTGGATGATTGAAATCATGATAATGGTACAGAGGATGGAGCTTCCGCCATAGCTGATAAGCGGAAGCGTAATTCCCGTCATCGGTATGAATTTCGTAGTGCCGCCGACAGTTAGAAATACCTGGAAGGCATATTCCGTACCAAGTCCCATGGCAACCAGCTTGTAAAAAGGTTTATCCAGCTTCATGGATATGTTGATGATCAGGATGTACATACCCATGCAGAGAAGGATGAGGCAGATGGCAAAGAGTAAGCCGAATTCTTCACAGATTGCAGCAAATGTAAAATCCTTTGTGACAACAGGAATGCTTTCGGGAGATCCGTTGAATAATCCGGTTCCGAACCATCCTCCTGCGCATACGGCAAAAAGTGCCTGTACAATCTGATAGCCTGTTCCTTCATAGTCAGCAAAGGGGTCCTTCCAGACCGCGAAGCGAACGCGGATATGAGAGAACAGCCGGTAGGCAACGGCAGATGCCCCTGCCATTCCTCCAAGACCTACGAAAGCGTATGCCGGATTCCTGGTAGCGACAAAAACCATGATGATATATGCCATAAAGTACAAAAGAGCAGCGCCCAGATCCGTGGAAAGGACCAGGATTCCTACATGGATTGCCGCTACGACCGTAACGATCACAACCGCTGCGAAATCCTGCCTTTTCTGCAGAATCCCTGCCATAAACATTACAACAGTAATCTTGACAAACTCTGAAAACTGGAAGGTAAACCCATGAAAGGACAGGGACAGGTTTGCCCCGCCGGTTGCCCGTCCAAAGACATAAACCGCCGCCAGGAGCAGGATTCCGACGATACCATACAGCCAGGTTGCATGGGATACCCATTTCGCTCTCCTTATAAATGTCGGTACCAGAAAGCAGATCATTGTCGATGCAAAAACAATGATCAGCTGTCTTAAGGCTGTATCCGTATCCAGACGGGACTGGATCACCATGCCGATAGAGATCATCAGGCACATGGTGTTCAGAAGCAGTCTGGAAGACCTGCGGTAGACGAGCTTATACAGGTTCATGGTGACCAGAAGGTAAATAAGCGTGCCAAATAGAAGTGCCAGCATCATTGGCTCCATGGTCTTCAGATACATGATCAGGAAGCTTATCAGTACAAAGGACACGATATATCGTACCTGCCGGGACAGCATTCTTCTTCTCTTATCAAGGTCCTTTGTCCGAAGAACAGCCAGTGTGTCCATGGTGCAGACTGCCATGAAAAAAAGGAGAAGATATTT
>JAXJVN010000033.1:0-23748 GCA_036308545.1 Eubacterium sp. | reverse complement strand
TTATATTTTTTATGCTGTCAAAAATATTTTCAAAAGAATTTGCGTTTTCTTTCTGCTCATTTTTACTATCTTTCGGAGCATTTTTTTACTTCACAGATGCCATCCCGGAACCAGTCTTCCAATTCTTTCATCCTCTTCCTGGTCCATATTCTATCCCTATCTGTTTTTCTTTTCTTAATGGTTCTGTTCATCTTCAACGCGATTTATTTTACAGAACCTGCTTTTTTTATCAATATTTGTATTTATTCTTCTTCTCTGTTTCACAAGCCGGAAAAAGAAAAGATACAGCAGCAAGCCGGCAGCAGCTCCTGCCGTATCGATGCAAACGTCCCGGAACTGCCCCGCACGGCCCCCGACATAACGCTGGTGCAGTTCATCTGTGCACGCATAAAGAAAGCTGCAGAAAAGCGACGTAAGAGAGGCAACGCGTATCTTCCAATCATAGCTTCGGAAAGACCAAAGGATAAGAATTTCCAGAATCGCATATTCCGTCATATGGGCTGCCTTGCGGACGAAAAAAGAGATGCCTGCAATAAAGGATGCCTGCTCTGACGCCGGCAGATTGTCAAAATTCCGGACAAACATTCTTCCGATCCACCGGCAGACCATATCGGAAAGGCCTGACGATTCCTGTCCGTTCTCAGCAGACATGCTGAAGATCAGGACCATCCAGGCAATTGTAAAAGCAGGAAGAAGGATTTTCCCCAGTCGACTTTTTTTACTGTCCCTATTTTTATTATTACACACAAAAAACTCCCGAAGAATCTTTTATAAAAAGGCTAAAACCAGCGTTTCTGTTCCATACGCATTTAACCTTTATTATAAGTGTGCAGAAGATTTTTCGCATCCTCTCATAGAAAAAATCCCAATTCTGTCACATATTGAACAGAATTGGGATTCTCTTTTTTAAATCAAGATTTTCGCCAAATGATTGCAAAATCACAAAGTGAAATTACTTATTGACCGATGCCCTGAGGAAACTTGCCGTCCTCTCGCTCTTCGGATGCTCGAAGATCTGCTCCGGCGTCCCTTCTTCCTCAATCTTTCCCTGATCCATGAACACGACCCGGTCTGCAACTTCTCTCGCAAATCCCATCTCATGGGTAACGATGATCATGGTAAGGCCTTCCTTAGCCAGGTCACGCATAACGTTCAGAACCTCTCCGACCATTTCGGGATCCAGCGCACTTGTAGGCTCATCGAAGAGCATAAGCCTGGGATTCATGCAGAGGGCTCTGGCAATGGCGACTCGCTGCTTCTGTCCGCCGGAGATGGTCTTCACACTCTGACCGGCAAACTCACGCATGCCGACATGGTCCAGATACTGATAAGCGGTCTTTTCCGCCTCTTCTCTTGACTTCTTCAGGACCTTCTGCTGTGGATAGACGCAGTTCCTGAGTACGTTCATGTTATTGAAGAGGTTAAACTGCTGGAAGCACATACCGACCTTAGCACGGTAAGCATTTACATCGCGGGTATGGAGGATATCCTCGCCAAATACCCGAATGGTACCGGCATCAGGCTTCTCCAGCAGGTTAATGCAGCGAAGCAGGGTTGATTTACCGGATCCGGACCTTCCGACAAGGCAGACAACCTCACCTTCGTTTACAGAAAAATTGACTCCCTTGAGTACTTCAAGATCGCCGAAACTTTTATGAATATCTTTTATTTCTACTAATGGTACCATCTTGCGGTCTTCCATCTTTCCTGCCTCCATCATCTGCCCTTGCTCCTGCCGTAACCGATGCTCTTGGGATCGGTATCACTCATGGGGACGGACAGCCGTACCTTTTCAGGCCGGCTCATCCGTTTCTCAATCCTGTTGAGAATAATACTGGCGATAGAAGTCAGGAAAAGATAAATCATTGCCTCAATGAAATAGGTCTCCGTAAAGTGGAAGGTGGATCCGGCTATGCTCTTTGCCTGGAACATCAGCTCTGTGATAGAGATGATCATCAGAACAGAAGAATCCTTGATATTGACGATCAGCTCGTTGCCGATTGCAGGGAAAGCATTGCGGATTGCCTGGGGCAGGACCACACCGAACATAGTCTGCGAATTGGACATTCCCAGGGACCTTGCCGCTTCCGTCTGACCGGGATCTACAGCCTGGATACCGGACCGGATAATCTCCGCCATATAAGCACCGGTATTAATACTTATGACAAAAATTGCCGCCGTCAGCTGAGACCAGTGCACAACGTTCAGAAGGGCATAATAAATAAAAACCGCCTGAACCATCATGGGCGTACCGCGGAAAACCGTGATATAGATATTGATGATCACGTCTACAAGTTTCTTGAAGAAAACAGCCACCGGCCCCGCCGTATAGTCCAGCTTCGCTGCGCGGATGCCTCCGACCAGAAGTCCTAAAATCAGTCCGAATGCCGTTCCGGTAAGGGCTACGATCAGAGTCGTCCGCACGCCGAGAAGCAGGCTGCTTCCGTATTTACTCAGAATTTCAGCACAATTTTGAAAGAACATGAATGATTCCTCTGTGTATTATTCCTCTGTAGCCGGCTGTCTGTTTACAGCATCTTCCATCATCTGGTTGCGTTCATCCGTAGAAATATCTGCCAGAGCTTTATCCAGCTGATCCTTGAGTTCCGTGTCTTCCTTGCGTACACCGATGGAAACGGTGGTATCGGCTTCAAATCCCTTGCCCTCGTCAAAGCGGACGATTGCAAGATCATCGTTGGCTGCTACGACACCATCTGCCACCGGAAGCTCACTGACAACACCGTCAACAGCGCCCGCCTGCAGGGCCTGAATCGCAGCCGGGAAAGTCTCCGCAGCCGGCTGATGGGTAACGCCGTCAATCTGATCGATGACTTCATCATATATGGTATTCATCTGTCCCTGGACCGTGGCGCCGGAGAAATCCTGAATGCCGGTTGCGCCTGCGTATTTTCCGTCTTTCTTGACGATCATAACTTCTTCGGATTCATAATAGGGAGAAGTAAATGCGATTTCCTCTTCTCTTTCCGGTGTGTCCGTCATACCTGCAATGATCGCGTCAATCTGGTTGTTCTGAAGAGACAGGATCAGATTATCCCAATCCAGCTTTACAATCTGTACTTTGCGGCCGATTGCATCTGCCAGCTTAGTTGCCATGACAACATCATAACCATCCGCATAATCCGTTCCGGAAATCTGCTGGGTGAAGTCATTGGTCGTAGTCGTCGTCCAGTTGAAGGGAGCATAATTGCACTCCATTCCGACTCTGAGTACGGAATCGTCTGCTGCAGAAGCCGACGCTGAGGATGCAGCTGCGGAAGAAGCCGACGCTGCCGAACTTCCGGATGATGAGGAAGATCCGCATCCTGCAATAAGAGTTACTGCTGCGGCAAGAGCCGCAAGAACTGCCATGGTTTTTCTTTTCTTCATAATAAATCTCTCCTCCCATGCTATTCTGATTCTTTGAGTCGGTAGAAAGCTTTTTCTATTTGAGGAAATAGAATAAGTGCAGTCCTCCCATCGGAGCACTGCACCCTTGCAACGCTTTAAACTGATATCAAATTAAACAAACTATAAACCAAGTGCATGAATATTGCAAGTTTTTTAAAAAATTCACTTAGATAAAAAGAATCCCGGATCTGTTCTGGAAGGAACAGATCCGGGGTTCTTTTTATCATTTCAATAATAATGCAGTTCTTCCAATCAGAACTTTCCTGCCTCAGCAGCCTGCTCAACGGATACAGCAACCGCTACGGTAGCGCCTACCATGGGGTTGTTGCCCATTCCGATGAGGCCCATCATTTCTACATGAGCCGGAACAGAAGAGGATCCTGCAAACTGAGCGTCAGAATGCATACGGCCCATGGTATCGGTCATACCGTAGGAAGCGGGTCCTGCAGCCATGTTGTCCGGATGAAGGGTACGGCCTGTGCCGCCGCCTGATGCAACAGAGAAATACTTCTTTCCTGCTTCGATCCGCTCTTTCTTATAGGTACCTGCAACCGGATGCTGGAAACGGGTCGGATTGGTAGAGTTTCCGGTAATAGAAACATCTACATTCTCATGCCACATGATGGCAACGCCTTCCTGTACGTCGTCAGCGCCGTAGCAGTTGACCTTTGCACGGGGAGATTCCGGGTCGCTGGAATAGCAGGTTCTGGACAGCTCTTTCAGTTCTCCGGTCTTGTAATCGTACTCGGTCTCAACATAAGTAAAGCCGTTGATACGGGAAATGATCTTCGCTGCGTCCTTGCCAAGTCCGTTCAGGATAACGCGAAGCGGTTTTTTACGGACCTTGTTTGCCTTGTCAGCAATACCGATTGCGCCTTCTGCAGCTGCAAAGGACTCATGTCCTGCCAGAAACGCGAAGCACTCGGTATCCTCTTCCAGAAGCATTTTGCCCAGATTGCCGTGACCAAGTCCTACTTTACGGCGGTCAGCAACGGATCCCGGAATACAGAAAGCCTGAAGTCCTTCACCGATTGCTGCAGCGGCATCAGCAGCTCTTCTGCAGTTCTTCTTGATGGCAATCGCTGCGCCTACGGTGTAAGCCCACTTTGCGTTCTCGAAGCAGATCGGCTGAATATTCTCAACCAGATGATAAACATCCAGACCTGCTGCCTTTGTAACTTCGGCAGCTTCCTCGATAGAGCCGATTCCGTACTCATTCAGCTTTGCCAGAATCTGTTTCTCTCTTCTCTCGTATGATTCAAATAAAGCCATTTCTTACGTCCTCCTCTATCACTCTTTACGCGGATCAATAAAACGAACAGCGTCAGCAATACGTCCGTACTGGCCGCTTGCTTTCTCGTATGCAGTATTTGCGTCGTCGCCATTCTTGATGAAATCCATCATCTTGCCCAGGTTGACGTATTTATAACCAATGATTCTGTCGTCTGCATCCAGAGCGATTTCCTTGACATAGCCTTCGGTCATCTCGAGGTAACGCGGTCCTTTAGCGAGAGTTCCGTACATGGTTCCAACCATGGAACGGGTTCCTTTTCCGAGGTCCTCAAGACCTGCACCAATCTGAAGTCCGCCCTCAGAGAATGCGCTCTGCGTACGTCCATAAGCGATCTGAAGGAACAGTTCTCTCATAGCGGTATTGATGGCGTCGCATACAAGGTCGGTGTTCAGTGCTTCCAGAACAGTGAGTCCGGGAAGGATTTCCGCTGCCATAGCTGCGGAATGAGTCATTCCGGAGCATCCGATCGTCTCTACCAGTGCTTCCTGAATAATTCCGTCCTTGACGTTCAGGGAAAGCTTGCAGCATCCCTGCTGAGGAGCACACCAGCCAATGCCGTGTGTATATCCGGAGATATCCTTGATCTCTTTGGATTTTACCCATTTTCCTTCTTCCGGAATGGGAGCAGCACCGTGATGTACATCCTGTTTAACCGGACACATCGACTCTACTTCGTTTGAATAAATCATCGCATGACTCCTTTCAAGTGCTTCTTCTCTATGTGCCTGCGCATGTTCCGAACCTATTTCCGGACCCCTGCGTTTCACTAAAAAGCCGATATTATTTTCGCATAAACTTTAATCAATGTCTATAGAGTGAAAAAGAATTTATCTACTTTTTACCCCAGGATCTCTTTGAGTTCTCTGTAAACCCTGTGAGCAGGAAGGCCGACAATATTGAAATAATCTCCCTTAATGCCGTCTATGTAACGGCTGAAAAAGCCCTGTATTCCATAGCTTCCTGCCTTGTCCATGGGATCACCGGTTTCGATATATTCCCATATTTCAGAATATTCCATAGGCGACACGTGGACTTCGCTTTTCTCAGAGCAGGTCCTGTTGATTCTGACAGCTCCCAGGTTTCCCAGGATCGTTACGCCTGTATAAACCTGATGCGTACCGTTTGCCAGCTTGGAAAGCATGCGATATGCATTCTCTTTATTTGAGGGCTTTCCGAAAATGACCCCGTCCTTCGCTACGACCGTATCCGCTCCGATGACCAGGAAGGGGTCCTCTCCATACGTATTCTCTTTCAGGATTCTCTGATAGACAGCGCTGCATTTTCTCCTGGACAGTTCTTCTACCATCTGATCCGGAAAAATTTCCCTGTTGTACTCATCTGATTCCGACGGAACGACCACATGGGGAATTCCCATCATATCAAGAATCTCATGCCTCCTGGGCGATGTCGAAGCAAGTACGATATTTACTCCATGATAAAGCTGCATTTTTCTGCCTCTTACTTTCCCGTGCTTTTTGCCGCTTTGCCGGTCCTGCTGCTCCTGCTGCCTGCACTCTTGCTGCTGTGATAAGTGCTCCCTGCTTTTTTCAGGTACATGTGCCTGGGATCGTTTTTCTGGTACCAGTTTTTTGTCAAATCCAGGTAAGATCTGAGTTTTGTGCCGTTTCCTGAGCTGCGGACCCCATTTGTATACTCCGCGACAAAGCTCTCCAGCTTCTTCATATAATCAGCGGAGGACAGGTTTCCTTCCGCCACCATATTCAGTCCCTTCTCCCAGCTTGCCGTCAGTTCCGGATTGAGAAGGGCACTTATAGACATGTAAACAGTCAGATATATCATCTCGCCAAGCATGGTCGGAGTGATAACCTGTGTCTTTTTGCTGAGGTCCAGATACTGATTTTTGAAAAGTTTTTTCAAAATCTCTGCTCTGGTCGCACTCGTTCCGATACCGCAGCTCTTGATCTGTTCCCGAAGCTCATCATCTTCGATCAGCTGTCCTGCATTCTCCATTGCCAGGATCATAGAACCGGAGGTGTATCGTTTGGGCGGAGACGTTTCACCCTCTTTCAGACGAAAGCCGCGTATATCCAGAACACTTCCTTTTTTCAGAGAAGACAGGGTGCGGAGCAGAGCCTGTTTTGCTTCGCCTTCCGGAACCGGATTCTCTGCCCCGTCGGTATTTGAAGGATCACTGCCCGCCCCGTCCGGAGCGCCCGCTTCTTCTTTGTCGGAACCTGTTCCCGTGCTTTTTTTCTTTTTATAACTTTCTGCTACAGCAAGAAACCCCGGTTCGGTCAGAATATTAAAGCTCGAAAAAAAGCTTTCCTTCCCGATTTTTGATACCAGACTGACCTTTGTATATTCAGCCGGCGGGTAAAAAATACTCAGGAAGCGAAGCACGATCAGGTGATAAACTTTTCGAGCGGTTTCCGATAGGCTTCCAAGGTTTCCGAATCCCTGACCGGTCGGTATGATGGCATAATGGTCGGTAATCTGCTTGTCGTCTGTATAGCGGGTAGAACCTATCTTCATCCAGGATCCGGACTGCAGGACCTGACCGGCAAATTCACCGGCGCCGGGATAATGGGTCAGCCCCTTCAGATTCCGGTCGATGACTTTGGCAATTGCCGTAGAAAGGACACGCGCGTCCGTTCTGGGATAAGTACACAGCTTCTTCTCGTACAGTTCCTGTATGATATTCAGGGTCTGGTCCGGGCTGATCTTGAACATTTTCGAACAGTCGTTCTGAATCTCCGCAAGATTATACAGAAGGGGCGGATTTTTTTTGGTCTTCTTCTTTTCCGCCTTCTGGACAATCATCTGTCTGGGTTCCATCTGCAGAAGGGAATTGACCATTTCCTCCGCATCTTCTCTTTTCAGGAAGCCGTTCTCTTTATAAAGTTTCGGACTCTGGAAATAATTGCTTTCCTTTGTGACTCTCCACTCACCCTCGAAATTCCGGTCCCGGTAATTCAGATCTGAAAGGACACGGTAAAATGTCGTCTTCCGGAATTTGCGGATTTCCCATTCACGACGTACGACCATGCCAAGGACACAGGTCATGACGCGTCCGACAGCAATAGCCTGATATCGTTCATTCATATAGGAAGCTACAAGACTTCCGTATTTCAGTGAAAGAGCACGCGAGAAATTGATGCCCATAAGGTAATCTTCCTTCGCGCGGAGGAACGCAGCGTCTGACAGATCGTTATATGCTGATACGTCCTTCGCTTCACGGATTCCCCTGTTAATCTCTTCTTCTGTCTGAGAGTCGATCCACACACGCTTCTGCCTGGCTTTTGGTGAAGTACCTGCCATCATAGTGACCAGTCGGAAAATATATTCTCCTTCCCGTCCCGAGTCCGTACATTCATAAATGGTGTCCAGGTCGTCTCTGTTGAGCAGACGTTTTACAATAGCAAACTGTTTTTTTACCGCTCCGATAATCTCATACTTGAATGTTTCCGGAAGAAAAGGGAGTGTGTCAAAAGACCATTTTTTGTATTTTTCATCGTATTTCTCAGGATAACTCATCGTTACCAGGTGTCCGACACACCAGGTCACAATACTTTCATCTGATTCAAGGTAGCCGTCACTTCGCGTGAAGCGCTGGTTCAGCGCTTTGGCAAATTCCTGGGCTACGCTAGGTTTTTCTGCTATATATAATGACTTTCCCAAGTCGCCATCCTTTCTTTTGAAACCCCAATTGAAACTACATTATATAAAAAATGGCAGGCATCCGCAACCGGACTGCCTGCCAGCATTCTGCTCTGATAATGTTTTTATCGCTTCCTGCTTTTTATCTTGCAGCAATAGAACTTTTATCGACTTTTTTATTTTGCAGTGATATAACCCTTATCGACCAGAGTCTCAGCGCAGAGGACTGCTCCGCCTGCTGCTCCTCGCAAGGTATTGTGGGAAAGTCCTACGAATTTCCAGTCAAAGATCGTGTCCTTTCTCAGACGGCCGACAGAAATTCCCATACCATTTTCGAAATTCACATCCTGGCGTACCTGCGGACGATCATCTTCTCTCATATACCGGATGAACTGTTTCGGCGCGCTGGGAAGACTGTGCTCCTGCGGATATCCTTTAAAGCTCTCCATAGCCTCTACAAGTTCTTCGAAAGTCGGGTCCTTTTTGAAGTTAACAAAAACCGTAGCGGTATGGCCGTTCAAGATCGGTACCCGAATACACTGGGCAGAAATCTTCATCAGGTCTGATTTCACAATCTCGCCGTTCTCAATATGGCCCCAGATCCTTAAGGGCTCCTGTTCGCTCTTCTCTTCCTCACCGCTGATATACGGTATAATATTTCCTTCCATTTCCGGCCAATCACGGAAAGTCTTACCTGCTCCGGAGATTGCCTGATAAGTAGAGACAACCGCGGCGGTCGGTTCGAACTTTAACCATGCTGTAAGTACAGGAGCATAGCTCTGGATTGAACAGTTCGGTTTTACAGCGATAAAGCCTCTGGTCGTTCCCAGTCTCTTCTTCTGGAAAGGAATCACGTCGAAATGGCTGTCGTTAATTTCCGGTACGACCATAGGAACGTCCGGAGTCCAGCGGTGTGCACTGTTATTTGATACGACAGGAACTTCTGCCTTTGCGTATCTTTCCTCAATCTCCCGGATTTCTGCTTTGGACATGTTCAAAGCGCAGAAAACAAAATCAACCAGATCCGCTATTTTATCCACTTCCTGAATATTCAGGACTTCCATATCTTTGACATAGTCCGGCATAGGTGTTTCCATTTTCCATCTGCCGCCTACTGCTTCTTCATAAGTGCGTCCTGCGCTTCTTGCGCTTGCCGCAAGTGCCGTTACCTGAAACCAGGGATGATTCTCCATCAGGGTAACAAATCTCTGTCCAACCATGCCGGTTGCGCCAAGGATACCTACTCTCAGTTTCTTGTCCATCTCTCCAAATCCTCCGCATCACAAGCTTATCTGCTGTCCGTCTGTCGCGTACGTTTGTGCGCCATCTGGAATATACTATTACTTTTTAACAAAAAATTCAACAGGAAATTGATGAAAATGCTGTTACTCAGCACAGGAATACAAATTGCAAGCTTAAATTACCGGGCTGCGGTTTAATTTTTTTCAAGATAGCTTCGGTTGTGTTCAATCTCAGCCTGCATAGCTTCCGGCCCCGGTGCCCCGGTCGTATTGCGTTTCTCAACGCAGGTCTTCATGCTGATCGCATCGTAAATATCCTGGTCAAAAGCAGACGAAAATTTCCGGAATTCCTCCAGGGAAAGATCGTCAAGCGCACATTTTCTGTCAATGCAGTAAAGGACCAGCCGTCCGATGATGCCATGCGCGTCGCGGAACGGCACTCCTTTTCCGACAAGATAATCCGCGGCATCCGTTGCATTCGTGAATCCGTTGCGGGCGGAGGCTTCCATATTCTCTTTATTAAACTTCAGCGTAGAAAGCATGGCTGTAAAAAGGGTCAGACAGTGAATCGTCGTATCGATCGCGTCGAACGTTCCCTCCTTATCTTCCTGCATATCTTTATTGTATGCCAGAGGCAGACCCTTCAGTGCGGTCAGCATGCCCATAAGCGCCCCATAAACGCGTCCGGTTTTGCCACGGACCAGTTCCGCAATATCCGGATTTTTTTTCTGCGGCATGATGGAACTGCCCGTACTGTACTTATCATCAATCTCTACGAATCGATACTCATTGGTATTCCAGATGATGATCTCTTCGGAAAAACGAGACAGGTGCATCATGATCATGGACAGGCAGGACAGAAGTTCTACAATATAATCCCGGTCGGAAACGCCATCCATGCTGTTGGCGGAAGCTTCATCAAATTCCAGTAAGGAAGCGGTATATTCACGGTCCAAAGGATAGGTCGTGCCTGCGAGGGCACCGGATCCAAGCGGACAGGTATTCATTCGCTTTCTTAAATCTGAAATTCTGGAACGGTCACGACGGAACATTTCAAAATATGCTCCCATGTGATGGGCCAGGGTGACAGGCTGTGCCTTCTGAAGATGTGTAAAGCCCGGCATATAAGTGAAAACATTGTCTTCCATGATCCGTTCGATCGCCAGAAGCAGATTCCGCAAAGCAGCATCAATTTCAGAGGCCTCGTCGCGGACATACATTCTCATATCCAGAGCGACCTGGTCATTTCTGCTCCTGCCGGTATGCATCTTTTTGCCGGCATCCCCGATCCGGCTGATCAGATTTGCTTCTACAAAGCTATGGATATCCTCATATTCATCTGTTATCGGAAGCTTTCCGCTCTTCACATCCTCAGTAATGGAATTCAGCCCTCCGATAATGCTGTCACATTCCTCTACAGTCAGAATTCCCTGCTTGGCCAGCATACGGACGTGTGCTATACTGCCACGTATGTCCTGGCCAAACAGGCGCTGATCAAAAGCAATCGAAGCGTTAAAATGATATGCAAGCTGATCGGTTTCGCCTTTAAATCTTCCGCCCCAAAGCTGTGCCATTTCTTTATCCTCCTTAATCCTTCTGTCTCTTTTCTCTCTCTTTCGCTTCTCTTCTGGAATAAATGCAGCCGCAGAAGTTCTGGCGGTAAAGGCCGTATTCACCGGACAGCTCCGTAGACCGCTTATAGCCGTTTTTCTTTTTAAAATCAGAAGGCAGGTAAGAGACTCCCTCTTCTTCTGCAACCATAAATCCTATTTCATTCAGTTTTGCGGCATTTTTTAAAGGGCTTATAGTAAGAGTCGTCGCAAAAAAATCCGCCCCCTGCTTCTTTGCTTCTCTGGCTGCTTCCCTTAACCTTAATTCAAAGCAGCGAAAGCATCTTTCTCCGCCCTCAGCTGCGTCTTCATAGCCTCTGGCAATGCTGTAATATTCCTGAGGATCATAGCGTCCCTCAATAAAGGTTACCGGATTTTCCAGCGGCATCTCTCTGATAAGTCTCTTCAGTTCTTCCACTCTCTTCCTGTATTCTTCTGCAGGAGAAATGTTGGGATTGTAGTAAAAATCAAAAATATGAAAAAAAGGAGACAGATATTCCAGTACATAGGAGCTGCACGGTGCGCAGCAGCTGTGCAGAAGGAGCTTCGGAACTTCTTTTCTGTCCTTCAGCTCTGCCAGAAATCTGTCCATCACTTTTGAATAATTTACTGCCTGTTTCAATGAAATACCCTTTTATTAAGATTACAGTTCCTCTATCACTGACGTTGCATTTTCCGGAAGGTCGCCGGCAGGATGTCTACCCAGGTACAGTTTCGCAAGAATAGAAACCGCGCCGCAAATGATCAGCTGACCATAGTATGTAATTCCCCTGGAAACGACAAGAGAAGGAACCAGCATCAGTTTTTGAATAAGATTCCGGAAAAGGATCAGAAACATACCCTCACTGGCGCCCATGCCGCCCGGTACAGGAAGCGTATCAGCACCGATGGAGATCGATGCATGAAGAAGCAGGACCAGCCATAAAGGAAGATCGATGCCCAGGCTTTTGAAAGAGCACCATGCCGAAAGATAATACATGGTCCTCTGCAATGCAGTCACAAGGATCAGAAGGGCCATCACCGGCTTATTTCTGCGAAAAAAACCTGCTACGGAATGATAGCGTTCCATGGTTCCCAGCAGCCGCTCGATCAGATTCGGCCAGCGTCGGAAAACCGGACGGAAGATGCGTTTTCTCTTCATCCAGTTACCGATTTTCTCAATGATCTTCCTTGCAAGGGCAGGATGAAAAATAAATAGCGCAGTAAAAACAGACAGCCCTCCCGTCATCAGCATGCCCAGGATAAACAGGGGCAGTACGCCCAGGAGATAATGTGCGGTAAATCCCAATCCCAGCGTAATAAGGCAAATACCAGCAATCAGGAGCACCAGCTTAAAAAAGAACGTCATGATCAGAATGACAATAGAGCTCTCCGCAAAGCGGATCCGTTCTTTCTTCAGATCCACCAGCTGGACAGCCGGACCGCCGCTCTGCATGGGCGTTATGCTGCAGTAAAAGTAACCATGATAGGCAATCAGCATGCATTTAAACAGGCTTACTTTTAAATGCAGTGCCTTGAATTCTATCCATATGATCAGCCCCTGAAGCGAAAGATAAGCAAGCAGGCACAGGATAGCCAGAAAGAGCCAGGATGGCTCTGCATTTGCTACATCCGCTGCCAGTTCAGGCAGACTCTGGCCGTGAAAAACCGTGAGCATGGTCAGAAGAAAGACCGCCGCCAGAAGAATGATCTGATATAAAACTCTTTTGCTTATTTTACGGGTTTTCTTCATAATCATCTTTCCCAATTACGGGCAGGCAAAAAATGCAGCCTGGCTATCCGAAATTCGAAAACCATTCTCATTCATCCAAAGCGGACTGTTCCGTGAACAGTGCATCTACGAATTCATCGGCATCAAATTTCTGCAGATCTTCAATCGATTCGCCTACTCCAATATATTTCACAGGAATTCCAAGTTCTGACTGAATTGCTACGGCAATACCGCCTTTGGCAGTTCCATCGAGCTTTGTCAGAACAATACCCGTGATATGAGCTGCTTCCGCAAAATTTTTGGCCTGCATCAGGGCATTCTGCCCTGTCGTTCCATCCAGGACGAGAAGAGTTTCCAGATAAGCTTCCGAATATTCTTTGTTAAGGATGCGGTAAATTTTATTCAGCTCGTTCATCAGGTTCTTTTTATTGTGGAGCCGTCCTGCTGTATCGACAAGCAGAACATCTGCTTTTCTCGCTTTTGCGGCGGATACGGCATCATACACTACGGAAGCCGGATCCTGGCCTTCCTGACCGGAAATAATATCCACTCCGGCACGTTCTGCCCAAACATGAAGCTGATCGGCCGCAGCTGCGCGAAAGGTATCCGCAGCTGCCAGAACAACTTTCTTTCCCCGTTCTTTCAGCTTAAGTGCCAGTTTTCCAATCGTAGTAGTCTTGCCGACTCCATTTACGCCGACAAAAAGGACAACCGAGGTCTGTTGCTCAAACGCGTAATCCGTCTCGGCTACATGCATCTGTTCCTTGATGCTGTCCATCAGATAATCACGGCACGCGGCAGGATCCTTTATATGATTCTCTTTTACATCTTCCTGAAGTTTTTCAATAACCGCTTCGGTAGTCCGGACTCCCATGTCACTCATGATCAGGGTTTCTTCCAGCTCCTCGTAAAAATCATCATCAATATAAGGAAGGCCAAAAACAGAACTCAGTCCATTGCCTATACTTTTTCTCGTTTTTGTCAGTCCCTGTACCAGGCGCCTGAAAAAGCCCTTCTTTTCCTCAGCCATAATCTACTCCTGTCCTTGATATATTTCGATGGTCAAATCGCTCGCCGTTCTTATCAATATCCGATATCCGAGGATCAGACTGCGCGCACTTGCCCCTCTAAAAAAGGAGAAACAGCGGTCATTTATCCAGCTGATTCTCGATAAGGTCCACAGACACAAGTGTTGATACGCCTTTTTCCTGCATGGTGATGCCGTAGAGGCGGTCAGCTGCCGTCATGGTCCCGCGTCTGTGAGTAATGATAATGAACTGGGTATTCTTTGTCAACTTGTGCAGATACCGGGCATAACGCGTGACATTATTATCATCAAGAGCAGCTTCGATCTCGTCCAGAAGGCAGAAGGGCGATGGTTTCAGGTTCTGTATCGCAAAGAGCAGAGCTATAGCGGTAAGCGCCTTTTCCCCGCCGGAAAGCTGCATCATATTCTGCAGTTTCTTGCCCGGCGGCTGGGAAATAATGCTGATCCCGGTTTCCAGTATATTTTCCTGATCAACAAGTTCAAGTTCTCCTCTTCCTCCGCCGAACAGTTCCCGGAATACGACGTTGAACTCCTGACGGATTGCCTCAAACTTCTCCTTAAACTGCTTCTTCATGCCATCATCCAGATCTTTGATGATCGTTTTCAGGTCCTCCGCCGATTTGACGAGGTCGGAATGCTGGGCATATAGGAAGTCGTATCGCCCCTTTACCTCTTTATACTGTTCGATTGCTCCGACATTGACGTCACCGAGTCTGTGTATGGCACCTTTGAGGGTTCCGATCGTTTTTCTGAGTTCTGCAGGTTCCTGTGCTTCCTGCCTGTCGATCAGCCCTTCTACCATATCCGGCGTTATCTGATATTCTTCATAGAGATAATTGACCCTTGCGTCCTGTTTTTCGTCCAGGCGCTCAATTCCGGCGTTTATTTTGAAGAGTTCCTGTTCCAGTTCTGTTTTTTTCTGTGAAAGCCGGTCTCTCTGATTGAAAAAGTCTTTATGGGCATTATTCAGTTCTTCTTTCTGCTTACTATAGTCCTCAATTGCACGGCTGCAGTCTCTGAGAATTGACTGATAATCCCTGATGGTCTTTTCGATCTCAGCAATAGAAGCCTTCTTCTCATCTTTTGACGCTTCTTCTTTTTCCGACTGCGCGGCGAGGCCGCTTTCCTCTTCCTCCAACCTCTTCATTTCCGTATCTGAAGTACGGATCTTCTCCTGTACAAATTCACGTTTCTGTACGGCAGCGGAATAAGCTAGTTTTGCTTCATCCTGTTCTCTTCGGATAGCTTCCTGTTTTTTCCTTAATTCTTCGGTTCCTTCCGATAAAGCACGGATTCTTCTTTCGAGGTCAGCCTCCTCGTTCTTGGATACATCCAGATTTTTCGAGATCTCTTCCCGCCTGCCACGGATGTCCTTCATCTGCCCTTCCAGTTCCTCAAGTTCCCGGTCCATAGCAGAAAGTCCGGTATCCAGATCGCCGATTGCCTTTTCCAGATTTTCCAGGTTCAATGAAGTAGAATTCTGCTGCAGGTACAGCTCCTGCAGTTCTCCCGAGAGACCGTTCAGGCGGTCTGTCATCCGTATGCCTTTTTCTCTGATTTTTTTCAGTTTGTCCTCTGCCTGTTCGGCTTCTGATTTTGCCAGTTCTGTTTTATCAGACAGTTCCGTAATCTCACGCTTTCTTCCAAGCAGGTTCGTGTTGTTTTTAAAAGAGCCCCCTGTCATTGCGCCGCCGGGATTAATGACCTCTCCTTCCAGTGTAACCATCCGAACACTCTGGTTATAACGGCGTCCGATTCGAATAGCACTGTCAATATTGTCGATGATCACCGTTCTTCCAAGCAGGCGCTCGATAATAGGGCGGTAAATATTCTCCGTTTTTACAAGCGTATCTGCTCTTCCGATTGCTCCACGTTCATGCAGAACGCTGTCATTGGAGAGGGTCTGCCCGTTTCGCATAGCCGTCAGCGGAAGAAATGTCGCCCTGCCGAACTTATTTGTCTTGAGGAATGCGATCATGCGCTTGGCTGTATTTTCATCGTCTGTAATGATATTCTGGAGGCTGCTGCCAAGGGCAGTCTCTATAGCAGTTTCATATTTCTTATCCGTCCGGATCAGATCCGCAACAACGCCGTGGATACCGGGAACTTTTTCTTTCTGCTCCATTACCCTGCGGATGCTGTTTCCGTAGCCTTCATAGTGTTCCGCAATCTGAATAAGAGACTCCAGGCGGGAATTCAGCCTGTGGTATTCATTTCTCAATTCCTCCGACTCTTTGACTGCTGCAGCTTCTTCATCCATGAGAGACTTAGTCTCCTTCTGAACGTCGAACATCTCAGCCTTTTTCTCATTGATCAAACGGTCGTTTTCTTCCGATTCCGCTTTCAGATTTTCATAAGCCGCCTGCTGCTCGCTCTTGTCTGCCGCAGCCTGATCGCGGCGTCCCGAAAGATCCTTCCTGCGGATATCGGTCTGTTCCAGCATGGTATCATAGCGCTGCAGATTTTCGCGGATTGCAGACCTTGCATTCAGCAGAGTGATATTTTCCTGCTTGCTTTTTTCCGCCATGCCTTCGTGTTTTTCCAGTTCCTCGCGAAGTTCGGCATAAGCAAGGTCGACAGCGTCCAGCCGTTTTCCGGCATCTTTGTAGTCCGCTTCGATTTTTTCAAGTTCACTCTGGTTAAATCCGCGGGATGCCGTCCTTTCTTCTTTTTCCGCGCGAATGGAATTCAGGCGTTCGTTCAGTATGCGAATATTGGAATCCGAAGCCGCGATCTGTTCTTTCAGTACGTTGATCTTTCCTTCCGCTTCCTGCTTATTCAGTTCAGCCTGCCTGGAATCCTGCTGCGTATCGGAGATTCTGGTCTCAAGTTCGCCCATCTGGTCTTCGACACGTTCATATTCCGTACGGGTACGTGCAAAGTTTGTCTCAATCTCCGCCTGTTCCTTCAGAGACTGATCTTTCTGCTTTTCAAGCCCCTCTCTCTGGTTATCAAAGGACTCCGTATCATGCAGAAAAAGCTGCAGGTCCGCCTGCTGGAGCTGTTCTTTCTTTTCCAGATATTCCGCAGCCTTAGCAGACTGGTCCTCCAGAGGCTTCAGCTGGGCTTCCAGTTCCGCCAGAATGTCATGCACGCGGACAAGATTTGCCTGTTCATTGTCCAGCTTCTTCAGAGTTTCAATCTTTCTTCTCTTAAATTTGACAATCCCGGCTGCCTCATCGAAGAGCTCACGCCTTTCTTCCGGTTTGCCGGAAAGAATCCGGTCAATCTGTCCCTGCCCTATGATGGAATAGCCTTCCTTGCCAATGCCGGTATCATAGAAAAGTTCATTGACGTCGCGCAGACGGCATTTAACTCCATTCAGCATATATTCGCTTTCACCGGACCGATAAAGCCTTCTGGAAACAGTAACTTCATCGGCGTCCAGGGAGAGGCTGCGGTCGGAATTATCCAGCGTGATTGCTACAAAGGCAAATCCAAGCGGTTTCCGGTTCTCCGTCCCGGAAAAAATGACGTCCTGCATTGCACCGCCGCGGAGCTGCTTGGCGCTCTGCTCGCCAAGGACCCATCGGACAGCATCTGCAACATTGCTCTTTCCGCTTCCATTAGGGCCCACAATTCCGGTAATACCCGAATGAAAATCCAGTCTGATTTTATTTGCAAAAGATTTGAATCCCTGTATTTCAATATTCTTCAGATACATATCATTACATCCTCAGGTCATGTAGATGCTTCGTGTGAAAGCCGTTTTCATCACAGTCAGTGTCTTCGTCAGAAAGGAAGCTCAATTTGGCTTTAAGATTTTTTCAGTTTTAAAAGGGCCTGATATGCCGCCCTCTGCTCTGCGCTCTTCTTGGACCTGCCGCTTCCTGTACCCAGAATTCTGCCTTTGTGGCTGACCGAAACTTCAAAATTCTTATTGTGGTCCGGCCCTGTTTCCGATATCAGCGTATAAACGACTTCCTCATTGGATTCGGCCTGGATAATTTCCTGCAGCTTTGTCTTGCTGTCCCGAAAGAGCTGCTTGCTTCCTATATCATTCATAATATAGGTCATGATAAATTTGGCAGCCGGTTTCATCCCGCCGTCCAGATACATGGCGCCTATAATAGATTCCAGAGCGTCCGAAACGATGGAGTCTCTTTCTCTTCCGCCTGTCAGTTCCTCCCCTTTGCCCAGAAGCAGATAGTCCGGCAGATTAATCGCTTTTGCGTCAAAGGCAAGCGTCGGCTCACATACAAGACTTGCCCGAAGCGTGGTCAGCTGCCCCTCCGGCAGGTCCGGATACATTTTATAAAGGCATTCACTGGATACGGTTTCAAGCACAGCGTCTCCCAGAAATTCCAGACGTTCATTGCTTCCCAAATGACCGAGTTTATGCTCATTCGCATATGAAGTATGCGTTAACGCCTGCCTGAGAAGGCCGACGTTATGGAACCGATAGCCGCAGCGCTTTTCCAGCTCCGACAGATTTTTTATTTCAGAATACATTTCTCCTCAGCTCCTGTCTGCATCTACTTTACACAAGAACGGCTGTTCCTTCCTCAAGTTTTCTGCTAAAGCTCTGATGCTGCAAAAAACTGTCGGAAAGAGCAGCCGTATCAACTTATTTCTTCTGTTTTGCTTCCAAGCGGTCAATCAGGTCCTGCACACAGATCAGGTCTTTCATCTCTTCATCCCTGATCTGCAGGCCATAATAGTCTTCTGCTTTGCTTACAATCTGAAACATGTCCAGAGAATCTGCTGCCAGGTCTTTGTCAAACGTTGCTTTCTCCACAGCTTCCCGAGGGTCGACATGAAGAATCCCGGCTATGATGTTCTGAATAACGTTCAGCTCAACCATTTTTCTTCCTTTCAGCTGCTTATGTCCTCGTTCTTTTCAGCTTCAGCAGCAAGATATTCCTGAATTCTGCCGTTGACGTCCTGTTCGCGGAAAGTCAGAACCTGCAGAAGGGTATTGCAATATTCCACTGCTTTCGCACTTCCATGCGTCTTTACGACGAGGCCTTTCAATCCAAGAAGAGGCGCGCCTCCGTATTTCTTTACGTCAAACTTGCCCAAAGCCGACTTCAGAGCAGGCTTGAGGAGAAGTCCTCCAAGCTTAGACCTGGCATTGCTGTAAATAGCCTCTTTAAATTGCGACAGCAGCGTCTTACCGACTCCTTCATACATTTTCAGGATCATATTGCCCGTAAAGGCTTCCGTAACATAGACGTCGGCTGCTCCCGCAGGGATATCTCTGGCTTCTACATTGCCGATAAAGTTAATATCCCTGCACTCTTTCAGCAAAGGATAGGTCTCTTTCGTCAGGGCATTGCCCTTTTCTTCTTCTGCCCCGATATTCACAAGTCCCACTGTCGGCTGATCGATCCCGCAGACACTCTTCATATAAATAGAACCAAGGACCGCATATTGAACAAGATGGGCCGGTCTTGCATCGACGCTGGCTCCGCAGTCAATGAGAAGAGAAGCGCCCTTAACTGTCGGGATAAGCGGAGCCAGAGGAGCCCGGTGAATGCCGCGGATTTTTTTTACAATAGCCTGGCCGCCGACCAGTACCGCACCGGTAGAACCCGATGAAACGAAAGCATCTGCCTGACCCTTATGGACAAGATTCAGGCCAACAACCAGCGAAGAATCCCGCTTGGACTGGATTGCCTTCACAGGTGGCTCTCCCGTTTCGATCACCTGTGTCGTCGGTACGATCTCAACGCGGTCTTCCGGGTACTGAAATTTTGAAAGTTCAGCTTTTATTGCCTGTTCGTCGCCGGTAAAAACAATTTTGATCCTTTCGCTTTTTCCGAGAGCGTCAACTGCGCCTTTTACAGGCTCAGCAGGTGCATAATCGCCGCCCATAGCATCTAATACAATTTTTACCATTTCGGACATAATCGGTTTCCTCAAATTACTTTACTGTGCTGCGCCATCTTCTGTCTGCTGTTCAGCCGGTGCTTCCTCTGCGGGTGCTTCCTCTGCAGGCGTCTCCTCTGCAGGCGTCTCCTCTGCAGGTGCTTCTTCTGCAGGCGCTTCTTCTGCAGGTACTTCCTCTGCAGGCGCTTGCTCTGCAGGCGCTTCCTCTGTCTGTGCATCGCCGGATGCCGCTGTCACTGCTGCAGGCGCATCAGCCGGCGTCACATAGGCTCCTGCCTCATCTACAGCATAGCCTTCGCCATTAAAAGTATAAACTATACCATTAATTTCCATGGTCACGTCGGTTGGAAAGCTCCCGTCCGCCTGAACAATATAACGGTATCCCCCGGTCGTTTCATCCTTCTGCCAGTTGCCCTGTGCCCAGACTGTTACACCGGCAACCGAGCTCACGGACATATTGACCTTTCCATTTACATGCGCACTTGCAAGAACGTAATAAAAAACAGTTCCCGGCGTCGAGCAGTCCGGAGAAAAAGTCTGCTGGTCTGCCCCCTGGATCAGGGTGCCGCCGCCATTTGTATTCGTATTTGTACTATACCACTGATATGTGATATCACCTTCCGGAGCAGAGGCAGAAACAGAAAGGCTTGTACTTCCTCCCGCAAGAACATTCACAGCTCCGCCAAGATCTGTATCAAAAACAGGCGCAGTAATATTCGGGTCAACTTCCTCTGAATCAAATTCAATTCCATCCAAAGATGAAGAGTCCAGCGTCTCTGTCGGTCCGGATGTACCTGTCACATCTTCTACAACTCCGGTAACCGTTTTTGTAAAGGAGCAGCCTGTAGTCAGAACCGAAGCCGTTAACAGCGTTGTTAAGAACACGGCAATTTTTCTTCTCTTCATAGATCACCTCATGCTTATAAGGCAAGAGCCGCCACAAACGTGACGGCTCCTCATTCCTAATCAGTTTTCAACTGCACGACGGGAGATTACTCTACGTCGATGACCTGTTTCTTATTGTAGGTTCCGCAGTTCTTGCAGACTCTATGCGGCATCATAAGCTGACCGCATTTGCTGCACTTTACAAGATTCGGAACAGACATTTTCCAGTTTGCTCTTCTCTTGTCTCTTCTTGCTTTAGAAGATTTATTCTTCGGACAAATGGACATCTCGTACACCTCCTTATATCGAAAATCACAAACAGAACAACATTCTGTCTGTGGCAGAATTGTTCTTCTTAAATCACGCGAAATTCATTATACAAGGCAGGTTCACTCATGTCAACAAAAATTTTAATGAGAACTTATCACGAATGTTCAAAGTCCTATTACTTTCCTTCAACCAGCCTTACGGTCTCACGGCAGATTGCCAGTTCTTCATTCGTCGGAATAACGCAGACTGTAACTTTGGAATCCGGTGTGGAAATTACCATATTCTCACCGCGTTTGCTGTTTGCTTCCTTGTCCAGCTTAATTCCGAGATAGCCAAGATAGCTGAGGACTCCCTCACGGACTTCTGCATCGTTCTCACCAATACCTGCAGTAAAGGCGATGGCATCTACGCCGTTCATGGCTGCCGCATATGCGCCTACGGTGGTTGCTACTCTGTACATAAAGACATCCAAGGCATTCTTTGCATCCTCATTGCCCTCTTCTGCTGCGGATCCAAGATCGCGGAAATCGCTGGACAGACCGCGTGACAGGCCGAATACACCGGACTTCTTGTTAAGGATATTCATAACCTCGTCCGTATTGACGCCAAGGTTCTGCTCCAGGAACTGTACGACTGTCGGATCTACATCGCCGGAACGGGTTCCCATTGCAAGTCCTGCAAGCGGGGTAAGACCCATGGAAGTATCAACACTCTTGCCATTCATAACAGCGCTGATAGAAGCTCCGTTTCCAAGGTGGCAGATGATTTCCTTCATGTTATTGATATCCTTGCCGAGGAAGCTTGCCATCTCTTTAGATACAAAGCTGTGGCTGGTTCCATGGAATCCGTATTTACGGATCTTAAACTTCTCATAGTATTCAATAGGAAGCGGATACAGATAAGCTTTCTTCGGCATGGTCTGGTGGAAAGCTGTATCAAAAACGCCTACCTGCGGTACACCGGGCATAAGCTGTGTGCATGCGTCAATTCCGATCAGGTTTGCCGGATTGTGAAGCGGAGCCAGCGGGATGCAGCGTTTAACTGCTTCGATCATTTCGTCCGTAACAATTGCGGATCCTGCAAATTCCTCGCCGCCATGGACGATACGATGTCCAATAGCATCGATTTCCTTCAGATCTTTTACTGCGCCGGTCTTATCGTTGGTCAGGGCGTTAAGGACAAGGGAAATAGCTTCCTTATGGGTAGGCATTGCTACTTCTGTGATTTCCTTGTCCAGACCTGCTTTCTGATAGGTAAGGCGTCCGTCAATACCGATTCTCTCGCAGAGTCCTTTTGCAAGTACCTTCTCAGATTCGGAATCGATCAGCTGATATTTAAGGGAAGAGCTTCCGCAGTTGATGACTAAAACCTTCATTTTTTTCCTCCGGATAATTTGATTTTTTATAGACCGGACCGTTTCTGCTCAAGGGTCCGGCTTTGAACATTTTTATAGTTTCAAGCTTTGGGCAAAATGAAATCTCACGCCTTAAGACATCAGTCTCCGCACTGTACGCTGGTGATGGCAACGACGCCTACGATATCATCCGCGCTGCATCCACGGGACAGGTCGTTAACCGGTTTTGCGATACCCTGAAGAACAGGTCCGAAAGCATCCGCTTTTGCAAGTCTCTGGACCAGCTTGTAAGCGCTGTTTCCGCAGTCCAGGTTCGGGAACATCAGGACGTTTGCCTTGCCGGCCACTTCACTGCCCGGTGCCTTGGAGGCTGCGACAGACGGAACGATTGCAGCATCAACCTGAAGTTCACCGTCACATGCAAGTTCCGGATACTCTTCATGAGCGATCTTGACAGCATTTACGACCTTATCGACCAGTGCATGCTTGGCGCTGCCCTTGGTAGAGTGAGAAATGAATGCAACCTTGGGTTCAACCTGTACCAGCTGGCGGAAGCTCTTAGCGGAATCATTGGCGATAGAAGCCATCTCTTCAGAAGTCGGATCCTGGTTCAAACCGGAGTCAGCAAAAATAAATGCTCCGTTTGCGCCGTATTCGCAGTTAGGAACGTCCATAAGGAAGAATGCGGATACCAGCTTTGCTCCCGGTGCGGTCTTAATCAGCTGCAGAGCCGGACGGATCGTATTTGCTGTGGAATGGCAGGCACCGGAAACAGCTCCGTCTGCATCATCGCACTTGCACATAAGGCATGCATAATACATATAATCTTCTGTCATCTGCTTCTCAGCAAGTTCCGGAGTCATTCCTTTCTTTGCGCGAAGCTCTACGAATTTATCAATATATTTCTGACGGTTGGGGTCTGTGAAGGGATCTACGATCTTTACGCCCGTAAGATCAAAACCTTTACCGTATTTCTCTACCTGCTCCGGAGTTGCAATGATAACAATATTCGCAATTCCTTCTTTGGTCACTTTCTCAGCAGCCTCAAAGGTTCTTGCATCCATGGATTCCGGAAGCACGATTGTTTTTTTGTTCTTTTTTGCTCTTTCTTTGATTGAATCAATAATAGCCATTCCAGTTCTCCTTTCAACTGTGCGTAAAAAACGCAAAAATCCTTATATAGTATACGCCTTGTGAATGTTGTTCACAAGTTCAATGATGGATTTTTACAGGTCCTTTTACTGTACTTTTATAAGATTTATTGAACCCGTTTGCCGCACATTTTGAAACAGGAACCTTCTTCCTGAAACTTGACGAAATTCTCAGGTTTCTTACAATAAAAAGTGTTTTCAGGCATTTCTCATTGTATTCACATTTTAATGATACCAGTGCCAAAAGTCATCACACACGACAAGCTTGCTTGTCGGTGGGTGAATGACTTATTGGCACGCCCCGATATGAGGAAGAAGTGGGGCGC
>JAXJVN010000032.1:0-6953 GCA_036308545.1 Eubacterium sp. | reverse complement strand
GTATCGCTGTTCGGCCTGCATCATACGGATGCTTTTCCGGTTGATGTCTGGATGAAACGTATTCTGACACAGTACTATCCGGACGGATACCCTTATGACAGATACTCCCCTTACAATGGGATTTATCAGCAATTTATGTTCGCATGGTACAGGCACGCACAGAAATGAAGGGGTGATTTGCGATGATCAAGCCAATCGTAAAAGATGTGTTCTTTCTCGGACAGAAATCTGACCCGGCAACAAAACAGGACCTATCTGTCGGGCAGGATCTGCAGGACACGCTGGTTGCGAATCAGGATCGCTGTGTCGGGATGGCAGCAAATATGATCGGTGTGCGCAAGCGGATCATTATTGTGAATATCGGTTTTATGAACCTGGTGATGTACAATCCAGTCATCCTGAAGAAGGATACTCCTTATGAGACAGAAGAAGGCTGCCTGTCGCTGGAGGGTGTGCGCAAGACGACACGCTATCAGAACATCGAGGTGGAATATCTGGATAGTAGCTGGAAGAAGCACCGGCAGAAATTTTCCGGATGGACAGCGCAGATAGTTCTTCATGAGCTCGATCATCTTGAGGGCGTGATCATTTAACAGCAGAAGGGGTATAGGGGAAATGATACAGACTGTGATTGGGATCAATTCCGCGATGATGCGGATGCCGGATAAGAAGGGGAAGAAGATGGATTACAAAAAGGAACTACAGGAGATCATAGATCAGGTAGAGTCCGCGAAAAACCGTCTGGCGGAAGTGGCAGAGGCCATGGATTTTGATGACAGGGAAGAAGATTCCCTGGACGAAGCGCTGGATGCACTGGACGATGCCATTGATATTATGACAGATTCACTGGAAGAGGAAGAGTAAGCTTCCTCAAAAAAAGGATATGAGAATAGCCGTAATGACCTTCAGACTGCGGGCCGAATGGGTCCACAGTCTGAAAGAAAAACGAATGATCGTAAAGAGTCTTATCACCAGGCTGCAGAACAAATACCATGTTTCGGCAGCAGAGGTGAATGAGCAGGACACGCACCAGATCATTGTGATCGGTGTGGCGGCAATCGTGCCGCATAATGCGATGGCTGACAGCCTGATGGACGATATTTCCTTCTTTGTGGAGGAGAATACGGAGGCAGAGATCATAGATGAGGGGCGGGAGATCCGATAAAAATAAGAATACAAGCAAGTTCATTTCCCTGATTCTGCGCCATAAGCCTGAAATGATCGGAATCACCCTTGACGAGCATGGCTGGGCGGATGTCCGGGAACTGATTGACGGCATCAATCAATCGGAAGGCCATACACTGGATATGGAAATTCTGGAAGAAATCGTCCAGACTGACGAGAAGCAGCGCTATTCCTTCAACGAGGATCGTACCCTGATCCGGGCTAACCAGGGACATTCCATACCGGTAGATGTGGAGTTGGAGGAAAAAACTCCGCCGGATATCCTTTGGCATGGGACAGGTGAAAAATACGTTGCTTCGATTGATGCACAGGGACTGATTCCGAAGAGTCGGCTCTACGTGCATCTTTCTTCAGATAGGGAAACAGCAAAGAAAGTGGGCAGCCGGCACGGCAGGTGTCGCGCGCGCACCGCGTCCGCAAGCTCCTCGCGCACCGCGCACGGAAGTGGCACGGTCATTTATGAAATTGACTGTCGTCAGATGGCAGCAGATGGTTATCGGTTCTTCGAATCGGCCAATCATGTCTGGCTGACAAAGGAAGTGCCGGTCAGGTATTTGCGGAAGCTATAGAGGAGTCGCTATGGAGAAGGTTATATGGCTTGTGATTACAATACCGTGCAGTCTTCTGTTTACCGGTATCGGGATCTATGCCTGGCGGCGCACGAAACCCATGTGGTTCTGGTCGGGATCCTCGGTCAGGGAAGATGAAATCACCAATGTGAAGGCTTATAACCGGGAAAATGGAATCATGTGGATCTGCTATTCCGCTGTTTTCTGGATCAGTACGATTATGGGTATAGGGAGTGTTTCAACAGCCGGGATTGTTCTTGCGGTGGGATGCCTGGGTGGTCTTCCGCTCCTTGTTATAGCCTATAACAGGATCTACAGGAAATATAAGCGATAAGGTATTTGAAACCGCGCCGATTTGATTTTTTAGACAAAGTGATTTTACCGGGGAGGAGGTGACAGGGTATCATGGAACACTTGCGGTGTGTGGTTGAGCGCATCACGTATCAGAATGCGGAAAACGGATATTCTGTCATCAAGTGCCGCGCAAAAGGCTATCAGGATCTGGTGACGGTGGTCGGCTCCATGCCGGATGTGCACGTAGGGAGTGTCCTGTATCTCGGCGGCAGTTGGCGGATCGATGCAAAGTATGGCCGGCAGTTTTCCATGGAGACATTTGAGGAGACACTGCCGGCTACGGTATTTGGTATCGAGAAATATCTTGGCAGCGGCCTGGTCAAAGGTGTCGGGCCGAAGTTTGCCGGGAGGATCGTGAAACAGTTTGGTGCCGATACGCTGAACGTGATCGAAGAGGACCCGGACCGCCTGCTGGAGGTGGCTGGCATCGGGAAGGTGCGCGTGGAGCGGATCAAGAAGAGCTGGCAGGAGCAGAAGGAGATCAAGAATATCATGCTCTTTCTGCAGAGTCACAATGTCTCGACCAGCCATGCGACCAAGATCTACAAGACCTATGGGAATGACAGCATCAAGGTGGTGAAGGAAAATCCGTACCGCCTGGCAGATGATATCTGGGGTATCGGGTTCAAAACGGCGGATACCATTGCGGAAAAGATGGGATTCGACCATGAGAAATATGTGCGCCTGCGCAGCGGGATCCTCTATACCCTGAATAAGCTCTCGGACGATGGCCATTGCTATGCCACGCGGGACATGCTGATGAAGACCGGCGCGGAGCTTCTTTCTGTGGAGGAGAATGTCCTGACGATGACGTTGGATGAGATGATCCGGGCAGAGGATGTGATCACGGAAGCTGTCCCGCTTCCGGAGGATGCTGCGCCGGATCAGCAGCCCGAGAAGGCCATTTATCTTCCGCCCTTCTATTTTTCTGAGATTGGAACAGCCAAAAGACTGGCTGCGATTTATGGGAATTCTGCAGGGATCCATGTGAATCCGGAAGGGCTGGCGCAGCGCATCAGCTGCCGGACCGGGATGCAGTATGATGAGATCCAGATGCAGGCGATCCTGACTGCAGTGCAGAGCAAGGTACTGGTGCTGACCGGCGGACCGGGCACAGGAAAGACAACCACCACACTTGGAATTATTACGGCGTTCCGTGAGGCCGGCGCAAAGATTCTGCTGGCAGCGCCGACAGGCCGTGCAGCGAAGAGACTGTCAGAAGCTACCGGAATGGAAGCGAAAACCATTCACAGGCTTCTGGAAGTAAAGCCCCCGGAAGGATACCAGAAAAACGAGGAAAACCCCTTAGAGGGAGATGTCCTGATCGTGGACGAATGTTCCATGATCGACATCATGCTGATGTACAATCTTCTGAAGGCTGTCCCGGATACTATGACAATGATCCTGATGGGTGATATCGATCAGCTGCCGAGCGTCGGCGCGGGAAATGTCCTGCGGGATATCATTGATTCCGGTTGCTTCCCGGTGGTGAGGCTGACCCGGATCTTCCGACAGGCACAGACCAGCCGGATCATCATGAATGCTCACCGGATCAATGCAGGGAAGATGCCTGACATATCGAATGGTTCCCGGAGCGATTTCTTTTTCATGGATATGGAGCGGCAGGCGGAGAAGAATGGTCAGAATCCAGAGGATGGAGGTGTTTTGGCAGAAGAAGCAACCAGGACGATTTCAGAACTGGTTACAACGAAACTCTCCCGATATTATCGGACGCCGCCTTCGGAAATCCAGGTGCTGACGCCTATGCAGCGCGGTGTTGTCGGTGCAGCCAACCTGAACCAGGCACTGCAGCAGGCCTTGAATCCTGGAGACATTGGACTTCGACGCGGCGGATATCTTTTCAAGGCCCGGGATAAAGTTATGCAGATTCGGAATAATTATGACAAAGAGGTCTTTAATGGAGACATCGGTGTCATAGAATCCGTGGATCTGGAGGAACGGGAATTGACGGTCCGTTTCGATGACAGGTCTGTAACCTATGATGTTACGGAGCTGGATGAACTGGTTCTTGCTTACGCGACGACCATTCATAAATCACAGGGGTCGGAGTATCCCATCGTAGTAATTCCTATCCTGATGAATCACTTCGTAATGCTGCAGCGGAACCTGATCTATACCGGTATCACCAGGGCGAAGAAGATTCTGGTTCTGGTCGGAACGAAGAAAGCCCTTGGGTATGCGGTACGAAATGTGACTGTGAGCAAGCGCAACACCATGCTGAAGGAACGGCTGCAGCGGGCACAGAACAAACCAGTGCGGGTGCTGCCTTTCCGTACATCTGCAGAAGCGAGTGATCCGGCAAAGCCAGGAGAGTATGCGGCTGTGCATCCGGAACCAATACGGATGGTGGCAGAGGAAAGAGCACCGTATCATGCCATCTGCCAAGAAGAAAATCAGTCAACACAGGCAGAAAGAGTCTCTCATGAGGAATGGCTGAAGAAGGACCTTTTTGAACGTCTGGCTCAGTCGAATTTCCGGAGCCGATTTCAGTTGAAGGAAGCTGATTTCGCTTATATCAAAGAGAAAGGCATGGAGACGATCCGTACCCATGCGGCACAGATCGTCTGCCAGCGTCTGGCAGATGCCGAGCCAAGGAATGATGGGAAGCAGACACCCATGCGAGGTGCACCAAAAGGACATCCCATCTTTATAGGCCAGCATGCGACCGGGACTTGCTGCAGAGGCTGTCTGGAGAAATGGCACGGGATCCCGAAAGGGCGGCCATTGTCTGAAGAAGAGCAGAAACATGTGGTGGATGTGCTGATGCAGTGGATCGGGCGGCAAATGTCATTATAGAGAGTGAATGATATTCAGAGAGGATATAAAGATGCAGGTAAATGAAGCAGACTGGAAATTATTCAGACAAAAACTGCCAGGCTGGCAGGAAGCGCATATGGAAAAACTGGTCAAGGAGTATGCAGCAGTGATCGCCGGAACCGGGAAAGCATCTGACAAGTTCTGGGAACTGGAAGAGAGGATAAATGCCGATAAAAAGCATGTAGGTGTTGTCGCCAGAATGAGCCGGTCAAATATGTATAATAATCTATTTGCATTACTCTCTGAAGGGGCGATTACACTCCAGGATCTGGATGATTTCAGTGAGGATCTGAAAGGCCGTTTCGCCTTTGTAATGAGGGATCAATGAATTATGAAGATCATGGTCAGTGCCTGCCTACTTCCGTGCGCGGTGCGCGAGGAGCTTGCGGACGCGGTGCGTGCGCGACACCTTGCAGGTGAGAACTGTAAGTATAACGGCGGCAATAATCGAAATGAGAAGGTCTTGCAGTTGATGGCGGAAAACGAAGTGATCACGGTCTGCCCGGAGCAGATGGGCGGCCTTCCGACACCGCGTGTTCCTTCCGAGATAAAGGAAGGTGTGGTCACGGCCAGAGATGGCCGGATTATAGATAAAGAATTTCGTGCCGGCGCCGCGAAGTGTCTGGAAATAGCTATGCGTGAGAAGCCGGATTTGATCGTGCTGCAGTCCAGGAGTCCCAGCTGCGGAATAAAACAACGATATGACGGCACATTCACCGGAACACTGGTGGACGGAGCCGGAGTGACGGCGCAGCTTTTGATAGAGAATGGATTTCAGTGTGTGGATATTGAGGATCTGGATGGAGGCGCGACATTCCGAATTCCCTGAGCGCAGCGCTGAAGAAATAAGGGTATGAGGTATAATCTGATGAGGATTACTTTCAACCGCGCAGGCCTGAAAATACGCGGCCATGTTTTTGGAAAAGCACCTCATCCGCAGGATGCTGTAATCCTGAGCCATGGATTTATGGCAAATGAGCGGATGTGTCATAAGTATGCGAAGCTGCTGGCAGAAATGGGTTTTCTCACTGTTACATTCGATTTCTGTGGTGGTGGAATTTTCAGCCGGAGCGATGGGCTCAGTCAGGATATGACGCTTTTTACGGAGAAAGTGGATCTGCTTACTGTAGTCAAGAGCATAAAAAAATGGTTTTCACCGAAAAGCATTACTCTTCTTGGCTGCAGCCAGGGCGGATTTGTTTCCGGATTATTGGCGGCTGAACTCGGAGAAAAAGTGGTAGACCGGCTGATCCTGTTCTATCCTGCGGTCTGCATTCCGGATGATGCGCGAAAAGGAAAAATGATGTTTTTCCGGTTTGATCCCAATCATATCCCTGCGGTTCTTGGACGTTTCCCGATGAAACTGGGCGGTGATTATGCCAGAACCGTAATTGGGATGAATCCTTATGAGGCAATGAAGGGATATAACGGCCCCGTGCTGTTGCTACACGGTACGGCTGACAAGATCGTGAATATCCGCTATGCCAGGAAGCTGAGGGAGATTTATCCCAATTGCAGATATGAAGAAATAGAAGGCGGAGGCCATATGTTTAAGGGAAAAGCCGACCAACAGGCCTGCCTTATCCTGCGAAACTTTATGGAAGCAGAGACAACTTCGGTACAAGGTCGTTGAAGGGAATAAGCGATGAACATTCAGATTTATGGAACAAAGAAAAGTTCCGATACACGTAAAGCAGAACGCTTCTTCAAGGAGCGCGGCATTAAGTTTCAATCCATCGACCTGAAGGAAAAGGGCCTCAGCAAAGGTGAGTTCAATTCGGTCATGCAGGCCGTCGGCGGTGTGGACGCGATGATTGATCCGGATTGCAAGGACAAAGATCTGCTGGCCCTGGTCACATATATCTCAGCGGATGAACGTGCGGAAAAGTTGATGGAGAACCAGAGCGTCATCCGACAGCCAATTGTCCGGAACGGTCGTCAGGCTACTGTAGGGTATGCGCCGGATATCTGGAAGACATGGCAATAAACGCAGGAGCAGGTGAGTGT
>JAXJVN010000031.1:0-32105 GCA_036308545.1 Eubacterium sp. | reverse complement strand
GAAGCGCCGAGTGGGTATGCGGGCATACCCGTTCGGCTCGCTGCTCGCGTAAAAAAAGCAGGCAGAGAGGTTTCGTCCTCTCTGCCTGCTTTTTACGCCGGCGAACTGCTCAAAGCAAAGCTTTCCACCTTGTTTGTTTACGGATTCAGGCAATGGCTTTTTCAGTCCCGTCTTCATCCGAAATTCTATTATTTCTCCCAGAACTTTTCGGTTCCGTCCTCGTCCCAGAGCTCCTGCCAGTCAGAAGCACCCGGCCACAGGAAGACCTGGCCTTTGACGAGACGGTTGTTCCGCTCCAGTCCGGCTATCGTCTTCATCTCCTCATCGGTCAGCGGATCTTCGGTGACGCATTTGAGATTGGTGAAGAGATTTCTTTCCTTGATAGAGAATGGAATCGGAGTCTGTCCTCTCTGGACCGCCCATTTGATGGCAACCAGAACCGGATGGCAGTTATGTGCCTTTGCGATTGCCTGAATCTCCGGCATCTGCAGATCTGCAATGTCTTCCGGCGTGCGGTCACGTTCCGGACGATCCGGAGAACCGAGCGGGCAGAAACCTACAACTTCGATGCCCTGAGCCCGGACGTAATCAAAAAGTTCCTGCTGCTGGAAAGCCGGATGCAGTTCCATTTCAATCGCGGCGGGTTTGATGCGGCAGAGCGGAAGGACTGCTTTCAATTTGGGCAGGGTCATGTTAGACATACCGATATGTCTGGTGAGACCCATGTCAACCAGACGTTCCATCTGTCTCCAGGTTGCCATGAAACGGTCTACAGAGAAAGGCTTGGAATCAGGGTTGCGCTCTGTTACGTCGCATTTCGGCGGATGATAGTTGGGGAATGGCCAATGTACATAGTACATGTCCAGATAGTCCAGCTGCAGATCTTTCAGGGTCTGCGCGCATGCCAGGAGAACGTCTCCCTTGCCGTGCATATCGTTCCATACCTTGGAAACGATGAAGAGATCCTCTCTCTTTACAATGCCTTCACGGAAAGCCTCCTGGTAGATTTCTCCGATCTGCGCTTCATTGCCGTAGCATGCCGCGCCGTCGAAGTGACGGTAGCCCATGCGGATAGCCATCCTGACTGCTTCAGAAACCTGTTCTGCATTGGCATGGTCAGAGCCAAAAGTTCCAAGTCCGATTGCCGGCATCTGGACGCCCGTATAGAGTGTGCGCTGCGGTATCAGCTTCGGATCAATTTGTTCCATCGTGATGCTCCTTTCTTTTTCCCTTTCGTTTTGATTCAGACGCTGCGCAGTCTGAAGGTTTCTCTGTTCTTTAAAAACCTGCTTATCTTCAATGAACCCGAGCATTTTTAAGCTTCTACGTCACCTTTGATTTTCAGGTTTTCAAAAGTCCTGTTCTTATTTCTGATTATACTATATCTGTGCGAAAACAAGATACCGGTTTATTCCGCACTTCACGTTCTTGCAATCCGGCACCAATCTATTCAAATTTTCTCAATCCGGATCTGATCTTTAATCTTCTCCATGTCTTCCATACGGAAAAATCCGGTCCGGTCGGTCATGGCTGCCGCTGCGGAAATAGCACTGGCCAGCTTCAGGCATTCCGGCATAGTAAGTCCGCGTGAAATGCCGACTGCAAACCCTCCGATCATGGAGTCTCCGCATCCAACTGTATTGACTGCGTCAATCTTCGGAACGACCGCGCGGTAGAGGCCATCTTCGCCGGACATGACCGAACCGTCTCCGCCCATGGAGATCACGACGTATTTTACGCCCTGTTCATGAAGGACCTTAGCTGCATCTTCAATATCCTCGACCGAATTGATTTCCCTGCCGGATATCATGCGGATTTCATCCATATTGGGCTTGATCAGGAAGGGTTTTTCCTCTCCTGCCAGGCTGTCAGTCAGCAGCTTGCCGCTGGTATCCAGGAGGACTTTCTTCCCCTTTTCAGCCCCTGCCTTCAGCAGCTTGTGATAGAGACCGGCTCCGCTTCCTTTGGGGCAGCTGCCGGAAATGGTCATGACCGAAGCCTGGCTCAGAAGTTCTGTGATTTTTTCCACCAGTGCTTCTTCGTCTTCCGGGCGGCAGGTAAGGCCGGGTTCCAGAAATTCCGTCTGCTCGCGGGTCGTTTCGTTCCAGATGTTCATGCAGGAACGGCTTTCTCCTTCACACCAGACGAAATCGGCTCCTATGCCTTCTTTAACAAGCGATTCTTCAATATATTTTCCGGCATGACCGCCAAGGAAACCCGTCGCCAGGATTTCCTCTCCCGCTATGTGTGCGGCGCGGGATACATTCAGTCCCTTTCCGCCGGCAGAATAGACGCATTCTTTTATACGGTTCACTTCACCATCTTTAAAATCCGTGACGACCGCACGTTTATCGATGGAAGCATTTGCTGTAACGGTTAAGATCATTTTTATGCCTCACTGTCAATCAGGATTTTGCCCTTTACCTTGCCCGGAGTCTTGTACCATTCGAAGGCATCTGCAATCTTTGAAAGCGGCACCTTCTTGTAGATCAGCTCGTCGTCGAATTTAAATTCGCCCGTGCTCATATAATGAGCAGTCTGGGTCCATTCGTGGCCCGGGAAGGGTGCGGAATAGCTCATCCAGGAACCGGTCAGGGTGAACTCCTTGCGGTTGATGTTCTCCCATTCCGGCACCAAGAAGGTCATGTCCTTCCTGGGTGTGCCGATGAAGCAGACCTGGGCCTTATTGGCCGCCAGCTGGAAAGCCATCTTCATGGTAATGGTATTGCCTGCAGTCTCATAGACGTAGTCAAAGCCTCTTCCGTCTGTCAGCTTCATGGCCTGGTCCATGAAATCCTCATCCAGGGTATTGATGACGTCATTGGCGCCAAGGCGTTTTGCCAGTTCCAGACGATCCGGCAGGATATCAAAAACGACCAGTTCCTTTGCTCCGTAAATTCTTGCCCACTGCATAGTCATCATGCCGATCGTGCCGCCGCCAAGGATAGCAACGGTATGGCCGCCCTGATAATTAACCCTTTCCAGTCCGTGCAGGCCGATTGTGGCGGGCTCGAAGAGTGCTGCTTTCTCAAAGCTGACATCATCGTTGAACTTAATGGCATTCATAGCCGGAACAACGACATACTCAGCGAAGCTTCCGAACTGACGGGAACCGATGAAACTGTAGTGCTTGCAAAGCGAGAAGTTACCCTTTTTGCAGTCCTCGCACTCCATGCAGGGAACAAGCGGAACGCCTGCAACGCGGTCACCGGGCTTCAGATCTGTAACGCCTTCCCCTACCTCATCAATCGTTCCGGAGAACTCATGTCCCAGAACATTAGGGAAGAAATGGCAGGCATCTCCGTTGACACGCGGAACATCCGAGCCGCAGATTCCGGTATATTTTACCTTGATGCGGACGGTTCCGGGCTTTACCTCCGGTTTCTCGATATCCTCATAGCGGATATCATTTTTTGCATGGACAACTCCTGCTTTCATCATTTCTGGCATTTCTTTTTCCTTCTTTCTTTTTATGAAAACTTAATTCTGAAAACCTGTTTTTACCCCCGCTGCACACGACCCGCCCGGGTAAAAAACTGACCGGTATCGGCGCGTGCAAGTGCAAAAAAGCAGATACTGCTGTCAAAATAGATTTCTTATACTTACTGTCTGTATTTCTTCATCGTCTCTTTCAGATCCTCATAGAGTTCCAGATAGAGACTGTAATTTCTGTCATATACTTCCCGGTTTGCCGGATCGGGCTCATGGTGCCTTACTTCGTGAACGGTCAGTCCGACTGCTTCCTCATAAGAGGAATACATGCCGCAGGCGACGCCTGCCAGCATCACGGCTCCAAGCGTCGTAGCCGTATCCGAAGACGGAACGACGATTTTTTTGCCTGTGATATCCGCCTTGATCTGGGTCCAGATCAGGGAATTGGCGCTTCCGCCCATTGCTCTTAAGATTTCTACATGGGCGCCTGCTTTTTCCGCAACGTCCAGGTTATGTTTCAGGGCAAAAGCTACGCCTTCCATGCAGGCCCGGACCATATGGCCTTTTGTCTTGGCGAAATCAAGACCGTAGAAAACTCCCTTGGCGTCCGGATCCCAGATGGGGCTCCTCTCTCCAGACATATAGGGGAGAAAAACAAGCCCGTCTGCTCCAGCCGGTGCTGCAGCTGCCAGGTCTCCCAGCTGGTTGAAGCTGGAGCCTTTTTCCGCTTTCAGCGACCGCTCATAGGCTCCGAATTCCCGCTCAAACCAGCGCATGACACCGCCTCCGCCTGTCGTACCGCCCTGAAGCAGCCACCTGCCGGGAACGACGTGGTAGGAAAGAATCAGAGACGGATCTGCTCCATAAGTTTCTTCGCAGATACTCATGCCTCCTGCCTGTCCGCCCTGTTCCTGGGTTTCTCCGTCATGAAGAACGCCCGTTCCAAGCGCTCCGCAGGCTGCGTCAAGTCCGCCTGCGACAACCGGAGTGCCTTCCGGAAGACCGGTTGCGACAGCCGCTTCTGCTGTTACCTGTCCGACGATCTGATCACAATTAACAATTTCCGGAAGGAAAGATACCGGAATTCCGATTTCCTCTGCCAGTTCTGCATCCCATTTTCCGGACCTCATATCAAAGCAGTGCCATCCGTAAGCCTGGCAGATATCCTGGGTATAGGCACCGGTCAGCCGGTAGGCAATATAGCCGTTGCAGGAAAGGATTTTGTCTGTTTTTTCATAAATCTCCGGTAAATTTTCCTGATACCACAGGACCTTGGGCGTCGTATAGGACGGAAGCAGCCGATTTCCCGCAGTCCGGAAAATCCTGTCCTCACCGACTCTGGCATTGACCCGGTCACAGATCTGTGCTGCCCGTGTATCCATCCAGATGGGTGTACGTCCCATGCTCTTTCCGTCCTTGTCCATGGCTATGGCAGACCAGGACTGGCCGTCGATACCCACGCAGGCAATCTGGCCCGGCTTGACTTTTCCGGATTCGAAAATCCTTCGGAAAGCCCTGGCGGTACCTGACCACCAGTCTTCCGGGTCCTGTTCCGCCCATCCTGTATGCGGATAATAGACCGGATAGTCTTCCGACACGGATTCGATTACTCTGCCTTCGCGGTCAAAAACAGCCGCTTTACAGGAACTGGTTCCGATGTCTATTCCAAGTAAATATTCTTTCATGTAAAACCCCGCCGATTTGCTGCAAAAATTGAATGTATGGTTCTTTAAAAAACAGCTTATTTCATCCTGCGGATTGACTTTCCTTCGATCAGGCTGGTATCCAGCCAGATGTGTTCCGGATTATTTTCCTTATCTCCGGAAAGCCTTCTCAGCATCAGTTCTGCCGCTCTTCTTCCGATTTCTTCCACCGGCTGCTGCAGGATCGTCATTCTGGGATTGACTGCTCTGGCAAATTCCGGATTGTCAAAACCAATGATAGATACCCGGTCCGGTATGGAAATTCCCAGCTCATTGAGTCCGATAATAGCTCCCTGGCTCATTGCTGAATTTGAAACAACAATTGCTGTAATGTCCGGATGGTCTGCCAGCAGGCGCGCGGCGCCTTTGATGCCGCTTCGTATGGAATCATCCCCTTCGAAAAGGTAGCTATTGTCCAGCTTGATTCCGTGCGCTTCAAGAGCCAGGCGGTAACCCTCTCTTCTGGACCTGGCAGCCTGAATGCGGGATGGTCCCGCAATCATGCCTATCCGTTCGTGGCCGGCATCGATCAGTTTTTCAACTGCCAGATAGAGAGCCTCTTTGTTTTTTGTGCAGACCGTATCGCAGGCAATCCGGTCCGTTACCCTGTCCACGAGAACAATCGGTTTGCCCGTCCGTGCAAATTTTTTAAGGCTGGCTCCGCTCTCATCAACCGGAATGTTGATCAAGCCGTCTACTCTCTTGCGGACCAGGAAATCGATGGCTTCCTTTTCCCGTTCCGGGTCTGACCTGCAGTCGCAGACGAGAAGGGCATAGCCCTTCTGAAGGAGAAGGTCTTCTGCCGTACTCATGACCTTTGCTACAAAGCTGCTGTCCAGTTCCGGAATAACCGCTCCGATCATCTGTGAACAGTTTGTCTTGAGATTGCGGGCAGTTTCGTTGACTTCATAATGAAGATCAGCAATCGCTTTTTCAATTTTTACCCGGTTTTTTTCCCTTACATTTCCCCCGTTCAGATAAGACGAGATGGTTGCAAGGCCAAGGCCGGTCTCTTTTGCTATATCTTTAATCGTTGCCAAGTCTTCACGCCCTGTCCGTTTGCTATTCTGCTTTTTTGTTCTGACTTTTTTGTTCTGCCTGTCCTCAAAACTTTTCGATGCTCTGCTGCATTCAGACGGTCTGCAGCTTATTTTGCATCAGGACATTCTGTTTTTTATATCAGGCTTTTCCAACGCTTCCTACGACTTCCATCTTCTGCATGACATACTTCTTGATGTTCTCGCGTCCGACTGCATTGTATTTCTTGGGATCAAAGGCGTCCGGATTCTCCTTCAGATATGCCTTTACTCCGTCGGAGAAAGCGATGCGGAGGTCGGTCGCGTAATTAACCTTGCACATTCCTCTTCTGACGCACTCGGAAACCTTGTCGTCCGGAACGCCTGAAGTGCCGTGAAGAACGAAGGGAACGGATACCAGCTCTTTCACCTTGGTGATCCGCTCGATATCCAGCTTGGGAGTTACCTTGTAAACGCCGTGAGCAGTTCCAATTGCAATAGCCAGAGTATCTACTCCGGTGCGTTCAACGAATTCTTTTGCCTGTTCCGGATCTGTGTAGGGGTTATCGTCGCCATTTTCCAGATCGTCTTCCTTGCCGCCGACCTTTCCAAGCTCTGCCTCTACCGGGATTCCGGCTGCATGGCATACATCCACAACCGACCTGGTCAGGGCTACGTTCTCTTCGAAGGATTTTTTGGATCCATCGATCATGATAGAAGTATAGCCTGCGCGGAAACAGCGCATAGCAGTCTCAAAGCTGTCGCCGTGGTCCAGATGGCAGGCAACCGGCACGCTCGCCTTTTCTGCAGCTGCCTTTACATTAGCGAAAAACATTTCCGGGTCCGCATATTTCAGGGTTCCGGGCGTCGTCTGCATGATGACAGGGGAATGCTGTTCCTCAGCAGCTGCAATAACAGCCTGAACAAATTCCATATTTTCTACGTTGAAAGCTCCAACGGCATAGCCGCCCTTCTGAGCATCCAGGAGCATCTGTTTGGTCGTAACAAGTGACATTTGACTTTTTCCTCCTTATCAAAACCGAAACGTTTCGGATTTCGATTTCATTATATGCAGACACTGGAAAAAAGGCAAGCAAAAAAAGAAGAACGTGGAAAATTTTCCCACGTCCTTCTCTTCCGCACTTTATTAAAACCTGCAGTTCTTGTAAATCTGAAGCATATCATCGTAATCCAGGACTTTGAAGGTTCCGATCTTGCGGGACTTGCCGTAAGAGCATTCCTCCGCAATGGCAGCAAGCTCTTCGTCATTCAGGTCTTTGCCCAGAAGTTCTTTAATGGAGACCGGCATGCCAAGCTGGCGGAACCAGTTCTCGCATGCTTCGATGCACTGGAGAGCTGCTTTCATATCGTCATCTTCAACGACGCCAAAGACCTTTCGTCCCATCTGTGCGAAACGAGCCGGATTTGCATCTACGACGTATCTTGCCCAGGCGCCCCAGCACGCAGTCAGAGTTGCGCCGTGGGTGGAATCGTAAAGAGCAGAAATTGCCATACCAAGCTGATGGATTGCCCAGTCGCCGTCACGGGGAGTGTCTCCTTTGGCGCCGAGTCCGGTTAGACCGACGTGAGAAACGGAACCGCACCACATGATTTCACTCATCGCCTCGTAGTTGTGCGGATCCTTAACTCCAATAGGACCGTATTTTACAATGTCTCGCATAAGCCCTTCCGCAAGTTCATCTGTCAGATGATTGCCCAGAAGGGTGGTAAAATAACGTTCATCCGTATGCATGAAGATATCAGCCGCTCCTGCTCCGACCTGCCACTTGGGAAGAGACATGGTCAGTTCCGGATTCATTATCGTAAATTTGCAGCGGTTAAACTCTGTATTAATTCCCCGCTTTGTCCAGGACTCGATCTCATCATTTGTAATAACAGAAGAATCAGAGGTTTCAGACCCTGCTGCCGAAATAGTCAGGACAGATCCAATCGGGAGGCTCTTTGTAACAGCAGCTTTTTTCATCCAGAAATCCCATACGTCAACATCAGGATTCGCGACGCCATGAGCAACGGCCTTTGCTGTATCATGGACGGAGCCGCCGCCGACAGCGAGAATGAAATCCGCCTTGAAATCCAGTGCTTCCTTAACCATGCGATGAACGGTGGAAAGCCTTGGGTTGGGAACAACTCCGCCGCTCTCCATATAAGCAATGCCCGCTTCTTCTATGCTCTTCTGCAGGGTATCCAGAAGACCGATTTTCTTTGCAGACTGACCGCCATAGATAATAAATGCACGAGTTCCTCCATATTCTCTGATCAGTTTACCGGCCTGCTTCTCGGTATCCTTTCCGAAAACGATTCTTGTAGGCGCGTAATACTCAAACTTTCTCATGTTTCCCTCCCCAGATGTTTCTATGAAAAAAATAAATAATTTCTACAGGCAGTATTATAGCACGTTCTCAATCCTTTATCTTCACTATACAGCATGACAAACTGCGCTTCGCTGCTCCCCTTCGTCCTGCTGCTGCAAAACAGCCTCCCTTGGAGACGGCAGTGCCCGATGACAGTGCATATTATCGGCAGTGCCTGTTATCCGGCCGTGCCTGTTATACGGCAGTGCCTGTTATCCGGCAGCGCCTGTTATACGGCAGTGCCTGTTATCCGGCAGTCCTGCTTCATTCGACTCACCGCGCGCATAAAGAAAGCCAGCCAAAGTGACTGTCATTTTGGCTGACTTTCACTTTGGCTGGCTGTGCAAAAAAGGCTGTAATCAGACAATACCCTTCTGAAGCATTACATTGGCATATACAGCGCTCTCGCTGGTGGCAATGATACAGTATGCTTTTTCTTTTGTCTCGTCATAGAATTTGAAACGGTCGATCTGTCCGATGGCATCTTTGCCTCTTTCGTCATATTTAGCAACGATCTTCGCATACTCGTCCCAGATCGGAGTTTCAATCTTGCCGATGTCACGGTCCATAAGTGCCATCAGGTTGACCGGATGCTCTACATAAGGATCCAGCGGGAATACCTGAAGGATACCGTCCAGGATTTCCGGAACGCCGTGTCCGTCCATGCGAATGACAACGGTATTGTCACGTTTCATGCCTGGAACCGGGAAGTTGCCGTCACCGATAACCAGAACGTCAGAATGACCCATCTCACAGAGAACCTTCAGAAGTTCCGGAGAGAGAATTTTCGGAATACCTTTTAACATATTTTTTCCTCCCAATCTATACGAAAGCAGGGCACCGGCACCGAAGTGCCGATGCCCTGAGAAATTTTTGCGAACGCAGAAGCGGACGCTGTTATTTCACTCCTCTGGTTTTTGCAGAGAAATTATTTATATTTCTTGTAAAGCGGTCCGAAAGCTTCGCATGCTCTGTAATCAGCGCCCTCTTTATCAACGGTGCCGAAGGTGTTCCATGCAGCCGGACGATAGATGTCCTTCTCCGGAACATTGTGCATAGCTACCGGAATACGAAGCATGGATGCCATGGTGATCAGGTCTGCTCCGACGTGACCATAAACGGTTGCGCCGTGGTTAGCACCCCAGTTTCTCATTACGGTATAGGCATCTTCGAATGCAGAGCCGGGCTTGTGGTCTACGCGAGGTGTGAACCAGGTGCAGGGCCAGCTGTAGTCGGTTCTCTTCCAGAGCTTATCGGAAACTTCGAACGGAAGCTTAACGGTCCAGCCTTCTGCAATCTGCAGGAACGGCCCAAGGCCTTTAACAAGGTTCAGACGAACCATGGTTACAGGCATCTCAGCATCGGTAAGGAATCTGGAGGAATAGCCGCCGCCGCGGAAATATCCGTTATCTGCCGGCCACCACTCGGTAGCTTCCAGCATCTTCTTCTGATCTTCTTCGGTAACTTCCCACCATTTCTTGCAGGTAGCATTTCCGTTCTCATCGGTGCAGACGCCGGAGAAGTCAAGTGCGGAAGCGCCGGAGTTGATCAGATGAAGGAATCCGTCAGCATCTTTTGCATGTCCTTCAATGTCATAGCCGGTAACTCTCTTGACAGAGGATCCGCTCCAATAGGTACGTACATCTGAGAACAGAGCTGCACGTCCGGTCAGCTGTTTCTCGAACAGCATGCAGAGTCCGTTCAGGCAGTCATTTTCAGTTGCCAGAACATAAGGCTCACGTGCTCCGCCGTAATCGAATGTCGTAGAAAGGAACGCTTCCGGATAATCGCAGTTTGGCCAGTGATCGGTCCACTGTCTCTGACCCTGGAATCCGCCGGCGATAGCATTGTGTCCGAGCGCTTCCTCCGGGAACTTGTCAGCCCACTTATCATTGCCGCGCATAAGGTCTTTGATGATGATATACATCTTGACCGTGAACTCCCACTGTTTGTCCTTGGTCTCGCGGTCCTTCTGGATCCATTCGGGGTTCTTGTCGAAGCCTTCCTTGCAGTATTTCTTTGTCCACTCAAGAGCATCCTCGAACTCCTGCTGATCGTAGATTCCCTCTTCCATACGGCGGAGAACCTCAACCTCGTCAACAGACTCTACTCGCATGCCAAGGTAAGACTCGATGAAATCCTGGTCCATGATAGATCCGCCGATACCCATGGTAACGGAACCGATCTGCAGGTAAGAGCATCCGCGAAGAGAAGCAGCCGCAACCGCAGCGCGTCCGAAACGGAGAAGCATCTCTTTTACATCATCCGGGATTGTCTCGTCGTCAGCTTCCTGAACGTCACGGCCATACATGCCGAACGCCGGAAGTCCCTTCTGAGCGTAAGTAGCCAGTACGGATGCCAGATAAACAGCGCCGGGTCTCTCTGTTGCGTTCAGTCCCCATACGCCTTTGATGGTCATGGGATCCATATCCATGGTTTCAGAACCGTAGCACCAGCAGGGTGTAACGGAAAGGGTAATGTCAACGCCCTCTTTCTTGAACTGCTCAGCGCAAAGTGCACTCTCACGTACACGACCGATGGTCCAGTTGGAAATAACAACCTTAACCGGTGTTCCATCAGCGTAAGTCAGGTTCTCTTCATAGAGCTTTTTTGCTCTCTTTGCCATGCTCATGGTCTGCTCTTCCAGAGATCCACGAACGTCAAGCGGTCCTTTACGACCATCAATAATAGGACGGATACCAATAACCGGATGTCCGCCGATCAGCTTTCTGTGATCTGCCATAACTACCTCCTAAATAAGAACTTTGCTGCCGGATTCTTTTTCTCTTCCCCTGAAAAAACATTCCGCATAAGTAAGCTAAACGTTTCATCCTTTCCGAAAAAAAATAAGCCGGCGCTCAAATGTTGGTTCTATTGTAGCATTGATTTGGAATGAAAAATAGGGATATAATAGCTATTAATAAAACAATATTCACCTTTTTAGCATTTTTGTGAATTTATTCCAGAAATTAGAGGATTCTATTATGCAATTTTTTGAATTACACGAGAAAAAAGAATTCGGTACGCCCGATTTTCCATTTGAGTTTTTTCACGTCGGTCCTTCCCACTCCCGCTATGTCATGAACTATCACTGGCATCCTGAGTTTGAACTGATCCGTGTCCTGAAGGGCCGGCTGATTGTGACCCTGGACGAGCGGGAATTTACCCTTTCCGAAGGAGAACTGGCCTTTGTACACGGAGGCGAGCTGCATTCCGGCCGTCCGGAAAATGACTGTGTCTATGAGTGCCTGGACTTTAACCTGAATGCCTTCCTCCGTCACAATCCCGCCTGTTCTGCCTATATTCAGAAAATAATAGACCGTTCCGCCATGATTTTCTCTTATTTTTCTGCGGAATATCACGATATTCACCACATCATCGAACATATCTTCTCTGCGATCCGTGATAGAAAAGAAGGCTATGAGCTTACTGTCTACGGCGAGCTCTATCATTTCTTCGGCATCTGCTTCGAAGAACACTATTATCAGCAGGCGAGACCTGAAAACCGCAGAGGCTATCGAAAGGTCATGCAGCTCAAGACGATCATTGGCTTTATCGACGAGAACTACGCTTCTCCCATAACCCTGGATGATATGGCATCGACTGTGAACATGTCTCCCAAGTATTTCTGCCGCTTCTTTCAGCAGATGACCCACCATACCCCTATCGATTATCTCAATCTGCAGCGGATTGAGCATGCCTGCTACCGGCTTTCAACGACTGAAGAAAGTGTAACCGACATCGCGTTTTCCTGCGGGTTCAATGATCCCAGCTACTTTATCAAACTGTTCAAGCGCTACAAAGGGATAACGCCGGGACAGTATTCAGCATAATGTGAGTTTTATGAAGCGTTTGCGTCCCTGCAAGCCCCTGTTCAAATCGAAGCGCAATATTTTGATAAATATAATTTTATTGCAGCGCAAGAAGGGGCAGCCTGACGGCTGCCCCTTCGATTATTATAAAGCTGATTACTGCTGTCTTGCAGCGCACTGCAGCTTACTGCAGTCTCTTTCCGGTTCCTGCTTCGTAGACCTTGATTCCGAAGCTTTCGTGGATGACGTCGCGCGCTTCTTCTACGGTTTTGAAGACGCCGCGATGAAGCATCTGCGCGGTGATATTACCAATCGCGGTTGCCTCGCCGGGTCCGCAGTGTACTTCACGGTTTGTTGCTTTCGCGGTCAGTACATTCAGATATTCTGCGTTGGATCCCCCGCCTACTACATGGATTCTGGAGAATTTTCTTCCAGCCATTTCTTCGATTTCGGACTGCGTTCTGGCGTAGCAGTCTGCCAGAGAAGTGTAGATGACTGTCGCCAGCTGGCCGAAGTTCTCCGGAACCTTCTGGCAGGTTCTTCTGGCATAATCCTTGACTGCCTCGGTCATGTTGTCCGGGGAAAGGAAGCACTCGTCGTTTGCTTCTACTCTGGTCGGGAAGTCTTTTTCTTTCTCTGCCATATCGCAGATTTCAGCAAAACTGTATTTATCGTTGACCTCGTGGCGTACCTGCTGGATCATCCAGAGGCCCATGATGTTCTTAAGATAACGGAAGCGGTGATCGTATCCGCCTTCATTCGTGAAGTTAAGCTGACAGGATTTTGCGGAAGTATCGGCTGTTGTTCGCTCAACGCCCATCAGACTCCAGGTGCCGGAACTGATATAGGTAAAGTCGTCGTCGTTTGCCGGTACTGCCAGAACTGCAGACCCGGTGTCGTGTCCGCAGGGAGCGACAACGTCCAGATCATATCCAATCTCTTCTGCAAGTTCCGGACGAAGACGGCCGATAAATGTTCCGGGCATGATCAGCTTCTGGAAAATCTTCCTGGGGAAGCCAAGCTTCTCGATCAGTTCCCAGTCATACTCATTTGTTTCAGCATTGATCAGCTGACCAGTCGTAGCAATTGTATACTCATTGGTTTTCTCACCGGTCAGAAGCCAGTGGAAGTAATCCGGCGTATAGAGCAGGGTTTCCGCCTGGTCCAGATATTCCGGATGGGTCTGCTTGATTGCCTCAAGCTGATAAATCGTATTGAAGATTGCTTTCTGTATACCGGTGCGGGCGTAAAGATCGTCCAGAGAGATGGTCTCGTATACTTTATCATCCATGCCGTCGGTCCTGTGGTCGCGATAGCCTACGAAATCGCCGATTGGCTTATCATTCTTATCCAGAAGGACAAAATCAACGCCCCAGGTGTCGACGCCAACGCTTACCGGAATTTTTCCAAGCTCTTTGCATTTTTTCAGAGCAGTAACGACTTCCCCGAAAATGCGGTCATGTTCCCAGCAGAGGTGACCGTTCTTTTTTACCATTCCGTTCTCAAAACGGTGTACCTCTTCCAGTTCGAATCTGCCGTTCTCCAGGTGTCCCAGGATCAGGCGGCCACTTGAAGCACCGAAATCCAATGCTGCATAATACTCGCTCATGTAAAACCTCCTCTAGCAACGAATTGTGTCCAGACTTATAGTAATTAGATTTTATCACCAAAGTACTCAGAAACCAACACCTTCATGCATAAATCCACGCTTTTTATACATGCGCCGGGATCCGGTCCCTTCTGTTTATTTTTTCACCAGACCATAGTAGTCCGCTATTCCCTGCGCATCGGCATGAGCCAGTTTTGCTATGCCTTCGTCCGAATTCATGAAATTATAAACGTCGTGGATGTTGGATATATAGCAATGTTCGATCAGGATACCGGTGAATCCCTTCAGTTTAGAATGGCGGATGATTCCATGGTAATCTGCCGTAGAATGGTCCGGGTAGTCCGGGTTATCTTCCGATTCCATAGTTTTGATCCCTTCGTCTGCAAGTCCCAGATCCGAAAGCTGTCTTTCAATACTCGCGGCAGCCCCCGCGCCTTCCTGGGACAAAAGAGGCTTGTAGTTTGCATTAGGATAATAGATGGTAAAGCCGGATTGGCTTTTTCTGTCAGAATAATTGAAATGAAGACTTACCAGAAGGTTTGCATGATAATCGGCAGCCTTATCCGCCCGGGCACCCAGTTCCTCTGTGGCGTCCAGGTTTTTCCAGGTACACTGATTGTTCTCTACCGTATAGTAAACGGCTACGTCACGATAAGTTTCCAGTTCTTCTTTGATCTTCTGCGCCAGAAGCCAGTCGACGTCTTCCTCTTTGAGGCCGTTCGCTTCCGCTCCAATATGGCAGGAATCATGGCCGGGATCAAGAACAATGACAAAGGGGCCTTCCACTTCCAGCGCACTGTAAGCTGTGACAGAATCTGCCTGGCCAGCGGGATTTTCTTGCTTTTTGTTTTCTTTTTTTCCTGCATCTGCCCTGGCTTCTGTTCTCCCTGCAGAAGAAGTCAGTCCCAGAACAAGAAGCAGGACCATGGCAGCGAGAATACCGCCGCCAAACAGGTAAAGCCTTGCGCGTTTGCTTTTTTTCCTTCTCCTTTTCCTATTGTTAGAACTCAACGGATTATCCCCATCTGTGTCTGTCGTCCAATACTGTGTTTGTCGTTCAATACACCGCACGAAACGGTTCTTTCGCTCCTGCCGCTGCAGAAGATTTCGCAAGAAAATTCTGCATGTTTTTTAATCATAACATAAAAGCAGGACATCCGTAAATGGAATGCCCCGCTTTTGTATTTCGTGTTCTCCCTTCGCGTTCCGTATTCAGCTTTTACGTTCCGTATTCAGCTTTTACGTTCCGTATTCAGCTTTTACATTCTATGTTTCATTTCTGCATTCAGAAGAGTCCCTTAAGGGCCGGATAGTATTTTTTCCACTTGCGGTACTTTTCTTCATAGCGGGCTGCCGCAGCCGGATCCGGTTCTACGCTGCCGGTAATCCGGACAATAGACGCTGCTGCTTCTTCAACGCTTTTATATTCTCCGCAGCCGACTGCAGCCAGGATTGCGCCGCCCATGGACGGTCCTTCCTCGACAGCCGGTTCTTCTATCGTGACGTTCATGACGTCAGCAAGAATTTTTTTCCAAAGCGGGCTCTTGGCACCGCCGCCGCTGATCTTGGAACGGGTAACCTTGACGCCGAGATTTCTGGCAACCTCAAGTGAGTCGCGAAGGCCGAATGCAACACCCTCCAGGACAGCCTGAGTCATCTGGGACCTTGTGGTATCCATCCGCATTCCAATAAAGGCACCCTTAGCGGAAGGATCATTATGGGGAGAACGCTCTCCCATCAGATAAGGCAGATAAAAAACATCATTCTTGCCAAGGTCATTGTCTGTAATCTTTTCCTGCTCTTTTGCATAATCTTTTGTCCTGAGGATTTCCTCATTCCACCACTTATTGCAGGACGCTGCGCTCAGCATGCAGCCCATCAGATGGTAACGGCCGTCCGCATGACAGAAAGAATGAATAGAATTGAAACGGTCTACGCCAAATTTGCCGCTGGAAATAAAAACCGTACCGGACGTTCCAAGTGAGATCATGCACTGGCCGTCGCCCACAGTACCGGTTCCCACTGCAGCTGCAGCATTATCTCCGGCGCCTGCAATGACTTTAACTGTCTCCGGCAGTCCAAGTTCTTCCGCTACTTCCTTTTTCAAGGTTCCAACCGCTTCATAGCTTTCAAACAGCCTGGGCAGCATTTCCTCTTTAATCCCGCAGATTTCGATCATTTCCTTTGACCAGCAGCGGTTCTTTACGTCCAGAAGAAGCATGCCGGAAGCATCCGACAGATCCGTCGAGAAAGTTCCGGAAAGCATATAGGCCAGATAATCCTTGGGAAGCATGATCTTCGCAATTTTTTTGAAGTTCTCCGGCTCGTTGTTCTTCATCCAGAGGATTTTTGGAGCCGTGAATCCGGCGAAAGCAATATTGGCTGTGCAGGCGGAAAGTTTATCCTGCCCGATCACAGTATTCAGATACTCCGTTTCCTTCTGGCTTCTCCCGTCGTTCCAGAGGATGGCGGGGCGGATCACTTTGTCCTGGCTATCCAGAGCAACCAGTCCATGCATCTGGCCGCCAAAGCTGATGCCGGCAACATGGTCCTTATCGACTTCTGCTGTCAGTTCTTTCAGTCCGGTCATGACTTCGCGGAACCAGTCTTCAGGATTCTGCTCTGACCAGCCCGGTTTCGGAAAAGAGATGGGATATTCGCGGCTCAGCGTTTTCTGAATCTCGCCTTTTCCATTCATCATGAGGAGCTTGACAGAAGAGGTGCCAAGATCAATTCCAATATAGTACATATTTTTTCCTTTCCTGCAGCGAAGCAATGCTTATTTTACGGTAAAAGAGCAGGATCCTTTGTCCATTTAAAAAGGATCCTGCCCTTTTATTATTAATCTGATATTCAGTTAATTCCCTGTCTGAAACAGGGCAGGAAAAACACCTGACCCGTTTTCATACCGTGTGGAAAAAATCATATTATGCGAAGGGATTCTCACCCGGATAACGGTCGCCTGCCGGACGGTTATAGCCAATCTCTTCAACCGGAACTCCCAGATACTTGAAGACTTCATACATCAGCTTACCGCAGTGGCTGAAGGCAACTGCGCCGTGATGCGGGAAGTTCTTCTCGATCAGCCAGTGGCGATAGAAACGGCCCATTTCCGGAATGGCGAATACACCAATGGAACCAAAGGAGTGGGTCGCAACCGGAAGGACTTCGCCTTCTGCTACATAAGCACGGATCTTGCTGTCAGCAGTACTCTGCAGACGATAGAACGTAATATCTCCGGGAACGATATCTCCTTCAATTGTTCCGTTTGTCACCTCTCTTGGAAGAGATCTTGCCATAATCTTCTGATAGCGCATCTCCGGATTGCAGAGCTTCTTTGTGCAGGTATTGCCGCAGTGGAAGCCCATGAAGGTATCAGACTGCTTGTAATCAAATTTACCTTTGATGCTCTCTTCGTAAAGGTCCTTCGGAACAGAGTTGTTGATGTCCAGAAGGGTTACGATATCGTCACTTACAACCTCTCCGATATACTCGGAAAGGGTTCCGTAAATATCAACCTCGCAGGAAACCGGAATGCCTTCGCCTGCCAGACGGCTGTTGACATAGCAGGGAACAAAGCCGAACTGGGTCTGGAATGCCGGCCAGCATTTTGTAGTCAGCGTGACAAATTTCCGATAGCCCTTATGGTCGCGGATCCAGTCCTTAAGGGTCAGTTCATACTGGGCGAGTTTCGGAAGGACTTCCGGAATCTTATTGCCCTTGGTTCCCAGGTCTTCCTGCATGGAAGCGACAACTTCCGGAATTCTCTCATCTCCCTCGTGTTTCTTGAAAGCTTCGAACAGATCAAGCTCGGAGTTCTCCTCAATCTCAACGCCCAGGTTGTAAAGCTGCTTAATGGGGGCGTTGCAGGCAAGGAAGTTCATGGGACGCGGTCCGAAAGAGATGATCTTCAGGTTCTGAAGCGCATATGCCACTTTCGCAATCGGAAGGAACTCATGGATGCTGTCCGCATTCTCTTCTGCTGTTCCGCAGGGATTATCCGGAACCCATGCTTTTGTATTGCGAAGTGCCAGATTGTAGCTGGCGTTCAGCATACCGCAGTATGCGTCGCCGCGGCCGTCCATCAGGTCATCCTGAGACTCCTCAGCTGCTGCGCAGAACATGACAGGTCCGTCAAAATGCTTCGCCAGAAGAGTCTCGGAAATTTCCGGTCCGAAGTTGCCAAGGAAGACGCAGAGTGCGTTGCATCCTGCTTTTTTTACATCTTCCAGAGCGTTAACCATATCGATCTCGCTCTCTATGATGACAATCGGGCACTCATAAATCGTGTCTGCACCATACTTTTTCGTATAGGCATCTACGAGAGCTTTTCTCCTTTTCAAAGAGAGGGATGCCGGGAAACAGTCACGGCTGACAGCTACAATTCCTACTTTCATTTCCGGTACGTTGTTCATGTTTTTCTCCTTCAATTTTTTATAGCTTACTGACTCCACCATCAGAAAATTCTACGATTGTTATATCATTAAAAGATTTTTGATGAATGCGAAAATTCAATAACTCGTGCAATAAATAGATATCCTCGTGAGATGCTGTAAGCCAATCGACTCCGCCCTGCAAATTCGACGGTCTGTTTCTCGCATGTCTCTCACAGCATTTTTCAGTCAAACCACTCCGGCGTATCCGCCTTCGGATCCTTGTACTCTTCTTCCAGTTCATGGCCGGTCAGCGTAACGTTGTCTCCAACCAGTCCGTTCCATGCGCCCTCAATATGAGCGTCCTTGTGAGCAAGCAGCCATTTGTTGTTTGCTGCAAGCAGACGGTCTTCACCGGCTGCTGCATGTTTTTCCGTAAGCGGTCCGTTTGTTCCCTTTGGAAGGATGACAACGCAGAGGAAAGGAGTCTTGCCGTCCGCACTGCAGGGTGCGTAATGCAGGGTCGTTGCAAAAACTTCGATTGCCGTTCCCTTTGGAACCAGAAAAGCCCTGACAGCAGAAGTATTATAATGATAATCCTCTGTAATGTCCGTCTGTTTGCCCAGCAGCAGGATCAAGTCCGTTGCCGCAATATTGATTTCAGAAGACCGATGGTACTCCAGACCGTTCAGGGACATGTTGAAACCGTTGCAGTATCCCGCCTGGACCGGAAGTTCTCCATACCAGACCTCCTGTATTTTTTTGCTCTCGGCAAGCTTCTCGATTTCCGGATCGGATGCGACGTAGATCGTATGGTCCGCCGGGCATTCGGTCTTCTGCATGGCTTTGATGATCTGAGTTGTCTTGCATCCGGTAAGGACACGTCCATAAGCATGGAACTCAGGATCGTTGACATTGTACACTTTCATTTTTTTGTGAAACCCTCCTTATAAAAACTGCACAAAAAACTTCCTTGCTTCCGTTCGCAGTTATTTATTTATATCAATAATTGTACCCAAATCATCCGGGTATTACAAGAACCCGGATACCTTCTTTCCGGACCGGCATTAACGCCAATGTATAAATGTTATCAGGAAAAGGGAGGATTTCACTATGTCAAAAAGCAACTTGTTTTTTGCATTTTTTTACCGTTTTCTTCTTTTTTCTTTACCTTCTGCTTTCTTTATTTTTTTCCTGATCTGAATGAGGGCAGAAAACGCTGCCGCAGCAGCACATATCAGAAGCGGCAGGAGAGCTTTCACCCGCAAAGTAAAATCCGGGTGTGGTTTTTCCATTTGCTCAGCCCCTTCCCCTTCTTTCTCCTTCACTTCTGCTCCCTCAGTTTCTGCTGTCTCTATCCTGTTCTCTTCCTTTTCCCTGTTATATTCACTGCCCCTGAAAGCTCTCATTGCTGCCCTGGTCAGGGGATCCGCTTTTACCAGAACCGTAGGTTCAAAGCCCAAAAGCCCGGGGAAGTCCGCACTGTCTGTATCGGTTACGTTGCCTGCCAGATCTTCCATTACAATTCTCACATGGCGGGGCTCGTTTTTCGCCGAAAGGATAAAGTTTCCACTGAAATAGCAGGGGCCTTCGTCTGCGGCGGGGTCCGTATTTATTTCTTCTCCATCGACAAAGGTGCGTACCTGTTTCAGTCCCTGGGCGTCATAGACTCTGAATGCGACCGGCTGTTCTGCCGTATGTACCTCTTCTTTTTCCATCCCTGTAACACTCAGGAGTTCCGGCGGTGCGGCATCTACATGAAAGCAGATTTCAGGAAGTCCATCCATGGTCGAGTCTTTTTGATTTCCGGCTTCATCCCCTGATGTAACCATGACCTTATATAACCCATCCTGCCTGAAGTTTTCTCTGCTCAGGACCCAGCGGTATTCTGACCAGCTGCCAAAGCGGTTCCCAGTTTGTTTCTCTGCGGCAAAAGACGGCATCGGAAGAGGTTTCCCGTCGCAGGTAATCTCCGCCTTTAAAGAATCCGGCAGCAGAGGATCCGCATTATACTCTCTGATCACAAGGTCATCCTTAAGCTGTTTTACATAAGCCCTGCCGCTTTGAGTCAGCGCATTCAGATAATCATCAAAAATATAAATAGAGCCGAAGCGGTTAACGGAAAACACCAGTTCCGAATCAATCCGGTTGCCCGCCTTATCCAGAAAACTGCATTTAAAAAAATAGATTCCATCATTTTTCCTGAGAACTTCAAAAGACCGGCTCCTTATGCTGACTCCTGTTTCTGTTTCTTTCCTGTCCTCCAGCAAAGCCTTGCTGACATCGGACATACTGCCGTCTCTCTCTCTTTTTATGAGAGAGACCTCAGCTCTGTCATAATGACGGTCCTGAAAGGTTACCTGCAAGGACAGCTTGTCCCGGTAGGAAGTCCTGTCCTTTACACCTGTAACAGAAGCTTCCTCTATCGTCCGGTCTATGGTAAATGCGCCTGCAGCCTTACTCTTTCCATAATCCGCTTTCCGGCTTGCGTTTCCTGCAAGATCCGTGTCCGTAAAGTCGACCGTGTAATCGCCGTCCTTTTCAAAAACGATTTTCCCTATATGCAATTCCGGGTCTGTGCTTTTTGTCCATGTAATCTGCGGAGGATCCATATTTTTTCCATCCAGTTCAGCTTTCATACCGCTTTGAAAAAGCTCCGGGTCAAAATTCCGTTCCCGCAACCGGATTTCCGCCTGCCGGGCATTTTTGAAAAACTTCCCGTTGACCGGTTCATTTTGATCATAGGAGATCCGGATTTCCGGAAGCGTCCTGTCTATCACAAATTCCTGCGGATTCTGCATCCCTGCCGCATAAACAGCCTGTCCGGACTCGTTTCCTGCCTGATCTCTGCAGGAAAAATCCAGTCTGTAATCCCCGTCCTCTTCGAAGAGCAGTTCAGCACGGTACAGGGTACTGTCTCCGTTATCCGCGCCTGCATGGATTTTTCTCCACTGCGAAAGAACCGGCACGCTCCCATAAGCGCCGGACACATTCATCCAAAAAAGAGCCGGGTCGAAATTTCGTTCTTTCACCAGAATGACCGCCCTTCTGGGCTGATTGTAATATTTTCCGTTTACCGGCTCGTTCTGATCAAAAGAAACGCTGATCTCCGGCGGGGTGATGTCTATTCCTAATTCCAGCCTGGAACGGGTCACATTTCCTGCGCGGTCTTCCGCCTCTGCCTCCACGCATATGTCATTGCTGTTATTGAGACTGCTGTCCACCTGAAAACCACCCGACCAGGCCATGGCATCTCCGTCCTGTAAAAGAGTCCCTTTCTGCGTTTCCTGACCCATATTCAGCACCCTGTAGGAGACCCTGCGGATTCCGGAGGAGACTTCTTCCGGTCTATCCTGTACAGAAAGACTGATGTTTACATCCTCTTTATGTATTTTCAGTTCGCTTCCAGCCGCGTTTTGGACTTTCATGTCTGCCAGAGGCGGCTGACTGTCCAGCAGAATTCCTTCCGTACTTACATACTTTGTATTTCCTGCCAGGTCTGATGCTTTTGCATAAATAACCGTCTTCATACCGGGTCTGAGTTCCAGAGACTGAAATTCCTTCCAGTCCGTTACCTCATTCAGTTCCTCTGCTGAAAGCAGGCTGCCGCCCTGATCTTCGTAATAAGAGACCTGATCCAGAGGAGACGTGGCATCAAAGGCAGCCTGGCTGATACGTATGGATGCGTTATGAAAAAACGTCGTTCCGGGCTTATCTGCCAGAGCAGTCCATTCCATCATCCTTCCGCCATTTCCTTCAGCATAAATGGACAATTCCGGGGAAAGCCTGTCAATCGTAAAGTCAAAGGGCGCCGCCTGACCGTCCGCCCGTGCCGGTCCGGACACATTTCCCGCTTCATCCGTCACGACAGGCTGCCAGGAATAAGCGGCATCTTCTGAAAAAAGAACCGTCACTATGTAATAGCCTTCTTCAATACCATCGCTGCTTCCTGCATCGTCCGGCTGCTCCTCTTCCTCGTCCGGCTGTTCTTCGTTTTCACTGTCCGGCTGCTCTTCTGCTTCCTCATACGGCTTCTCTCTAGTTTCACTGCCAGTCTGCTCCTCTTCCTCATCTGCCTGTTCGTCGATTGCGCTGTCCGGCTGCTCTTTGTTTTCCTCCGGTTTGTTCCGATCCGGCAGCGGCTCCCAGCCCTCAAAAACGATATTGGCATCCGCGTCAAAAGGAACCGGGTTTCCCTGGCTGTCCGAGGCTGTAATACAAGCTGCCAGTTCTTCCTTTACTTTTTCCTCTGACAAGCCTCCTCTTCTTTCCTTTATAGTCAGATGAGCAATCCGCTCCCTGTGAAAATATTTCTCATTTACCGGCCGGTCCTCTTCGAAGGTCAGGCTGACCTCAGGAGCATTCCCATCTGTCAGGTCTCCTCCATCCGGATTCTCCTCCTCGCTCCGGCTATTCTCTTTCATGTGTGTTTCGGCAGCTGACACGATTCCCGCTGAAAGTTCAGAAGCCAGTAAAACTGCCGGAAGAAGCATCAGCAGGGTAGCAAAAATTCTCTGCCTTTTATGGTTTTTCTCTTTCTTCCTTTTCTCTTTTCTTCTGTCAGAGCGCATGTCGCCTTTCCTCCCGAACTGTTCCCTCAGAATTTGTCCGATTTGAAACCTCATGCCCAGCAGCAAGGTCAGCAGAGCAGCTGCTCCGCCCGTAATAAGCAAGACATTTGAAACCATCCGAACTGCTTTTATCTCTTTCATGCTTCAATCCTCCTGTCTGTATTCTGTACTGTCTGCATGAAACGTACGCTGTATGGCTTCCCGGAAGTCCGTATAGTTATTCAGTATCTCCTCCCGAAGCTTAAGGGACGCCTTCTTTCCGGTCGGAACCGTTTTCGCATCCTCCTCTGCCCGGTCCAGAAGATTCAGCACTTCCTGCGGCTCAATTCCCGCTTTTTTTAAATTTGCCCTCTGGTCATAGAGAAGAAGGAAGGCTGTATTGTCCAGGCTGAGGCGGGTATAAGTGTCATAGGCGCGGGACTGCTCCAGTCCTTCCGCAAGGCTTTCTATGAAGCCTGCATAGTCCTCCCGGCTTCCTTCTTTTAGTGAGGATTCCAGAACATAATCCTCGTAAAAACGGCATATGCGGCTGAATATCTCCTCTTCGGGCAGCACTTTTCCGTTTGTTTTCTCCTTCTCTGCTGATTTCTGATTTTTCTCTGAAGCGGCAGCTGCCCGAACCGTTTCGGCTTCTTCAAAAAAGGGGGCTGCCCGACGGACCCTGTCCGCAAAGCTGTACGTTCCGTCGCTTTCCCGGTAGAAGCCAAGATACAGGATGCCGATCCGGCAGAAAAGATCGGCCGTATCCCCGTCTGTCTGCAGATTGTCCTTGTTTCGGCTAATCACTGAGATCAGCTCCCGGCTTTCGTCCGGTGTGAAGCTGCCGTCTTCCTGATATGCGTCCAGCAGTCTGCTGCATGCTTCCGTTCTGTCAGGACAGAGTTCTGCTGCTTCCAGAAAGTTTTTTCTTCGTTTTTCTGTATCGATGGTGGAAATAAGAGAAATCAGATTTTCGTAATGAGATTTTTTCAGATTTTCCGCGTACAGGCGGCATCCGATTCCTGCAGGGAAGCAGGCGGCAGATATGAAAAAGAGAACGAGAAAGATGGTTATCTTACGAGCCCGTTTTTTCCTGTATGCTGCCGTCAGTTTTGCTGAATTCTTAAGATCATAAAGGAGTTCCCGGCAAGTCCGGTACCGCCTGTCCGGATCGATCATGGTGCAGCGCCGGATAATCTCGGCAAGTTCCTCCGGGATTTTTTCATCTACGGCAGCCTGCTCTTTGAATCCCGGAGGCTTTCGGCCCGTGAGCATGGTATACATTGTCATACCCAGGCTGTAAATATCCGTCCTGGCATCGGTCTGAAAGAACCCGCTCTGTTCCGGTGCCGCATATCCCGGCGTCCCCAAAATGCGGGTATCCTGCTTCTTCCCGGGTTTGTACTCCCTTGCAATCCCGAAATCAATCAGTCGGATTTGGCTTTCGGGGCTGACGATCACGTTTGAAGGTTTCATGTCCCGGTATATGACGGGCGGATCCAGGGAATGAAGATAGTCCAGAACCTGAGCCAGCTGCACGGACCAGAGGATGACCTGATCAGGAGGAATCGGGCCTTTCCTGTTCAGAATTTTTTCCAGTGTCTCTCCTTCTATATAGTCCATGACGATATAAAAGACCTTTTCCGTTTCCAGAATATCAACAATCCTGGGGAGGGCGGGATGGTCCAGCTTCTTCATGAGATTCGCTTCCGCCAGGATCGCGTCAATGGAAGCCCTTGCCTTTCTGCCTCTTCCCATCCGGTCCACTTCCTTGATGACCCACTGCTTGTTGAGATGTGTGTCCATGGCAAGATAGACGCGGGACATGCCGCCTCTGCCGATCAGCTTCAGAATTTCATATTTTTCAAAAATAATGCTGCCAATTTCTGCCACGCCGGCATCCTTTCGCAATCATAATCCTTCAATGTAAAAAACCGCAGGCAGGGTCCTTCAGCATAAAAAACCGCAGTCGCAACCTTTTCAAAGCCAGTAGAGGAAACTAAAAAAAACAGACAGGAATTAAAATCAGAATTTATATCTCAGAACTTCGGAATAAGAAATTACACGGGAACCCGTAATATGAGACTTTACAGAAGAAAGAGCAGGATGATCGCGCACCTGAAGGTACAAGCCTGTCTTCCATGGAATTCTTTATTTTGTGCAGTTAATTTTACCAGATATCTTTCGTAATTGATGCACAAAAATTCATGAAAAATTCGGCAGAATCACGATACGTCTTTTATCCGTTCCTGCACTCTGCTATGATAAAAACAGTTATTTTCTGCAGACAGGTTCCTTATATCAAAGCAGTCACTATGCTGATAAACAGGAACACCGGATCATAGAAAAACCGTTGGAAAGCAGTTTTTTATACAGTGAGGACGTTCATAATGAAGACAGAAGGAAGAGATTTTGATGAGGGAAGGGAATATAGGCCCTCAAAAAGAAGAGGGCACGGATTTACCATTTTTATCGTCGGCGTACTGATCGGTGTAATTGTAACGCTGGTCCTCACAAGCGGGCTTCTTTCAAAAGAGAAGAGTCACCGGTCAGCAAACAGCGTAAGCAGTGCTTCAGCTGATATGGAGATGGATAATCCCAATTCGCCTTTCCCGGTAACCGTGGATTTCAGCAAGGCTGTCCTGGACCAGGCCCAGCGGGAAAAACTGCTTACCGTCTACAGTCAGAAGGCTTCCGTACCCTACGAAGTGACAAAAGAAGGGCTGTTCAACTGGGATGTTTTTAAACAGACAAAAATGATGATCCTGCATGGCCAGGGGACCTATCAGACAGACCTGTCCCAGATTTCCTCTGATAAGATCACAGTAAATGCTGCCGAGAAAAAAATTGAAATTCATCTTTCAGCGCCGGAGCTTTCCGTAGAATATCTTCCGGAAGAAACCGAATTCTACGATACCAGTAATGGTCTGCTCCGTTTTGGAGAAATGGAACTGACCCCGGAAATGCAGACGGAAATCGAAAAAGTTTCCAAGGAAAAACTGAAAGAAGCCATTGAAGATGATCCGGACAACCTGGAGAATGCCAAGCGCTTTGCCAAACTTTCCGTAGAGGAAATCCTGCAGCCCGTTGTAAACGCGGCGGTGGATTCTGCGGTAACAGAAGCCCGGAAACAGAACAGCCAGGCTTACCCCGAATACTATACCGTAAATGTAGTTGTAGACTAACCCTTTCTTCTTGTTTGCAGCTCCCGCTAAAACAGCAGCCTCCGCTGACTTGATATCATGTCCGGTCAGCGAAGGCTGTTATTTGTTCTTATAGTTCTCTTTTAACCGGAGCTTTGCTTATTGTTCGCGTCCCGGCGCAGTTTCCTTTCTTCGAGTTCCTCCAGATATCTTTCATGTTCCTTTTTAGACATACAGACCGGTCCAATATCCGTCTGATAAATTTCTCTGTCCTTAAGGTCATCGATCAGTTTCTGCACCTGGCTGTCCGGATTTCCGATCACACTGGATGTCATAATCTTTTTCCCCGTTTATATGAAAGGACCGTTTTCTCCTTATTTCGTCTTCTTCATAGCCGCCTGGCCTGCGATCAGGCCTTCTCCGACAGCTTTGGCAACCTGCAGCAATCCGCCGGTGCAGTCACCTGCGGCATAGAGCCCCGGCAGGTTCGTCGCCTGGTTCTCATCCGTCTTGATATAGCCGTTTTCCAGTTCGAGTCCCGGGAAGATGGATGATGGTGATAGAGCCGGACGAAGGATGAAGATGCCGTCCGCTTCAACCTGTTCTCCGTCTACTTCCAGTCCGCTTACCTTCTGTTCGCCGTTAATCGTAACCTTGCGCGGCTTCCGGAAATAGTGTACGTCCGGACTGAGACCCTTCAGGAAGTCAACTTCCTCCTGATCCGCATCACTGTAACCGATAACGACGATTTTCTTATTTTTGTAGATCATGCCGTCGCAGGTCGCGCAGTAGCTGACCCCTCTGCCCAGGAACTGATCTTCACCCGGATAGGTCTTTCCCCTTGAAACTCCGCCTGCGAATATGACCTTGCGTCCGGTAAAAACATTGGGGCCTGCGGATACCATCCAGGTCTCCCCGAGCAAAATGGCGGAGAGGACTCTCTCTTCGACGAAGTCCGCTCCCTTATCTGCTGCATGCTTTGTCATTTTTTCCAGCAGTTCTTTTCCGCTTATTTTTTCCAGCCCGGGATAATTATCGATTTCTTCTGTCCGGTAGAGAAGGCTGCCCTTCTGCGGAAGTCCGATGACCAGAACAGAGCCGTTCCTCTGTCTGACGTTGATTGCTGCCGACAGTCCTGCCGGTCCGTTTCCGATTACGATGACATCATATACATCAGGTCTTGCATTATTCTCCATATTTCAAATTCCTTTCCTTTTTCTATAACGGCGGAAGTGTCCGTCACTTCCTGCCCTTTATTTTTCCTTCAGCTGCTTCAGATATCTTCCTATTATGGGAACCGTTATGGCCGATGTCAGCATATCGGAAACCGGCTGGGCTATTTCCACGCCGAATATTCCAAAGAAATAAGGCAGGACCAGGATGAGCGGTATGAAAAGGATTCCATTCTTGATAAGTGCCAGGAAGCCCGCCTGAAAACTCTTGCCGGTGCTCTGGAAAAGCATGTTGCTGCTGACGGCAAAAGGACCTGCAAGGCAGGATACCGCCTGCCATCTGAGCGCGACCGAACCAATTGCGATGACATCAGGATCGTCCCGGAACCATTCAATAATCGGCTCGCTGAAAATGATGCACAGGACCGCAAAAAATCCCAGAATGCACGTTCCGGAAATGACGGTAAATTTCCAGCCGTTCCGGACCCTGTCGTATTTTTTTGCTCCGTAATTAAATGCGGCAACCGGCTGCAGCCCCTGTCCCATGCCAATTGCGACTGCCGCGATCAGGAAAACGACTCTGCCTACGATACTCATAGCAGCAATAGCAGCGTCTCCGTAAGGCTTCGCCTGGTGGTTGAGCAGAATCGTCGTTACGACATTTAACCCGTTACGGATCATGGACGGAAAGCCCACTGCAAAAATCCCCGGCAGAAGCAGCAGATGAATATGCCGGAAGTGAATATCGGAAACTGTTTTTCCGGAGTTCACCAGATAAAGCAGAATGCCGAAGCTGACGATCTGCGAAAACGCCGTAGAAATCCCCGCTCCGGATACTCCAAGCTTCAGTCCGAACATGAGAACAGGATCGCCCGCCAGATTTAAAAGACCGCCCGCAGTCAGCCCGATCATCGCGTAGAAAGCCTTGCCTTCATAGCGGAGTATGTTATTCAGAACGCAGCTTGCCGACAGAAAAGGACCGGCAAGGAAAATCCACAGGGCATACTGCCTGGCATAAGGCAGTATCGTTTCCGTACTGCCCAGAGTCCTGAGAAGCGGATTCATGAAAATCAGACAGATGATTGAAATGACAGTCCCCATGAACAGTGCCGCTGTAAATCCGGTCGAGGCATAGCCTCTAGCTTCCTCTGTCTCATGACTTCCCAGCTTTCTTGACACAAAACTTCCGGCACCCTGGCCGCACATGAACCCTACCGCCTGATAGAAAGCCATCAGAGAGAATACGATTCCAACCGCACCGGATGCAGAGGTACCCAGTTTGCTGACAAAGTATGTGTCGCCGGTATTGTAAATATTGGTGACCAGCATGCTGATCATAGTCGGGACTGCCAGCGTACCGATCAGCTGCGCGACCGGCGTTGCTGTCATTTTCCTGTACTGGGCTTTCTCGGCAGTTTCCTTTATAACTGTCCCTGCATTCGTCTTATTCAAACCAATCAACCTCTGTTTATTCTTCTTTGTCAGTATCTATAATGTTATCCCTCTTTTCTTTTTCCTGCAAGCACACGAAAAAACCAGCCAAAGTGACAGTCACTTTGGCTGGTCATCCAATCCGGAAGTGCCGGGCACTTCCAAGTCTCTATCACCCCAGCATCATGCGGTCGTTTGCAAATTCGCCGTTGGATGCTTCACTGAATTTTTCCAGCAGGTCGCTGACCTTGAGCTTTTTCTTTTCTTCTCCCTTTACATCGTAGATGATCTGTCCTTCGTTCATCATGATCAGGCGGTTGCCGTGGGCGATCGCATCTCTCATATTGTGCGTGATCATCAGAGTGGTCAGATGTCCCTCGCTGACAACCCTTTCGGTCGCATCCAGTACTTTCTCCGCAGTCTTCGGATCAAGTGCAGCCGTATGCTCGTCAAGGAGCAGGATCTTAGGTTTCTGCAGTGTTGCCATGAGCAGGGTCAGTGCCTGCCTCTGTCCGCCTGACAGGAGGCCAACCTTCTGTGTAAGCCGGTCTTCCAGCCCAAGGTTGAGGATTTTGAGTTTTTCACGGTATTCTTCCTGTTCTGCTTTGGTGACGCCCCAGTGCAAGCCTCTTCTCTGGCCTCTTCTTCTGGCAAGGGCAAGATTTTCATCAATCTGCATGGTCGCTGCCGTGCCGGTCATAGGATCCTGAAAAACTCTTCCGATCATGGAAGCCCGCCTGAAATCAGGAAGTCCGGTCACGTTGACCCCATCTATGGTAATGGTACCCTGTTCTACCGGCCAGACGCCGGCAATGGCATTCAGCATAGTCGATTTGCCGGCTCCGTTTCCGCCGATCACCGTGATAAAATCGCCTGCTTCCATTACAAGATGAATGCCTCGAAGCGCTTTTTTCTCATTGATGGTTCCGGCATTGAAGGTCTTGTATACATTTTTCAGTTCCAGCATCGCCTTAACCTCCGCCATATCAATTCACCTCCCCGGAATCCCTGTTCTTCGCTGCCTTGGAGAAGGAGCTCTTCTGCTGTCCTCTAAGGTAAGGTACTGCCAGGAAGATTGCCACGATGATCGCGGTAAAAAGCTTCATGAGGTTGGAATCCAGCTTGAGCCAGAGAACAATCGTGTATACGAAGTAATAGAGGATGGCACCGACCACGACAAAGGAAAGTCTGCCGAAGAAGTTAAGCTTTTTGCCCAGGATTGCTTCTCCGATGACCTCTCCGATAATGACAGCCGCAAGTCCGATGACGATGGAACCGCGGCCCGAATTAACGTCTGCAAAGCCGGAATACTGTGCGAAAAGACCGCCTGAAAGGGCTACCAGGCCGTTAGAAACAGCAAGTCCCAGAACTTTCATGGCATTAACGTTGATTCCCTGTGCCTTGCTCATCTCCTGGTTGCATCCGGTCGCCCGAAGAGCCGATCCCATCTCAGTACCGAAAAACCAGTACATGACGCAGAGCAGTGCAAAAACAAGAACCAGGGCCACTGCAATTGAGTAAGGTACATTTCTACCTGATATTGCCAGCCCGTACTTATCAACGCTTACCGCCTGATTCGCTTTCATATGCATGATGACCAGGTTGATGGAATACAGACCGTACTGGGTCAGAATGCCGGAAAGAATAGCCGGAATGCCCAGCTTGGTATGCAGCAGTCCTGTCACGCAGCCTGCAGCAAGCCCTGCCAGAAAAGCCATTAGCATGGCTGGCCAGGGATTCCACCCGTCAATGATCAGCATGACCGTAACGGCAGCACCGGTTGAAAAAGTTCCGTCAACCGACAGATCTGCTATATCCAGCAGGCGAAAAGTAATATACACGCCCAGCGCCATGATGCCCCAGACCAGACCCTGTGCCGCTGCTGTTGGCAGACGTCCCGCAAGATCCAGGAAGCTCAGAGAAGCAAAATATTGTGCCATAAACTGCTCCTTAATAAAAGATTCCCCGCAGAAAGCGGGGTATGCTCATCTCCTGGGGCAGGAGCCGTTTCGGGAATTTACAGCAAGTCCGCCGGCGTCCTGTCCCCGGAAATTTTTTTATGGTTACTCTTCTGCGACGTATGCTTCGAAATCATCCGGTACGGTTATTCCAAGCTTTTCGCAGCGTTCTTTATCATATTCCTTCTTGGGATTCGGATAGTACTCAATCGGCATGGTAGAGATATCCGCTTCTCCTGTAAGAATCTTGACTGCCATATCACCGGTTACCTTTCCAAGTTCATAGTAATCGATAGAAAGAGTGGCAATACCGCATCCAGCCATGATGCCTTCCTCGCCGGCAATGATCGGCTTGCCTGCAGGCTCTGCTACGTTATTGATGGTCTCTGCGCAGGATGCTGCCGTATTATCGGTTGGAATATAGAGCGCATCGCATTCGCTGACTGCAGAAGTCGTAACTGCCTGAACATCGTTGGAATCAGAGAAGGTATAAGCTTTTACTGTTTTTCCTGCATCCTCGAGTGCTTTCTGAACCGTATCAGCCTGATACTTGGAATTGGGTTCTGCTGAGCAGTAGAGAATGCCGATAGTTTTGGCATCCGGAAGCAGTTCGTCAAAGAGGGCTGCCTGCTGGTCCAGCGGAGCCAGGTCGGACGTACCGGAAATATTTCCGCCTACCGTTCCATCGTAGTTCTCGAGTTCAAGCGCTACGCCATAATCCGTAATGGACGTTCCGAGGATCGGGATGTCTGATGTAGCAGAAGCACAAGCCTGAAGAGATGCTGTTGCATTCGCAAGGATCAGGTCAACCTTCTCTGCAGCCAGGTTTCCGGCAATCGTCTGTGCTGTCGCCGCGTCGCCTGCCGCATTCTGCTCATCGAACGTTACCTGGTCTCCGAGGACAGCCTTCAGTTCATCCTCGAAGCCCTTGGTCGCTGCATCCAGAGCCGGATGCTGTACCAGCTGGTTGATGCCGATCGTGACCGGCTTGTCCAGCGTAACCTGTGCGGGTGCAGAAACGGATGCCACTTCTTCTGAAGAAGCTGAGGAAGCTGCTTCTTCCGCTGTTTCGGATGATGATGCTGATTCGGCTGCTGAAGAAGCTGCTGCCGATGACGCTGCTGCCGATGATGCAGACGAACTTCCGGACGGACTGACGGTTCCGCAGCCCGCCAGCATGGTCCCTGCCATTAATACAGAGAGTGCAAGTGCACCTAATTTGTTTCTTTTCATGTTTCTCCTCCTTTTTGCTGCCTTCCTGCTGTGATACTTTCCTGCAGGGGAACGGACGTCTGTTTCGTCCCGTCCCTTGAAAAAACGTTCCGCCTTTTCTTCGAATGCTTTTATAGTTTAAAGCGTAACGCTTTTATGGGTTAATATATCACTTCGCTGTATTTCCTGTCAACCTGCTGCAAAAGCGAACGAGATGAAACGCGCTTCGCGGATTTCACTCGTTATCTCGGCGGTCTCGCTTTGCTCGGTCGCTTCTAAACGGTCTCCACCGGAGACCAGAAGCGCCGAGTGGGTATGCGGG
>JAXJVN010000030.1:0-55672 GCA_036308545.1 Eubacterium sp. | reverse complement strand
GTTTAGAAGCGACCGAGCGAAGCGAGACCGCCGCGATAATGAGTGAAACCCGCGAAAGCGCGTTTCATCTCGTTAAGACTGGGTTGAATACTACTATGTCAGCAGAATTTGAAATTCGTCTGGATATTCCGGCGGACCATGAAAAAAACATATACGGCAGATTTGACGCGAATATCCGTAAAATAGAACGGACGCTGGATGTGGAATGTGTGTCCAGAGACGGTGCCCTTAAAATCATGGGGGCGGAAGGAAACGTCAGAGAGGCTGCCAAGTGTATCGAAGAACTGCAGAAGCTTTCGGAAAGAGGGAGCGAGATCACGGAACAGCAGGTAAACTATATGCTGTCACTTGCTCTTGAAAATAAAGAAAGTGATCTGGTGCAGCTGGACAGCGATCTCATCTGCCATACCATCAGCGGCCGTCCGGTAAAGCCGAAAACAAAGGGTCAGAAGGAATATGTAGATGCGATCCGGGATCATATGATCACATTCGGTCTGGGACCTGCCGGTACCGGAAAAACCTATCTGGCCATGGCCATGGCAATCACAGCCTTTCGAAATGACGAGGTCAGCAGGATTATTCTGACCAGGCCGGCTATTGAAGCAGGCGAGAAGCTGGGCTTCCTTCCAGGCGACCTGCAGAGTAAGATCGACCCTTACCTCAGACCGCTTTACGATGCACTGTATCAGATTATGGGTGCTGAGAGCTATCAGTCCAATGTGGAAAAAGGTCTGATCGAAGTAGCCCCGCTTGCATACATGAGAGGCCGCACGCTGGACAATGCCTATATTATTCTGGATGAAGCCCAGAATACCACGCCTGCCCAGATGAAAATGTTTTTAACCAGGATCGGCTTTGGTTCCAAGGTCGTTGTAACCGGTGACCAGACGCAGAAAGATCTGTCGGCAGATATGGTCTCCGGTCTGGATGTTGCAGTTAAAGTCCTTCGAAACGTAGATGAAATTGCCTTCTGCCAGCTGACCAGCCGTGACGTTGTCAGACATCCCCTGGTTCAGAAAATAGTAGAAGCATACGAAAAATATGAGAAGCGCCAGGCCCGCCCTGCTAAAGAGCGGCTTGGACGGGAAAATGACAGGAAGAGAAGAAATGGTGCTTGAATTTTCAAATGAACAGACGGAAGTACTTCCTTTTGATCCGGAAACTCTGGCAGTACAGGTCATAGAACGGGTATTGGATGATGAAGGCTGCCCTTATGAAGCGGAGGCTTCTCTTACCTTAGTGGATAATGAAGAAATCCACAGGATGAATAAGGAATTCCGGCAGATTGACCGGGCAACCGACGTTCTGTCATTCCCTATGGTCCAGTACGATCAGCCGGCCTGTTTTGAAAAGCTCGGCGACATGGAGGATGCCTTCGATCCGGAAAGCGGCCGTCTTCTTCTGGGAGATATTGTTATTTCCGTACAGCGTGCTAAAGAACAGGCGAAGGAATACGGTCATTCGATCCGGAGGGAAATTGCCTTCCTGATTGCACACAGCACCCTTCATCTGCTTGGATACGACCACATGGTGAAAGAAGAGGCAGAAATTATGGAAGCAAAGCAGGAGAAAGCGCTTCAGGAGCTGGGCATTACAAGAGATGCGGACTGAACAGGGGAAAATTCCTCAGAGCATTGCATTAAAAGAAGCGGATGAACCGGAAGAATGTTTTTCAGAGCATTGCATCATACGAAGAGGATGTAACTGAAGCATGTTCTTCAAGACATTGATACGAGAAGCGGATGAAAGAAATGGATACGGCAGAAGAAATAAGAGGCGGGCTTCGGGCGAAGCAGACTATTGTAATCAAAATCGGTTCGTCTTCTCTGACCCATAAAGAGAGCGGCAGGCTGGACCTGATCAAACTGGAGATTCTTGTACGGGAACTCAGCGATCTCAGAAATCAGGGAAAAAATGTAATCCTTGTGTCTTCCGGCGCAGTTATGGTTGGCAGAAATACGCTGGGGATCAACCACAAGCCGGACACCATCTCAGCGAAACAGGCATGTGCCTCGGTCGGTCAGGCCAAACTGATGATGATCTATCAAAAGCTTTTTTCAGAGTATAATCAGATCTGCAGCCAGGTATTGCTGACCAAGAATACCATGGTTGACAATCTTAACCGGCACAACGCCCGGAATACGTTCAAGGAACTGCTTTCGCTTGGCGTCATACCAATCGTTAACGAGAATGATACCATTGCCACTTACGAGCTGGATTCCCTTTCCGTTTTCGGTGATAACGACCGTCTGTCTGCCGTTGTCGCAGCCCTGGTCGGAGCAGATCTTCTGATCCTTCTTTCCGATATCGACGGTCTTTATACGGATGATCCCCATCGTAATCCCCGGGCAAAACTGATCCATACAGTTGAACATCTTGATCAGCATACCATGAGCATGGGAAAATCCTCTACAGGCAGCAATGCCGGAACAGGAGGAATGGCTACCAAACTGGCAGCGGCAGAGATTGCCTCCGGCGCCGGATGCGATATGATCATTGCCAGCGGAGATGACTTCCATGTCATACATCGCTTAATAGAAGGAAGTCCGGAAGGCACCTTATTCCTGCCCGAAACCCGTGACGAATTTTTCCTGATCAATTATCTGGAGCATATGGATTAATCTGCAGCATATGGATGAATAAAAAGAATTGCGCAAATACCTGCAGGGGTGTAATAGTCCGAAGGCTTTTAAACAGGAATTGATTCGAAGACCGGATGAAAAGAATATAGAATAGTGGAACAAAATCATTGCGAAAGGAAGGCATAATGACAAAGAAAGAATATCGGCAGACCGTCATTGCCAGAAGAAAAGAAGTAAGCCCGGAAGATATGAAATCCATGAGCCGGAAGGCAGTGGAAAATATTGAATCGCTGGAACAATTTAAGGAAGCGGACGTTGTCTTTGCCTACATGGAAATGCCGGGTGAAGTACAGATGAAGACGCTGATCGAGGACTGCTGGAAGATGGGAAAACGCGTAGCCGTTCCAAAAGTAGAAGGCAAGGTCCAGCATTTCTATGAGATTACCGGATGGGATAGGGACGAGCTCGTCGACGGCGTATGGCATATTCAGGAACCAAACCCGGAAAAATGCCCGTGCCTGGATAATTGTGAAAAAGCCTTTATGATCATGCCGGGTGTTGCTTTTGACGATAAGCGGCACAGAATCGGCTACGGCGGCGGATATTATGACCGTTATCTGGAACTGCATCATCAGCATCCGACCTGCGCCGCTGCCTTCGAACTTCAGTTCTTTGATGAAGTACCGACGGAAGCACATGATCTGCTGCCGGACAGAATAGCGACAGAACTGCGTATTTTATAAAGGAGGTGCTTCAAATGGATTTAACAGAGCTGGGAATCAAGGCCAGGAAAGCGGAGACTCTGGTCAGAAAGCTTAAGATGGATGAGAAGGACCGCCTTCTGATGAAAGCGGCCGATGATCTTGAGTCCAATGCCAAAGCCATCATTGAAGCGAATAAGATTGATCTGGATGCTGCGCGTGAGAACGGAATGCCCCAGGGTCTTCAGGACCGTCTGCTTCTTACAAGGGACAGGATCCACGGCATTGCGACCGGCCTTCGCCAGGTAGCCGCTCTGCCGGACCCGGTGGGCAGAATGGATAAGATGTGGACCAGGCCGAATGGACTTCAGATCGGACAGGTCCGTACACCCATCGGTGTAATTGGAATCATCTATGAAGCCCGGCCTAATGTAACTGCGGACGCTTTTTCTCTTTGCTTTAAGACAAATAACGCTGTCATCCTCAAAGGCGGAAAAGAAGCGATTCATTCAAATAAGGCTATTGTGGACAGCATTCGCGCCTCTCTTTCTGCTTCGGAAATTACGCCGGATGCCCTGCTTTTTATTGATGCCATTGACCGGCAGACAACGTCAGAATTCATGAAAATGAATGAATTTGTCGACTGCCTGATTCCCAGGGGCGGTGCGGGTCTGATTCGTGCGGTAAAAGAAAACAGCAAAATTCCGGTTATAGAGACCGGAACCGGGAACTGTCATATCTTTGTGGATGAATCTGCGGATATTGATATGGCCGTAAAGATCATTGATAATGCCAAGACACAGAGGATCGGCGTCTGCAATGCCTGCGAGTCCCTTGTTATCCATGAGAAGATCCTTCCGGACCTGATGCCGGTTCTCTACGACAGGCTTGTAGAGAAGCATGTGGAGATCCGAGCGGATGCCCGTGCCCTTGCTTTCTGCAATCAGGGAGTTCCGGCTTCGGAAGAGGATTGGGGTAAGGAATATCTGGATTATATTATCTCGGTAAAAACGGTTGATTCCATTGAGGAAGCGATTGAACATATCAACCGTTATAATACCGGACATTCGGAATCAATTATTACCAATGATTATGATCATGCGAGGAAATTCCTTGCAGAAATTGACGCTGCCTGCGTCTATGTAAATGCGTCCACCCGTTTTACAGACGGCTTTGAATTTGGGTTCGGCGCTGAAATCGGCATCAGTACCCAGAAACTTCATGCGCGCGGACCCATGGGACTGGAGGCGCTTACGACAACAAAATACATTATTCTAGGAGACGGACAGATCAGAGAATGAACGATGGAACCATGATTAACGCAATACCCGTTCCGGAAAAAGAACCGGAACGACAGTATTATTTTATGAACCTGGCAAAGGAGTTATTAGCGAGAAAGTCAGAGGCTGCTGGGCGGCCGTTGACTTTCTGCGTCGTTACATTCGGCTGCCAGATGAATGCCAGAGACTCGGAAAAACTAAGAGGAATTCTGGAAAAGATCGGCTTTATCAAGTCGGACTCGGAAGAGGCGGACCTTGTAATCTATAATACCTGTACCGTGCGGGAGAATGCCAATACAAAAGTTTACGGAAGACTGGGCTATCTGCATGCTCTGAAAAAACAGAATCCCCACAAGATCATCGGACTCTGCGGATGCATGATGCAGGAACCGGAAGTCGTTGCAAAGCTTAAGGCAAGCTATCGCTTTGTTGACCTTATTTTCGGAACGCATAACATCTATAAGCTTGCGGAACTGACAGCAAGAGTCCTCATGCGGGAATCCGTTGACCATGAGATGATCATCGATATTCTGGAGGGAACCGATAAGATTGTCGAAGATCTGCCGGTCGATAGAAAATACAGCTTTAAATCCGGTATTAATATCATGTTTGGCTGTAATAACTTCTGCAGCTATTGCATCGTTCCCTATGTCAGAGGAAGAGAGCGCAGCAGGGAGCCGCTAGCTGTCATCCGCGAGATTGAGCGTCTCGCTGACGACGGCGTACGCGAAGTTATGCTGCTGGGACAGAATGTCAATTCTTATGGCAAAACCCTGGAAAACCCCATGACTTTTGCGCAGCTTCTGAAAGAGGTCTGTCAGGTTGAAGGAATTGACCGTGTGCGCTTTATGACCAGCCATCCCAAGGATCTTTCAGACGAGCTGATTGAAGTCATGGCAGAAGAACCCAAGATCTGCCCGCACCTCCACTTACCGCTTCAGTCGGGTTCCTCACGGCTGCTGAAGATCATGAATCGCCGCTATACGAAGGAATCTTATCTGGACCTGGTGGAAAGAATCCGGGCAAAAATACCGGATATTTCTCTGACTACCGATATCATCGTAGGATTCCCGGGAGAGACGGAAGAAGATTTTCTGGAGACGATGGACGTCGTAGAAAAGGTTCGTTATGACAGTGCCTTCACCTTCATTTATTCCAGACGGACCGGCACGCCGGCAGCCAGGATGGAAGACCAGATACCGGAAGAAGTCATTAAGGACCGCTTCGACCGCCTGTTGAAGAGAGTCCAGGAAATCGGACGGGAACAGACTGCCCGATTTGAAGGAAGTACCATGGACGTTCTGGTTGAGGAGATAAATGAGCATGACAAAGCTCTGGTAACCGGACGCCTTGCAAACAATACGGTGGTTCATCTGCCGGGTGATGCCTCCCTGATCGGTCAGATCGTACCGGTACATCTGGACAAGTGCCAGGGCTTCTACTATATGGGAAGCAGGGCGGAACACTGACCGGACGGATTTCGGATTAATGTATAAATATTTTCTGCCAAAATATAGAAAGCACGATATTAGATAGAAAGCACGATATCTGATAGAAAGCATGATATCAGAAAAAGAGGTTTGAACATGCCTGTATCCCCAATGATGCAGCATTATCTTGCTACGAAAGACAAATATCCCGACTGCATCCTTTTTTACCGGCTGGGAGATTTTTACGAAATGTTCTTTGACGATGCCAAACTGGTGTCTCAGGAACTGGAACTTACTCTTACAGGGAAAAACTGCGGTCTGGAGGAACGGGCGCCTATGTGCGGCGTTCCTTTCCATGCTGTGGACAGCTATATTGCCCGTCTGGTCCAGAATGGTCATAAGGTTGCTATCTGCGAACAGATGGAGGATCCCAAGCTCGCAAAGGGCATGGTGAAAAGGGATGTCGTCCGGATCGTGACCCCCGGAACGGTTCTGTCACCGGAAGATCTGGATGAGTCGAAGAATAACTATATTATGAGCATCGTCGCTGAGGCTGACCATTTCGGCGTCTGCAGCGCGGATATTACGACCGGTCAGTGCATGGTGACGGAAGTAGATTCCATTCGGAAACTGTCGGATGAGATTCAGAAGTTTTCACCTGCCGAGATCATCTGCAATCAGAACCTGATGATCAGCGGCCTGGACCTGGACGACTTGAAAAACCGCCTTCATATCAGTGTTTCTGCTATGGATTCCGGTTATTATGACGACCGGGAATGTGCGGATATCCTGAAAAAGCAGTTCCATGTGCAGTCTCTTCAGGGACTTGGCATGGAAGAACTGCCCTATGGAACAGTAGCTGCAGGGGCGCTTTTCCATTATCTTCTGGAAACCCAGATGACAGAACTGGACCAGATGCGAACCATTACTCCCTATTTCTCCGGCACTTTTATGATGCTGGATTATACGACGCGGCGCAATCTGGAATTGCTTGAGACACAGCGGGAGAAGAGAAAGAAAGGTTCTCTTCTGGGGGTGCTGGATAGGACAAAAACAGCCATGGGTGCCCGCATGCTGCGTGAGTTTATCGAACAGCCGCTGATTAAGAAAGATGCGATCGAAGACCGGCTCTCTGCAGTTCAGGCTCTTGCTGAGCAGCCTATGATCCGGGATGAGATCCGGGAATATCTTCAGCCTATTTACGATATGGAGCGCCTGTCGTCCCGCGTGACGTATGGTTCCGCGAATCCCCGCGACCTGATCGCTTTTAAGTCTTCGCTGGAGATGCTTCCCTTTATTCACCAGCTGCTGGATTCTCTGCCGGATTCTGCCCTGCTGCAGAGGGTCAAAGACGATCTGGATACCCTGAGCGATCTCTATGATCTGATCGACAAAGCGATCGTAGACGACCCGCCTTTAGCGCAGAAGGAAGGCGGCATTATCCGTGATGGCTATAATGAAATGGTAGATTCCTACCGTTCTGCGCAAAAAGACGGCCATAAATGGCTGGCGGACCTGGAGGAAGAGGAGAAAGAAAAAACCGGGATCCGGAACTTAAGAGTGAAATATAATAAAGTTTTCGGCTACTGCATCGAAGTTACGAATTCCTTTAAGGATAAGGTTCCGGATTACTATGTAAGAAGGCAGACCCTTGCGGGGGCCGAGCGCTATACAACGGACCGCCTCAACCAGGTCCAGGAGAAGATCCTTGGCGCAGAAGAACACCTCAATACCCTGGAGTATGAGCTTTTTTCCCAGGTCAGGACAGCCATAGCTGATAATATCGACCGGATCCAGAAGAGCGCAAAGGCTGTCGCAGCTGCTGATGTTTTTGCTTCCCTCGCCTATGTTGCGGACCACAATCATTATGTTAAGCCGGAGCTCAATGAAAAGGGAAAGATAGACATAGAGGAAGGACGACATCCTGTCATCGAAGCGATGCTCGCGGACGGAAGTTTTATCTCAAACGACACAAAACTGGACCAGAACATTAATCGGGTGGCAGTCATCACAGGGCCTAATATGGCAGGAAAATCCACCTACATGAGACAGACGGCCCTCATTGTCCTCATGGCTCAGATTGGCTCTTTTGTACCTGCAAAAAAAGCAAATATCGGGATCGTAGACCGGATTTTTACCCGGGTCGGTGCGTCCGATGATCTGGCAAGCGGTCAGTCCACATTTATGGTGGAAATGAGTGAGGTTGCCAATATCCTTCGCAGCGCGACGAACAGGAGTCTTTTAATCCTGGATGAGATTGGGCGGGGAACTTCGACTTTTGACGGTCTTTCCATTGCCTGGGCTGTCATAGAGTATGTTGCTGATACAAAGAAGCTGGGGGCAAAAACGCTTTTTGCCACGCATTACCATGAGCTTACTGAGCTGGAAGGGAAAATATCCGGCGTTAAGAATTACTGCATTGCTGTCCGTGAGAAAGGCGACGATATTGTTTTTTTAAGAAAAATCATTCGCGGAGGTGCGGATAAGAGCTACGGAATCCAGGTCGCGAGACTGGCAGGACTGCCTGAAATCGTACTGCAGCGGGCAAAAGAGCTGGTCGAACAGCTGTCCGCAGCGGATATTACCGAGACCGTAAAAGGCATTGCCGGTCAGAAGCCTTCGGACAGGCCGCATTATGACGCTGTAGATCTGCAGCAGATGTCTCTCTTCGATACGGTCAATGCAGATTCGATTGTCAAGGAAATCGAGGGCCTGGACCTTACGACTATGACGCCGCTGGATGCGCTCAATGAACTCAATCATCTGCAGAATGAACTGAAGAACAGGTGGAAATATGCGAACGATTGAACTTTTGGATGAAAATACGATAGATCAGATTGCCGCGGGCGAGGTTGTTGAAAGACCGGCTTCTGTTGTCAAGGAACTTACGGAAAACGCAATCGACGCAGATGCTTCAGCTGTTACCATTGAGATTAAAGATGGCGGGACAAGCATGATCCGCATTACGGATAATGGGGCAGGTATTCCAAAGGACCAGATCAGAAAAGCATTCCTGCGGCATGCAACCAGTAAAATCCGTAAAGCGGAAGACCTGACCCAGATTGCTTCTTTAGGATTCCGGGGTGAAGCACTTTCTTCTATCTCTTCTGTAGCACGTGTAGAATGCATCACAAAAACAGCCGATGCTTTAATGGGATCCCGCTATGTGATCAACGGCGGAAAAGAAGAAATTATGGAAGAAATCGGGGCGCCTTCCGGTACGACCTTTATCGTCCGGGATCTTTTTTACAATACGCCTGCAAGAGCAAAATTTCTCAAGACGCCACAGGCAGAAGGCAGCAGGGTCGGAGCTTATGTAGAAGAACTGGCGCTTTCTCATCCGGATATTTCTTTCAAGTTCATCATGAATGGAAAAAACCGGCTCTATACCAGCGGAAATGGCAATACAAAAGAGATCGTCTACCAGATTTTCGGACGCGAGCTGACAAAAGAACTCCTTCCTGTGCAGGCGGATTATGAACATCTGAAGATCACAGGCTTCATAGCCAATCCGATTGCTGCAAGAGGGAACCGGAACTTCGAAAATTATTTTGTCAACGGGCGTTATATCAAAAGTCCGGTCATAGCGAAAGCAATTGAGGATGGCTATCATGGCTTTCTCATGCAGCACAAATATCCCTTTACGCTTCTGTATCTGGAAATGAACCCGGAACTAGTAGACGTCAACGTCCATCCGGCTAAGATGGAAGTCCGCTTTGCAGATCAGGAGGACCTGTATCAGAAGATCTGTCTTTCGGTTCAGAATACCCTTATCCGCAAGGAAAGAATTCCGGACGTATCTGCCGGAAAAGAGAGGAACCATACGGAAAGACCGGAACTTCCTGTTTACAAAAGCCAGGCTCCGGAACCCTTCGAGACAAAGAGGAGGGATACTTACGAAGCCTCCGGCCAGAAGCCTTCTGAAACGCAGACGGAAGATGGGGACCATGTGGAAGAACAGGATCATGCGGGAGACCGGAGCAATGCGCTTCCCTATAATGTAGACAGGGAGAAGGGCTTTCTGAATACCTTGAAGGAATCCGGAAACTATACCGTATCAAACAGAAGAAAACAGGATGTCTATCCTTCCGCAGGAAGCAGGCGGATTTCTCCTGATCTTAAGGAAAGCCATGGATTTGATTTTTCCGTCCATAAGGATCCAAATACGGAAACAAGGAAAAATGAGGAATCAAGGAAAAATGAGGAAAAACCGCCTGCTTTTATCAAAGGGGAGCAGCAGAGTATTTTCGAAGATGAGACGGCAGCACAGCAGAAAAAGATGATGCACAAGCTGATCGGCCAGATTTTTGATACCTACTGGCTGATTGAATACGCGGACAGCCTCTATATCATTGACCAGCATGCAGCTCATGAAAAGGTAATGTATGAGCGCATGATGAAAAACTTCAGAGATAAGAAGATCAACTCCCAGATGATCTACCCCTCCATCGTGGTTGAACTGACCTCTGAAGAAGCAGTTCTTCTGGAAGGCAATCTTAATGCCTTCACCGGCCTTGGCTTTGAGATCGAATCCTTCGGAGGAAAATCATACAAAATTATGGCTGTACCGGATAATCTGTACGGCATTGCGACAGACCGCCTCTTCCGTGAAATTCTGGACAGCCTTTCTGCCGCAGGCAGTACGGATCCCCGGGTGATCACAGAAAAGCTGGCATCCATGAGCTGCAAAGCCGCGGTTAAGGGAAATAATCATATGTCCGTACAGGAGGCAGATGCTTTGATCAGCGAACTTCTTACGCTGGAAAATCCCTATAACTGTCCGCATGGAAGACCAACGATTGTAAGGATGACCAGGTATGAACTGGACAGAAAATTTAAACGAATTGTGTAATCATAATAAGCCGCCTCTTATTATCCTCACCGGACCGACTGCGGTGGGAAAAACGGCTCTTTCCCTGAAACTGGCCAAGGCTGTAAACGGGGAGATTATTTCTGCTGACTCCATGCAGGTATACAAAGGAATGGATATCGGTACGGCAAAGATCAGGGAAGATGAACGGAAGGGAATACCCCATCATCTGATCGATATTCTTGATCCGGAACAAAATTTTGACGTTTTTTCCTTTCAAAGGCTTGCAAAAAGTGCCGTTACGGATATACTCGGCAGAGGGCATGTCCCGATTCTGACGGGCGGAACCGGCTTCTATATCCAGGCAGTGATAAGGGACGTTGATTTTGAGGATAGCCTCGGTCAGACGTCTGTCCGGTCAGAACTGGAAGAAGCGGTAAGGCAGGGCAGAAGCAGGGAACTCTGGGATGAATTACAAGAAGCAGATCCGGAGTCTGCTGCGATCATCCACCCCAATAACAGCAAGCGGCTGATCAGGGCACTGGAGTTTTTCCGTGAGACGGGGAAACCCATTTCTGAGCATAATAAGGAACAGCAGCAGAAGGGGTCGCCCTTCCGTTTCTATTATTTTGTCCTGAATCAGGACCGGGCGGAGCTTTACAGCAGGATCAACCGACGCGTGGATAAGATGATGGAACAAGGACTGGAAAAGGAAGCGGAGGTCCTTATTAAGAAAAGGCATCTGGCGCCGGATCTTACTTCTATGAAAGCGATCGGATACCGGGAATGGTTTGATTATTTTGCAGGAAGGTCAGATCTGGACCGGACCGTGGAACAGATCAAGGAAGATACCAGGCATTTTGCAAAAAGACAGCTGACCTGGTTCCGAAGAGAAAAAGACGTCATCTGGATCAGCAAAGAAGATTTTGATTTTGACGAGGACCGGATTCTTACCTTCATGCTTGATGTCATGCGTGAAGGCGGACCGCTTTTATAATTTATTGTGTAAGTCCGGTTCGCCGCGGATGTATGCGCGCAAAGCCGAACGCAGTAAGGCCTTGCGCACGCATACGAACATGACGAACGACTTATACTCGAAGCGGCGCAAAAGGATGTGCATAAAAGTTTAGTCAGGAGAGTATAAAACATGGATATGATGGAAGATATGTACGAAAGTCTTGGCATAAAAGGGGAGGTTTATTCTTTCTGCGAAGAGATTGCGGAATCTCTTCAGGAAAGGTTCAAAAAAATTGACGAGACGGCAGAATATAATCAGCTCAAGGTCATTCATGCAATGCAGGAGAACCGCGTAAGTGAAGCCTGCCTATATGGTTCTACAGGATATGGTTATAACGACCTGGGACGTGAAACGCTGGAAAAGGTATACGCATCTGCTTTTCACACAGAAGATGCTCTTGTGCGTCCTCTGATTGCATGCGGTACCCATGCGCTTGGCATTGCGCTGGCAGGTAATTTGAGGCCAGGCGACGAACTTCTGTCTCCTGTCGGCAAGCCCTATGATACCTTGGAGGAGGTAATCGGAATCCGTCCATCAAGAGGCTCGCTTGCTGAGTATGGAATTACTTACAGGCAGGTTGATCTTCTTCAGGATAACAGTTTCGATTACGAAGGCATTCGAAATGCCATCAATGAGAAAACGAAATTAGTTGAAATTCAAAGGTCTAAGGGATATCTGACCAGACCTACTTTCTCTGTACCCGAGATCGGGGAACTGATCCGCTTTGTGAAGAGCGTAAAACCGGATGTCATCTGTATGGTCGATAACTGCTACGGCGAGTTTGTAGAGCGTATCGAACCTTCTGACGTCGGCGCGGACCTGGTGGTTGGTTCTCTGATCAAAAACCCGGGAGGCGGGCTTGCGCCGATTGGAGGCTATATCGCAGGAAAAAAGGAATACGTAGAAAATGCCGCATACCGCCTGACTACGCCGGGGCTCGGCAAGGAAGTCGGAGCGACGCTGGGTGTAAACGCACAGTTCTATCAGGGATTCTATATGGCGCCTACCGTAACGGCCTCGGCGCTGAAAGGAGCGGTTTTTGCCGCGAATCTGTATGAAAAGCTGGGCTTCTCCTGTGTACCAAACGCCACGGAGCAGCGTCACGATATCATCCAGGCAGTAACATTCGGCAAGCCGGAAGGCGTAATCAGCTTCTGTCAGGGCATTCAGGCCGCTGCGCCTGTAGACAGTTACGTTACGCCGGAACCTTGGCCTATGCCGGGCTATGATTCAGATGTTATCATGGCAGCCGGCGCTTTTGTTCAGGGGTCTTCCATTGAACTTTCTGCCGACGGACCGATCAAGCCGCCCTATACTGTTTATTTCCAGGGAGGTCTGACCTGGCCGCAGGCTAAACTGGGCATCATGATGAGCCTGCAGAAGCTCATGGAAGCAGGAATCATAAAATTATGACTGTGAAAAATGTGGTGATCGTCGGGGGCGGAGCTTCCGGCCTGATGGCAGGAATCCTTCTGGCGGACGGCGGAGCCAAAGTGACGATCCTGGAGGCAAATGAAAATCCGGGGCGGAAACTGCTCGCGACCGGGAACGGACGGTGCAACCTGACAAACAGGAAACGAAAGCCCGGCGATCTTCGCGGCGAAGATCCGGACTTTAATAACAGGGTCCTGGATCGTTTTACTGTTGATGACACGTTAGCTTTTTTTCATGGCATAGGACTGGCAACCCTCGACAGGGACGGCTGGGTTTATCCGATCACAGGGCAGGCAAAGACCGTTCTGGAACTTCTGATGCTGAAAGCTGCCGAAGAAAAGGTAAAGATCAAGACAAGGGAAAAGGTTATCCGTATCGAAAAAAACAGGAATATGGACGGATTCACTGTTTTTACGGAAAGCTGGCATTACACCTGCGATAACGTGATCGTGGCGTGCGGCAGTCCGGCTTCGGCGGTGAGAGGTTCTTCCGGGGATGCAGTCCGGTTTGCCCGTTCCTTTGACATAGACACCAAAGCTTTTGAGCCAGCTCTGGTACCTCTTAGGATAAAGGAAAATTACGGAAGGAAATGGAGCGGTACCAGACTGAAGGCATCCATACAGATCCTGTCGGACGGTAAGGAAATTGCATCGGAATCCGGTGAAGTTCAGCTTACGGACCGCGGCATCTCCGGCATTCCTGTCATGCAGGTCAGCCGCTACGCGCTTGAAAGCGCCAAAAGAGGGGCGTTAACAGCTGCTGTTATGGATTTCCTGCCGGATATCGATGAAAAAGATCTGCAGTCGGAGCTGAATAAGAGACAGGCTTCTTTTCCTGAGCGCTCGCAGAAGCAGCTTTTAATCGGCCTATTGCCCGACAGACTGATCGACGTCCTTGCGGACCGGGCAAAAAGTGGCAGCCCGATTGCTCATCTTATAAAAAACTTCTCTGTTGTTATTCTGCCGGATGCTTCTTTTGAGATGGCACAGGTCTGCTCCGGGGGAATCCTGACCCGTGAGCTGACGGAAGATATGGAAGCTAGAAAGGTGCCCGGGCTGTATTTCACAGGAGAAGCCGTTGACAGCGACGGAACTTGCGGAGGCTATAATCTCCAGTGGGCATGGTCGACGGCAGCTCTGGCTGCTGCCGGTATCCTAAAAATAAGCACTTATTATTCTTAAGCATGTGATGCAGAAAGAGAAAACTATGCTGAAGGTTGCACAGATGAAACTTCCGGTCAGTCATACGGAAGCAGACCTGAAAAAAAGAATATGCCGCGAACTGCGGATCCGGGAAAACAGGCTGCTTTCCTATCAGATCGTACGGCGATCGATCGACGCGCGGAAGAAACCGGACCTTTCCTATGTCTATACGGTTTCCGCAAAGATATCCGACCAGGCATCCTATCTGGAGAAAAAACATCCTTCCGGTATTGTTCCTTATGAAGAGAAGCCTTATATTTTCCCGGAGAGCGGAGAGGAAGAGCTGTGCATCCCTCCGGTGGTAGTGGGAAGCGGGCCGGCAGGTCTCTTTGCGGCTTATGAGCTTGCCCTGCATGGCTATGCGCCCCTGCTGATCGAACGCGGAAGCGAAGCGCGCAAAAGAAGGGAAAAGGTCGACCGTTTCTGGAAGGAAGGCATTCTGGATCCGGAATGCAACGTACAGTTCGGAGAAGGGGGAGCCGGAACTTTTTCTGACGGCAAGCTCAACACCGGCGTGAAAGATAAGTATGCCCGCAGCCGCAGGGTGCTGGAAATATTTGCGGAGAACGGAGCGCCGCAGGATATCCTGATCGATGCCAGGCCTCACCTTGGAACGGATCTTCTGGTTTCAATAGTACAAAGCATCCGGAATAAGATCCTTGAGAACGGCGGGCAGGTCCTTTTTGATACAAAGATGACCGGTATCGATGTACGGGACGGAAAAGTTACCGGAATCCGGATCGTGAAAAACGGCTGCCAGGAAAAGATCCCGGTGCAGGTCCTGGTCCTGGCAATCGGTCACAGCGCAAGAGATACGTTTGAAATGCTTACTGAACTGCCGCTTTTGATGGAGCAGAAGCCTTTTGCGGTAGGCGTGCGCTGTGAGCATCCTCAGGAGCTGATCAATCTGGACCAGTACGGCGTAAAGGAAAGTGATAAATTAGGACCTGCTCCTTACAAGCTGACTCATAATTTTCCGGATGGAAGAGGAGTCTATTCCTTCTGCATGTGTCCAGGAGGCTACGTTGTAAATGCTTCCTCAGAAGAAGGAATGCTTGCCGTAAATGGAATGAGCTACAGCGGAAGAGATTCGGACCACGCGAACAGCGCCATTGTAGTCAGTGTCGGACCGAAAGACTTTGCGGGCTATGCAGATGGCAGGAGACCGGAAATATTATCCGGAATGTTTTTTCAAAGGGAGCTGGAAAAGGCAGCTTTTCGACTGGGCGAAGGTGACATTCCCGTCCAGAGGTTCGAAGATTTCTGCCTGGACAGGCAAGGGAGCATTGGTCCCTTTCTTCCCTGCATGAAAGGAAAGTACAGGGCTGCAAATGTAAGAAGAATTTTCCCGGAAGAGCTTGCAGAGCACCTTCATGCCGGAATCTGTGCCTTTGATAGGAAGATCAAGGGTTTTGCAGGGGATCATGTTCTTCTTTCCGGCGTAGAGAGCAGGACGTCTTCCCCTATCCGCATTGTCCGTGATGATAGCTTTCAGTCCTCAATCCTGGGACTTTATCCTGCGGGAGAAGGAGCAGGTTATGCAGGCGGCATCACATCCGCGGCAATGGACGGCATGAAGACGGCTGAAGCAATTGCAAAAAGATTCCGTAAACCGGGCAATAGTATTTGTTTTACATAATAATATTCTGTAAACCTGGTTATAGTGTTTTCTGATAGAATAAGATTCCGTAAACCGGACCATACCACTTTCTGACATAATGTGCTATTATGGAGAGTGACTTGTCGGCTCTGTCGTTCATCAAAAGGTGTGAACGGAGGGCTTATGAAAGAACAGAAGTTAAGAGTTAAGGAATTGCCGGAGGACCAGAGACCTTATGAAAAATGCATGCAGTTCGGTCCTTCGGTCCTTTCTGATGCTGAGCTGCTGGCGGTGATCCTGCGAACGGGGAGCAGGGGATGCACTTCCATCGAACTGGCGCAGAAGATTCTGTGTCAGTGCAAATTTGACCGTGGGCTGGCCGGCATTCTGCATCTGACGGATGCAGAATTGAAAGAACTGCCGGGAGTAGGAAAGGTCAAGTCCATTCAGATTCAGGCAATAGGCGAGCTTTCGAAACGAATTGCCAGAGGAAACAGCAGGAGAGGACTGGAATTTTCAAAACCGGAAACCATAGCCGATTATTATATGGAAACGCTGCGTCATGAAGAGGAAGAACAGGTTATCTGCATGATGCTTGACACCAAGAGCCATCTTCTGGGGGAGGAAACGCTAAGTATCGGAACGGTCAACCAGTCCCTGGTATCGCCGAGAGAACTTTTTCTGAAAATTTTTTCCTGGCATGCAGTCAGCTTCGTACTGGTGCATAATCATCCAAGCGGCGATCCGACGCCCAGTAAGAATGATCTGATGGTGACGGAGATCCTGAAACAGGACGGCGAGATGATGGGTGTACCGATCCTTGACCATATTATCATTGGCGACCATTGCTTCGTGAGCATGAAGGAGCTTGGCTGCCTGTAAGAAACAGCAACGAAACAGGATATTTTAACAGGAATTTTAGGCAGATGCTGCTGGATAATATATACGGTATCGATATGGGTACCGAAACAGTAAAAATCTATGAACGGAAAAAAGACCGTTTCATTACAGAGAAAAACCGCATTGCAATCCGTGGTACGGACGAGATATTTGCTGTCGGCAACGAAGCATTTGACATGACCGGCCGTACGCCGGAAGGGATGCGTGTCGTGTCCCCTATGACCGGAGGCAGAATTGACGACCTCTATCTGATGGAGGCTGTCCTTTATATCATCCTGAGGACGGATACTGCCTTTTCAGGCCTGAAACCCACTATTTATCTATCAATTCCTACAGAGCTTACAGAAATTGGCCGCAGGTCCTATTATACGATCGCGCGACAGGGAAGGCTCAGAAAAAGCCGGGTCTATCTGGTTGAAAAACCGATCGCGGATGCCATGGCAATCGGTATTCCGATTCATCACACGAACGGGGCAATGATCGTCAATATAGGGGCTGACAGCACGGAGGCTTCCGTTCTTGCCGATCAGCGTGTCATTATGAGCAGGGTTTATCCGGTGGGCGGCTATCAGCTGGATGACGGAATCCGGTCCGCCGTCCGCCGCGTCAACAATCTTGCAGTCAGTAAACGCACAGCGGAAGATCTTAAAGTCGAGCTTACTCATCTGACCTTTGACATGAAAGAAGAGAAGAGAGTAAGAGGAGTCGACGGGACAAGCGGTCTTCCTGCCGAAGCTGTCATCACGTCCGCTACCGTGAAAGCTTCCGTCAGCAGGGACATGAATATTCTGATCGGCTATCTCAGTCAGTTTATTCAGAGAATACCGCCTCAGGTGCTGGAAAATATCCGGTCTGAGGGTATCTACATCACCGGCGGGAGCTCCAGAATGAAAGGATTGCGCCAGTTTCTGTCGGAACGTCTGGATATGAAAATCAACGTATCGGATTATTATGATCTGAGCATAGCGGCAGGACTTAAGCACCTGATTGACAAGCCGGAGCTCAGACACTGGGCAGTCAGCGCCAAGTAAGCATGCAAGGGAGTAAAAATGGACAAGAAAGAAAAGAGTTCTCATATCAGGAGCAGGCATCTCCTGGCGGTCATGACCATGATCTGTATTGCCCTGATCACACTGACATCTGCCAATATCCTCCCCATACAGCCGGTGAGAGAAACAGCCGGTCTGATCCTTACTCCGATTCAGACAGGCATCAATAAAATTGGAACCGTGCTTGCCGGAGCCGGCAGCAGTTTCCGGACCATACAGACGCTTTCTGAAGAGAACAAAGAACTAAAGGAACAGGTAAAAGATCTTACAGAACAGAATACGCTGCTGACAGAAGGGCAGAACGAACTGAAACAGCTTCGTACGCTCTACGAGACTGATCAGACTTATGCGGATTATCCCAAGGTGGAAGCGGATGTCATTGCCAAAGAGACCGGCAATTGGTACAGGAGTTTCACCATTAACCGCGGAACCGCAGATGGGGTTGACGTTGATATGAACGTTCTGGCAGATGGAGGCCTCTGCGGCATCGTTACGAATGCAGGAAGAAACTGGGCAACAGTCAGGGCAATCATTGATGATTCATCCAGCGTCAGCGCCATGACGATCTCCGGAACCAATAACTGCATCGTGTCCGGCGACCTTACCCTGTATGATGAAGGGAAAATGTCTCTGAGCCAGCTTAACGCGGATAATGATGTATCAGAAGGCACCAGACTTGTCACTTCCAACATCAGTGATAAATATCTTCCGGGCATCTTGATCGGCTATATCGATGAACTGACGGAAGATACCAACCATCTGACCAATACCGGAAAAGTATCTCCTGCAGTTGACTTCCGTTCCATTTCCAAGGTACTGGTCATCACACAGAAGAAGCAGCAAACGGCAGACGAAGCTGCATCCGACGGCAGCGGAGAATAACTATGCGTAAGAATATCAGCCTTTTTCTGATCATCTTCTGCACCTTTATCATTCAGACGTCCCTTCTTCGTTTTCTTCCCTTTATTGCGTCACCGAATCTCCTGATCATCCTGGTCTGTTCATTCGGTTTCATGCGGGGTAAGAAGAGCGGTCTTCTGATTGGATTTGTGTGCGGAATTTTAAGCGATCTTTTTTATGGCAACACATTTGGATTAACTGCTCTGATCTATATGTACCTGGGCTATATCAGCGGAAACCTTTACAAGGTCTTTTTTGACAGAGACGTTAAGATTCCGATGCTGACGGCTGGAATCGCGGACCTCTGCTATAATCTGGTTTTTTATGCGGCAGAGTTTGCGCTCAGGGGCAGATTTGCTTTCGGTTCCTATTTTCGTTATACGATTCTGCCGGAATTTATTGCCACAGTCGTTTTTACTATCCTTTTTTATAAGATTTATTATTTCCTGAATCAGAAAATTTCCGCCCGGGAGATGGAAGACAGACATTCACCATGGTTAAGAAGATAAAAAAAGTTATAAAAAATATTTTTGCCGAGAGAGCCGGAATTCTACTGGTCCTTTTTGCGGTCATGGGAGCTGTCATTATTGCCCGCCTTTTTGACCTGCAGATCATACATGGAAAAGATTATGCGGATAACTTCACGATCAAGACGACCCGCACAAAAACTCTGAAGTCGACCCGCGGAAATATATATGACTGCAACGGAAATCTTCTTGCATACAACAAGCTTTCGAATTCCATTACCATTGAGGACTCCGGAACTTACGATACTACAAGAGAGAAAAACCTCACCCTGAACGGAGAAATCTACCGGCTGATCAAGATGATACGGAATACCGGAAGCACGCCGACGCACGATTTTCATATCATTCTGGATGAGAACGGCCTTTTTGCGTTTGATACGGATAATCAGACGACGATCAACCGTTTCCGTGCCGATGTTTACGGCTATCAGACAGTAGACGAAATGTCGGAAGAGGAAAAAACAGCCGATCCGGCTCAGATCATGGAGGATCTGGAGTCCGCCAAGGGATTTGCTCTCGTAAATGAAGATAAACCTTATACAGTTGAAGAACTTGCAAAAGCAGGACTCCCCACGGATCTGTCAAACCAGGATAAGCTGGATATCGTCATTGTTCGCTATCAGCTGAGGCTGATCAGCTACCAGCGCTATATGGCTGTTACTGTCGCGGAAAATGCTACGGATGAAACGGTTGCCGCGGTTTCGGAGAATAAGGATACCATGGAAGGCGTGGGCATCAGCGAGGATTATATCCGTGTCTATGACGATTCGGAATCGATGGCGCCGATTCTCGGCTATACCGGAAGACCATCCAGTGATGAGCTTAAGGACCTGCAGAAACAGAACAGCAAATATAACAGCAATTCTGTCATCGGAAAAGCCGGCATTGAGCAGTACATGGAGACTACGCTTCAGGGTACGGACGGCTCCGAGGAAGTTATCGTAAATAACCTTGGCCGCGTACTGGAAGAAAATAAAGAATCCCTGGTAGAACCGGTCCAGGGAAACGATGTACATCTTACCATAGATAAAGATCTGCAGAACGCCTGCTATCAGATTCTCGAACAAAGGATTGCCGGAATTGTCCTTACCTATCTGGTCGACGCAAAAGAAATTGACCGTACCGGCCAGAATTATCATGATACGGTATACATCCCGGTTTATGACGTATATCGTCATATGATTTCCAACGGCGTTATTGATATCAGCCACTTTACAGCAGAGGATGCTTCGGATACGGAAAAAGCCATTCGTTCTGCTTTCGAGAGCAGAAGTACAGAAGTGCTGCAGTGGATCGGAGATTCCCTGGCTGACCCATCCGGTACTGCCTATAACGACCTGACGGATGAACAGAAAGCCTATGTCAATTATATATACAGTGATTTCCTCCTCAATCAGGAGGGCATCCTGAACCGGGACAAGATAGACGTCAATGATGAAACCTATCAGGCTTATACGACAGACGGAAGCATTTCTCTGGGAGAATTTCTTCATTACGCATGCAATGAAGGCTGGATCAATCTGTCCGCTTTTTCAGATGATCAGGAATACGTAACAGCGGATGAAATTTATCAGAACATCGCAGATTATATTCAAAACCACATTCTGAATTATACTTCGTTCCAGAAAATCATTTATGAGTATATGCTGATGGACGATGTCATCTCTCCGGCAAATATACTGACGGTCCTGTATGACCAGGGCGTTCTGGACAAAAACGACGGTCAGTACAGCCAGTTTATTTCCGGCGGTATTTCTTCTTATGACCTCGTTTACTCCAAGATCACTTCACTGGAGCTGACTCCTGCCATGTGCGCTGTTGATCCCTGCTCCGGCTCTATGGTTATTACAGACCCGGATACCGGAGTAGTAAAAGCATGTGTAAGTTATCCCGGTTATGACAATAACCGTCTGGCCAATACGCTGGATACCGATTATTATTACAAGCTGACCATCGATAAATCGTCGCCTTTCTATAACAAGGCAACGCAGCAGCTGACTGCTCCCGGATCTACTTTTAAGCCGGTAATGGTGGCGGCAGGCATCACAGAAGGCGTTATCGATAATGATACGGAAGTGTACTGTGATGGTAAATTCGGAAGGGATTTCCTGGATGAAGGAGACCAGCTGAACTGCTGGCTGCTTACCGGACATGGGTCCATGAACGTAATTACCGGACTTGCTCATTCCTGCAATGTTTTCTTCTGTACGGTCGGTTACCGTCTGGGTGAAAAAAATGCATCCGGAACCTATGATGCGGGCCTTTCGCTGTCAACAATCATAGATTATGCTTCAAAATTCGGACTGGATAAGAGTACGGGAATCCAAATGGCGGAATCAAAACCGCATGTAACCGACAGCCTTCCGATTCCGTCTTCCATTGGTCAGGGAACGCATACTTATACAACAAGTCAGCTTGCACGCTACGCATCTGTCCTTGCGACAAAAGGAATTGTCAATAATCTGACCCTGATTGATAAGGTAACGGATTCCAGCGGGGCAGTCATGAAGGAATTTACATCAGAGACGATTAAGGATACCGATTTCAGTTCTCTTGTCTGGAACGATATCTGGCAGGGCATGGAAGGCGCTATGGAGGAAGAAGGCGATATCTTCACGGACCTTCCGTTTACCCTTTATGGAAAGACCGGTACAGCTCAGGAATCAGAAGAGCGGCCCAGTCATTCCATTGTTCTGGGCTTCAGTGATTATAAGGGAACTAAAATCGCCTTTACAGTTCGAATTGCCTTTGGGCACGGCTCAAAAAATGCCTGCCTGACCGCGCGCGACATGCTGGATTACGTTTACCGGCTGAAGGATGACAGTGAAACCCTCACCGGCCAGGCTAATGTCGATGGCATGGTTACACAGGAAAGTTCGGACTAAGCGTCAAGCAAAAATGAGGCAATAGAATTTTATGTTAAAGATTTACAGACTGCGGGACTATGACTTTATTCTGGTCATACTTCTTGCTGCAATCAGTATTATAGGAATCCTTCTGGTCGGGTCGGCGGATCCTTCCCTGCAATCAAGACAGATGGCCGGTGTTATCATGGGTTTTGTTATCATGGTCATTCTTTCCCTGATTGATTACAGCTGGATTCTGCATATGTCCAGGATCCTGTATGGACTGATCCTGATACTTCTGGCAGCAGTTCTGATCACCGGAGTTTCCAGCCATGGCGCAGCGCGATGGATTGAAATCGGAGGACTGCAGTTTCAGCCGACCGAGCTTGCAAAAGTTATTATTATCCTGTTTTTCGCTAATTATTTTATGAACCATCAGGACACGATCAGCAGCTGGAAGGAAATGATAAAATCTGTATTGCTGCTGGCCGTGCCGCTGGCCATGATCGCCCGCCAGCCTGACCTGAAAAATACGATCACTATCATTATGATCTTTTTTGCCATGCTCTTTGCTGCAGGTCTTTCCTATAAAAAAATAGGAATCATTCTGCTTGTAGGCTTTGTCGTTATTTTTTCCGCTCTGTTCCTGATCATTCAGACGGACTTGCCTATCATACAGGATTACCAGAAGCAGAGGATCATGTCCTTCCTCAGTGTAGATACTTCCGATGAAGATCTGGAAAACACAGAGGAAGATACGGACTATACGGAGTCGCGCATGCAGCAGGAGAACTCGATCATGGCAATCGGTTCCGGTCAGCTGAACGGGAAAGGGCTGAATAACAGTGACGTAAATTCTGTCAGTAAAGGAAACTTCGTTGCGGAAGCCCAGAATGATTTCATTTTCGCAGTAGCGGGAGAGGAGCTTGGATTCCGGGGCTGCCTTCTGATCATTTTCCTTCTTGGCGCGATTACTGCGGAATGCATGAGAGTCGGGCAGAAAGCAAAGGATACGGCAGGAAAGCTGATTGGCGTTGGCATGGGCTCGCTGATTGCGGTACAGAGTATTATTAATATTTCCGTTGCGACCGGTCTGTTCCCCAATACCGGCACGCCGCTTCCTTTCGTCAGCTATGGACTGACCTCCCTTGTCAGCCTCTTTATTGGTATGGGATTTGTCCTTAACGTCGGGCTTCAGCAGAAAAAAGAAGACCTTATAGTGAATCTTAAGGAGAAAGAAATTGACACCAAGAAGTTCATCGCAGGCCGATATTGATAAATCGGGCCGGACTCTTCCGGAGGAGAATAACGTACCAAAGCCGCGAAAAACCGGAAGGAAAAAGAAGACTGAAAGAAAAAGCAGGATCCGCCTGATCCTTGTCCTAATAATCCTCGTAATAGCCTGTCTGTCCTGTCTGTCAGTATATCTCTATATCAAAATTTCCAGAGATTATGATACGCCGCTTGATTATCAGGTGCCTGCGGCAGAAGCTGCGGACGATTACGATCCGTTCATTCTGGAAACAAAGGAATCCTATGCGGATAAACTCGTAGTTTCCGATAATAATGTTAACCGCGACAGTGTTACGCTTACCGGTAATAATGAGCATATGCTGCTCTTTAATCTGGAAACAAAAGAGCCGCTTCTGGCCACCGGTATTTTTGAACAGGCTTATCCGGCCAGCCTGACCAAGCTTATGACCGCCTATTGCGTAAAAAAATACGGCGATATGGATCAGATGGTAACAATTCAGTCAGAAGATCTGGACCTTACAGAGGGGGCCCAGGCGAGCGGTCTGCAGGCAGGCGATTCCTTAACGGTGGACAAGCTGCTTCATATTACACTTGTATATTCCGGAAATGATGCTGCTCTTGCCCTTGCAAGGACAGTTTCCGGTTCTGTAGATGCGTTTGTCGATCAGATGAATAAAGAAGCACAGAGAATCGGCATGACCGGAACGCATTACGTGAATCCGACCGGTCTGCATGATGATAATCATTATACGACGCTTTATGATATGTATCTGATCATGAATACGATTCAGAATGAATATCCGGAGCTCAATGAAATCAGTCAGATGCCGCAGTACGTAGTGGAATATACCACAGCTTCCGGGCAGGCGGCGTCTTTCATTCTCTATGCGACGGATGAATATCTGAGCGGCCTCCGTCAGCTGCCGGAAGGCCTTGCCATTCTTCAGAGTAAAACCGGCACGACAGAGCAGGCAGGAGCATGCCTGTCCCTTCTGCTTCAGAACAGTAAAGGAGTTCCTTATGCGGCAATCGTAATGGGAGCCGGGGACCATGAGCTTCTCTACCAGGATATGACAAGCCTTCTGAAACGGATTCCGCAGGATTAAGAAGAATTCCGGCTGTTCTTATCAGAATTCCGGAAGGTAAGAAAAACTGACAGTACAATGGCTGAGCTGCATCATCAAACATACTGACAGTCAGCGTTTTTATCCTTGTCATTTCAGACAATGTGCACTATAATTGAAACATAAATATTAGACTTTTAGTCATAATACTATAAGGAGGGCACTGCTATATGGTTCAGCTTATTGTAGGAAAAAAAGGTAAGGGCAAGACAAAACAGCTTCTGGATAAAGTAAACAGCGCGATTAAAGAGACAAATGGAAATATCGTATACCTGGATAAGAGTTCCAAGCATATGTATGAATTAAATAATAAGATCCGTCTCATCGACGTTTCCGCCTTCCCGGTTGAGAACAGCGAGCAGTTTATCGGATTCGTCAGCGGCATCATTTCCCAGGATCATGATCTGGAGCAGATGTATCTGGACTCTTTCCTGAAGCTTGCTGTCCTTGAAGATAAGCATGAGGACATTGCGAAGACGGTTGCGGAACTTGAGAATATCAGCAAACTGTTCAAGGTTGATTTCGTCCTGAGCGTATCTGCAGATAAAGAAGAGCTTGATCCTTCCTTATATGACAAAATTGCCGTTAGCCTTTGATCCTGCAATTACCGGACGTAATAAATAGATAAATGTTTAAGCTGAGACAGACAGTCCGGTTTTCTTCTGGAAAATCGCCTGTCTGTCTCGTTTTTTCTCTTGACAAATAATCCCTCAAGTGGCAGAATAACTGAGTATGCCGCACAGAAGGGCTTTGTAAATGCTGCCCGAAAACAGGACAGATGCCGAATCTGGCGGAACGTACTTGGAGGAAAATATATGTACGCAATTATCGCAACAGGTGGAAAGCAGTATAAAGTAGCCGAAGGTGATATCATCCGCGTAGAGAAGCTTGGAGTCGAAGAAGGAGAGAACGTTACCTTCGACCGGGTTCTTGCAGTTCGCAATGATGAGACCATCAAAGCAGGCGAAGAGGTAAAGGATGCGACCGTAGAAGCTAAGGTCATTGGAAATGGCAAAGCCCGCAAGGTCATCGTTTACAAGTATAAACCCAAGACCGGATATCATAAGAAGAACGGCCACAGACAGCAGTTCACCGAGGTGAAGATCACTAAGATCAACGGATGATTAAAGCAGCTTTTTTCAGAAGAAAAGACGGAACCTTTACCGGCTTTGAGGTTTACGATCACGCAGGCTATGCAGATCCCGGTGAGGATATCGTATGCGCAGCTGCCAGCATGCTCGTAACGAATACCGTCAATTCTATTGAAAGCTTTACAGAGGATAAATTCACTCTGGACCAGGATCAGAGAAACGCGCGGATTTCATTAAAAGTCGACGGCAAGCCGTCTGAGAAATGCGACCTGCTGCTTTCATCACTGGCGCTGGGGATGAATACTCTGGAAGACACAGAACCATACAGCAAATACATAGATGTAATTTATAAGGAGGCTTAAACCGATGATGAACCTGAATCTTCAGTTTTTTGCACATAAAAAAGGTGTAGGATCTACTAAGAACGGCCGTGACTCTGAGTCTAAGAGGCTTGGCGCCAAGAGAGCGGACGGACAGTTTGTAAAAGCAGGCAACATCCTGTACAGACAGCGTGGAACTCATATCCATCCGGGCCTGAACGTAGGCAAGGGAAAGGATGATACCCTGTACGCTCTTACTGACGGAATCGTACGTTTCTCCAGACTTGGAAGAGACAAAAAGCAGGTTTCTGTCGTTAACGAGTAATCTGTAAATAAAGTACTGCCGCAAGGCAGGTACTGCTATTTTGGAAGGGCCGGCACGCATTGTGACGGCCCTTTCGTTTTGAGGAGAAAAATTTATGTTTGCAGATCATGCGCTGATCGTAATCCAATCCGGAAAGGGCGGCGACGGACATGTCAGTTTTCGAAGAGAAAAATTCGTAGCTGCCGGCGGACCGGACGGCGGGAACGGCGGCAATGGCGGAAGCGTTATTTTCGAAATAGATGACGGGCTTAATACTCTTGCCGCATTTCGTCATCACAGAAAGTTTCGCGCGACAGACGGCGAAGAGGGCGGTAAAAAGCGCTGCCATGGAAAGAACGGTCAGGACGTTATATTAAAAGTTCCGGAGGGGACGGTTATTTACGAAAATGCTTCCGGCAAGGTTATTGCGGACATGTCCGGGGATAACAGGCGTCAGGTAATCCTGAAGGGCGGACGAGGCGGAAAAGGCAATATGAACTATGCGACCGCAACGATGCAGGTGCCCCAGTATGCTCAGCCGGGCCAGCCTTCCAGAGAACTGGAAATCCGTCTGGAGCTCAAGCTGATTGCCGACGTGGCCCTGGTAGGCTTCCCCAATGTGGGAAAATCTACCCTGCTGTCCAGAGTCAGCAACGCCCAGCCTAAGATCGCCAATTATCATTTCACAACGCTTGTTCCGAACTTAGGCGTCGTTGATCTGGAAGGCGCAGGCGGATTTGTGATCGCTGATATTCCTGGACTGATTGAAGGTGCTGCAGAAGGGGCAGGCCTGGGGATCGAATTTCTGCGTCATATTGAGAGAACGAGAATGATCATCCATCTGGTCGACGCGGCATCCACTGAGGGACGGGATCCGATTGAGGATATCTATAAGATCAATGCGGAACTTGGAAAGTATAAGCAGGACCTGGCAGAATGCCCGCAGGTTATCGCTGCCAACAAGATTGACGCTATTGCAAAAGATGAAGGCGCGGAAGACCCGATAGAAAGGCTGCGGAAAGAATTCAGCCCGAAAGGAATAGAAGTATTCCCGATATCTGCCGTGACAGGCCAGGGCGTGAAAGAACTGCTGTATTATGTTCAGAAACAGCTGGATGCCATGCCCAGGAACACGCGTGTTTTTGAACAGGAATTTGATCCGGAAACAGATATCCCGACTGATAATCTTCCTTACACAGTTGTAAAGGATCAGGAACAGACTCACACCTTTATCGTAGAAGGCCCCAAGATCGAGAAGATGCTTGGCTATACCAATCTGGATTCTGAGAAAGGATTTGCTTTCTTCCAGAAATTCCTCGCAGAGTCCGGTATTTTAAAAGACCTGGAAGATGCCGGAGTTGAAGAGGGCGATACCATACGGATGTATGGACACTCTTTTGAATACTACAAATAAAGCAGAATCCTCTGTACAGACATGTTATTATTGAAGAAGGCTTTTATACATATTTTTGATAGAAAAAGGAACAAAAACAAGAATGACAAGTAAAGAAAGAGCTTACTTAAAAAGCCTTGCTATGAAGGAAAAGGCTACCCACCAGATTGGCAAGGACGGCATTACGCCGGAATTCACGGAAGCAGTCCGAGAAGCCCTGGAATCCAGGGAACTGGTCAAAATCAGCATCCTGCAGAACTGCTTTGATGATCCCAGAGAGCTTGCGGATACCCTTGCGGGCAGAACAAAATCTCAGATTGTTCAGATTATAGGCAGAAAAATTGTTCTCTATAAACAGAACAATGACCCGAAAAAGAGGAGAATCTTTTTCGGAGCAAAGAAAGAAGAGAAAGAATGAAAGCCGGCATCATGGGCGGCACGTTTGACCCCATCCATATTGGGCATCTGATTCTGGGGGAAGCTGCTCTCAGACAATTTCATCTGGACCAGATCTATTTTATGCCTGCCGGAAATCCACCTCACAAAAAAGAACGGCTTGGACGTGCAACAGACGAACAGCGTATCCGCATGGTGCAGCTGGCTATTCGCTCTAACCCTAATTTTCGCCTGTCTCTGGTTGAGATGAACGATCAAGGATATACTTATACCTATAAGACTCTGCAGAAGCTTCGTACGGCATATCCGGAAAATGACTATTATTTCATTATCGGAGCCGATTCGCTTCAGGATTTTCATGAGTGGATGGAGCCGCAGAAAATAGCGGACCAGTGCCATATCGTAGCCGCAACACGAAACCAGATGCCCCCGGAAGAGTTTGACCGTCTGCTTGAAACCCAGAAAAAGCGTTTCCGAGGCGATTTTCTCAAACTCGATACGCCCAACCTGGACATATCTTCCAAGCATTTGAGAAAGATGGTGCGGGAAGGAGAGTCCATCCGTTATTATGTAAGAGACGAAGTAATGGACTATATTCAGGAAAATGGTTTATACCTGCACGCGGATGAAGAAGGAGCAGAGCCCGTTTATTGATAAAATTCAGTATAAAGAGCTTTTGAACTTGGCCCGGATCCATTTTATTACAGGAAATAACCCCATCAGAATCCATTCAATCTGCAGAATGTTTAATAGAACGAAGGGAAAAGGCGGAATATGGCAAATAAGCAGAAATACGACTGGAAAGCGATAGAAGAGAAGCTGAAAGAGGAACTGACTTCAGATCGGTACCGTCATACATTGGGTGTCACTTATACCGCATGTGCATTGGCAATGCGTTACGACGCGGATATGGACAAGGCGAGAGCCGCAGGACTCCTGCACGATTGCGCAAAGTGCATACCCAATGACAAGAAAATCGAAATCTGCAGCGAGCAGCACATTCCGGTAACCCCGTTTGAACTCAGCCATACCGCTTTGCTCCATGCAAAATTAGGACCGTACATCGCAAGAAAACGCTATAACGTTACAGATCCTGACGTCCTGGATGCCATTAACTGGCATACGACAGGAAAGCCCGAAATGACGCTCCTGGAAAAAATCATATATATCGCGGATTATATAGAACCCAACCGGGACAAGGCCCCGAATTTGTATGAAGTCAGAAAGCTAGCCTTCCGGGATATTGACCGGTGCATGTACCGGATTTTAAAAGATTCGGTTGATTATCTTTCAGAAAAGCCGGACGCTATGGATGAAATGACTATGAGGGCTTATGCTTATTACGACAGAATGTTCTCCAGCGAAGACTGAACCGTCCGCTTTTTAAGGTGAAAGAACCGGATTCCGGAAAATGACTCGGAACAATCCGGCACTATACTTTGACACACAGCATCCTATTAATTTTTACATAAGAAAGGATAAAACACATGCCTGATTCCAGACAGATGGCCAAAATTGCAGTGGACGCAATGAATGACCATAAAGCAGTAGACGTCAAGATCATCGATATTTCCGATATTTCGACGCTTGCAGATTACTTTATCATTGCCTCGGGAACAAACCGTTCTCAGGTACAGGCGCTTGCTGACGCTGCCGACGAAGCACTCGGCAGGCAGGGAATTTCCGCAAAAAATACAGAAGGGTATCATAATGCGAACTGGATCCTCATGGATTACGGCGATATTGTTATCCATATTTTTGATGAAGAAAACAGGCTTTTCTATGATCTGGAGAGAATCTGGCGTGATGGAAAGCTGGTTCCGGAAGAAGAACTTGGAGCGGAATAAGAGTAAAAGAATAGATGAAGTGAAATGTAACTATTCGGTAAACGCAGGTTTTTCGAATAGTTATGTCCAAAATTGACCTCATTTGACCGGGTATTTGATTTACCTGGTCTTTTTTATAGCCTCAATTCGATTCCTGGGCCGTAAAGCTCAGTTCTTCCGTTATTTCCTTCAGATCAAGCACACAATGTCCGCTGCTGATCTGAAGTGGAATCTGCTGATCAAAACGATAGACTTTCTTCCCGTTTTTTTCTGAATCGTCAGGAAGTTCTTTTTTCGTAAGGACGGTGTCTCTGATTGCGTCCAGATCATAAACCGTCACTGTTTTTCCTGACGGATCCAGGCACCAGTATTCCTGTACGCCGGCATAGAGATAGGCCAGGTATTTTAAAGACAGATCCTTCAGGCGTGACTCTTCGGACAGCACTTCCAAAATAAACTCCGGAACCCCTTCAATCCGCTGTTCCTTTATCTGTTCCTTGCCATGCAGAAGAAATACGTCCGGTCGTACGACCGTTTCCATATTCCGGTCCAGTGCAAGGTCAACAGGTCCGATCATGACCGCATAAGTCGGGTCAAAATTGTGAATTATTTCACGAATAGCAGAAGCAAAAGCAAAGCGATAAGCCTGATGCACTACATCAGAGGTTTCTTCATAGAAGTCAACGCCTGCGATTCGCTCTGTACGCATGCTGTTATTCACCGGGACAGTTGCTGTATCATCACGAGCTTCCGGGGCATTCTTATTCTTTTTTTGAGGCTCAGACTGGCTGCCAAGAGCTATGGACAGGGCTTTTATCATAGCCCTCATGACTACTCTGCTCTGTCCGGCAGTATTTCTGCTCTTGAACTGATCCGTCGCTTCTTCAGAAATTATTCTGTTAAATTCTGCAGACGGAATGCCGGCAGACACGCTTCCCCCGGCAGGATATTCTGAAAGGGAAATTTCTTCAGAAGGATTTTGAGCAGCAGACAGCTCGTCTCTGCCGCAGAAAACGCGTTCCAGATCCATGCGTGTCCGGTAGCGGGGACTCTTTGTAATGCCGGACAGAACCTTCTGAACGGTTGCAAGCGGTACGCCGGAGCGTCTGGCTATATCGGTATAACTGAAGCCCATTTCTTCCTTTTTCCGCTGCATTTCCTCTAATGTCATCATACAAAAATCCTCTGCTTTAGACGATACCGGGCTGGTCTTTTTTTGGCTGCAGTTCTATTCTTTGACCGCCGGTTTCGATATTTAACCGTCTGATATTCCGTGATTCAATAATATCATATTAGCACCATATTTGATCTTTTTCAAATCTCACAAATTCTCATAATATATCGATATGAATATTGTCTTATCCATATTGTCACCATAATATCATTTTATTATCATTTGGTTACCATAAATTTCTAAAAAAAATATAAAGAAAAACTGATTTTCTATCTTGAATAAGCGAAATATTATGGATATGATAGATACATAAGGAACCAAAATCGTTATCATTTTCGCTCTGAAGAGGGGAAAAAACCGGCAGAAACCAGCCGGAACAGAGCGAAAAAAGGTGTTTCGGGAGGAATGAAGGGCTTCCTGAGCACTGTTTTTACGCGCAGTGAGCCGAACGGGTATGTTCACATACCCACTCGGCGAACGCCACAATAACGAACGGAACGCGCGAAGCGTGTTTCGCCTCATTACGGTTTCGGAGAGTATAAAGGATGAAGTTTTTAAAGAAAAAAGGGGCTGAAACATTAACACATGGCAGACAAAAGGGTTCCCTACCACGAGCAGAGGGATGTAAGGAATACGATTAAATTAAGGGAAGTTCTGTCTACGCTTCCTGAATTTGCCAAGAATTATTTTCGTGCGGAAGATATGAAAACTTCCACAAATACAAGGATCAGATATGCATACTGTATCCGTATTTTCTTCGAATTTCTGAAGCAGAGCAATCCGCTTTACAAGGACTATGCATTGACGGATTTCGAACTGTCTGATCTGGAGAGGGTCACACCCAATGATATCGTCGAATATATCGAGTTTTTGAAGGCATATACGCCGCCGTCCGCTGACGCTTCCGATATAAATACTTATGTGACAAATGGTGAGAAAGGGATAAAGCAGAAGCTTTCCAGCCTCAGGTCCTTCTATGCTTATTTTTACAAGCAGGGAGATATTTCCAATAATCCTACGGTAAAGGTCGATATGCCCAAGCTGCATCAGAAGGAAATTATCCGGCTTGAGCCGGATGAGGTTGCACGCCTGCTGGACTATGTGGAATCAGCCGGCGAAGATATGAATTCTCACCAGCGGGCTTACTATGAAAAAACAAAATCCCGCGATTTTGCCATTATGACCATGCTTCTGGGAACCGGAATCCGTGTGTCTGAATGTGTAGGCCTGGATATCGAGGACGTTGATTTTCATACAAACTCCATTAAGGTTTTCCGCAAGGGAGGAAATGAGGCTTTCGTATATTTCGGAGAAGAGGTCGCTGATGCCCTGAAGGCTTATCTGGAAGATCGGAATGAGATCATACCAAAGCCCGGCCACGAACACGCACTCTTCTACTCTTCTCAGCGTAAGAGGATTGGTGTAAAAACTGTCGAGAATATGGTAAAGAAATATGCCCAGCGCACTACGACCAAGCATATTACGCCCCATAAGCTTCGTTCTACATTCGGTACAAATCTCTATCGGGAGTCCGGTGATATTTATCTTGTAGCGGACGTATTGGGCCATAAAGACGTCAATACGACCAGAACCCATTATGCAGCCATGGCAGACAGCAGACGCCGCCAGGCAGCCCGTATGGTGCGTTTGCGGGAGGATGCAGAATCATCTGAAGAAACAGAAAAGCATAATGATCCGGATAGCAGCCCGGAAAACAATTTGGAATCCCGAAGGAAGGGGAACAAGAAAGAAGAATAAGGAGCCCGGCTGCCATTCTTGTTAGTAGACTGCGAAAAGAAAAGCGGACGCATCATCCATAAACAGGCGGATGATGCGTCCGCTTTTCCTAGCAGCATTAAAGGTTACATAAATATATTATGTAACATATGCAAAAAGGGACAGGCAGCATAAAGCGCCTGTCCCTTTTTGCCGCCGTCCCTTTTTCTGATTAATAGCCTTCTGCTCTTCCGCTCTTGCGCAGGTTGATATGGGGAAAACCGAGTATCTGTTCCCGATAGAAGCTGATCCAGGTCCACATAACTTTATGGTTTGCGTCCGGATCGGGTCCCAGAATCCTTAAGGCGGCTCCTCCTTCTTCCAGAAGTGAGATTCCATATCGTGCAGGCGTATCGAGCGCGTCAAGAACGGCTCTCATGGACGAGATCATGCCTTTATCGATGCTGTCGTCTAGGATTGCGGCGGAATGAAAGCAGCTCATGCCTTCGAAAAATCCCAGTTCCTCCATGTTTTCCGTTCTTGGATCAACCAGAAGATAATCGTTATAGAGGAGTTTTCCATTCTTTTTTATACGGATATGCTGGCCGATTCTCCCATAGGTAAAGGGTGCTCCGTCCGGAGACCATCCGGATGAGAGACCGTCAGTCAGAATCAGGCGCGTGCCCTGCCCAAGCTCAATCTCCGTATCCTGCTGATAAATGGCATTTTGGTAAGGAATCGTCTCATCAATATAGAATTCCAGGATTGAGCGGTCTTCTGCTGACAGAACCATTTTCTGGCGGGTCGTATTCCCGTGCACGCACTTATAGATATAATTGGGGGTCTGGGTCGTAAGAATTGCGTGGGTATCCGGTCCAAGATGGATCGTCTGCAGATAGTTTTCACCTTCGACGAAACCGCCTCCTGTGGAAATCAGGAAATAACAGGGTGTTTCCCCCGCAATCGGGATATTTGCTGAGATTCTGGAATTTCCCCGACGGTAGGTCCGGTCAGCAATCGTACGGTCTTTCTGCTTCTTAAAAGAAAGCTCTATAACCCCGCTGTATGTCTCCTTCACTCTTCCAGATCCTCCAGCAGGCAGTCTTTTTTGATCCAGTTAATTACATTTTCAAGTCCCTCGTCTGTCTTCAGGTTTGTGAAGTAGAAGGCTCCCCTTCCGCGGAATTTTTCGGAATCTTCCTTCATTCTTTCCAGATTAGCGCCTACGTAAGGAGCCAGATCAATCTTATTGATGATAAACAGATCAGACTTGATCATGCCCTGTCCGGCTTTGCGGGGGATTTTTTCCCCTTCTGCCACATCTATGATGTAGATAGAGAAATCGACAAGCTCCGGGCTGAAGGTTGCTGCCAGATTATCACCGCCGCTTTCGATAAAAATCAGGTCCAGCTCGTGATGGAAGCGTTCTTCCAGTTCCTCGACCGCCGCCATGTTCATGGAAGCGTCTTCACGAATGGCTGTATGAGGACATCCACCTGTCTCAACACCGATAATATGGTCTTCGTCCAGGACAGAGTTTTTGACCATATATTCCGCGTCCCATTTTGTATAAATATCGTTTGTGATGACCCCGATTTTATAATCCTCATTCATATAACGGGTCAGACGTTCGATCAGCTGTGTTTTTCCGGAACCGACAGGACCGCCGACTCCGATTCTTACTGCTCTTTTCATAATCCGGAAACCTCCATCCATAAATCATTATAATCCGAAGCAAAAAAACAGCAGGTCTATCTTATTTACAGTCCGTATAACGATCTTGCCATGCTGTTTCACTGCTTTGCGCATACATTCTGTATTATTATCTTGCGTATACATCTGTATAGACAAGCTGTAAAAAGGGAAAATTCACTATGACATAAATAATCTTGCTTCCTGAGTCTCATGGCAGATCTGCGCCAGTTCCAGTCCCGGAGCGTTGGCTCCAAGCACATCCGGTTCAAGAACACAGGTCTGCTCATACAAATCTCCAAGAAGATCGATTACATCCTTCAGGATGAGCTGGCCTTCCCTCTGCCCCAATGGAACAGAACGGACCGCGTTCTGTACGAGCGTAGAAGCAACGCTGTATCCATACATGAGGAAGGTTTCTTCTTCTGTCATTCCGCTCGCATGGGCAAAAATAGCAAAAACCGCTGCCGGATTTCCAAATGCTTTTCCTGCCTTTACAGCTTCCTCATAGTCCGTTAAAAACGGAATGCTGTCTCCATGAATTTTCTTTACAAGGATCAGCATCTGCTTCGCAATCAGTTTGGTACCGTTCCTCGTTTCCAAAGCAAGCGTGGAACGGGTCAGTAAATCGTCATAAGCAGCGATTTTTTCAGGATTGCCCTCTTCTTGCGCGCGCCAGGAGAGAATGGTCAGGAGACCTTCTCCATACCGAAACTGGGAGCGATAATAATTGGAAAGCCATACTTTGAAATCCGGTGCTTTCCGGATTCTGTTATCCCTCAGGTAGTTCTCCATGCCAAAGGAATGATTGAAGGTACCTATGGGAAAGGTGGAGTCGCAGATTTGAAAAACTTCCATCCGCCTCAGGAGCGAGGCGTTACTGTTCATGGGTTTGCTCATTGCTGTGCTCCATCTTCCTGTTTCTGTTCATGTTCTTGTCCATGTGAATATTCATGGGGATGTTCATGATCATGGGAATGTTCGTGATCATGAGAATGTTCGTGATCATGGGAATGTTCGTGATCATGGGGATGTTCGTGATCATGGGGATATTCTTGATCGTGGGAATGTTCATGTCCGTGGCTGTGTGTGTGAGCAAGATTGATATATTCCATAGGGTGGTCCAGCTGCTGTTTTTCAATCCGATAGACAACAGACTTCGCATCCAGCGTATCTGCTACGACTTTATCGTAAAGCAGCGTGATCTTGCCATCCTTTACCTGAACCGGCTTATGAAGATTGCCCAGCATATGGGCGAGGATGCCCATCTGGTCGATATCATGGGGCGTGATCACAATCACCTGATCGGATATCACGGAAAGGACAAGCAGGCGATGGTCGCCCACAAGGAATGCCGTTCCGTTTTCGAGCTCCTGCGATTCATCCTCTAAGCGTATTCCATAATCATTGTCATGGTCTGAAGTGACCCGCAGAATGGATTTCATGAGATCGTCGCTGCGGACTTCCGCCGTCTCGATATGATAAGAATCCAAATCCGGTATATCATCTACATTTCGATAAACTTCAGTCAGTATCATGTTTTTTCCAATTCCTTTCTCTTTGCATCCCATTGCAGAAAGGAGCAGATACCTTAAGTCTATGAAAAGACGTGAACGGCATCTGCCCTTTTATGCACTCAAAAAATTTTAGAAGAAATAATACCTCTGTGCCAGAGAGATGGTATCAACCGGATCGCAGGTGATTTCTTCTCCGTCAATGGTAACAACGAAGGACTGCGGATCAATCTTGATCGTAGAAGGACAATAACTGTTGAGCTTCAGATCACGTTTGGTAATGTTCCTGGTATTGTGCACCGGAAGAACGATTTTCTCAAGTCCAAGTTCCTCTTTGATGCCATGCTCATAAGCATAGGTGGAAACAAAGGTGATATTGGTCGCGCCGACTGCTTTTCCCTTCGCGCCGTAAAGGTCACGCATGAAGCGGGGCTCCGGAGTAGGAAGAGAGGAAGAAGCGTCGCCCATGACGCCGTAGGTGATCATGCCGCACTTCAGGACCATTTTGGGCTTGGCTCCGAACATCTTGGGCTCCCAGATAACCAGATCAGCGTATTTGCCGGGCTCTACGGAACCGATGTAATCGGACATGCCGTTGACGATAGCCGGATTAATGGTATATTTAGCAACATATCTCTTGATACGGTTGTTGTCATTATATTCCGTATCGCCTTCCAGGGGGCCTCTCTGCAGCTTCATCTTATCGGCCAGCTGCCAGCAGCGCATGGCGACTTCACCGACACGGCCCATGGCCATAGCATCGGAAGTCATGACGCTTAAAGCACCCATATCATGGAGAACGTCTTCCGCCGCGACGGTCTGCTTGCGGACACGGGATTCCGCGAAGGCTACGTCCTCAGGAACCTTGGGATCCAGGTTATGGCATACCATGGTCATGTCGAACAGCTCGTCGATTACATTCCTGGTATAGGGGTCTGTAGGATTGGTCGAAGAAGGAAGGACATTAGCCAGACCTGCCGTAACCATGATATCCGGGGCATGGCCGCCGCCCGCTCCTTCTGTATGGAAGGTATGAACGGTCCTGCCGTTGAAGGCATTGATCGTATTTTCGACGAAACCGCCCTCGTTGAGGGAGTCCGTATGAACGGCGTACTGTACGTCATATTTGTCTGCTGCTTTCAGAGAGTTGTCAATACCGGCAGCTGTTGCTCCCCAGTCTTCATGCGTCTTGATGCCTGCAGCACCTGCTTCAATCTGCTCGGCAATTGTCTCAGGCGTGGCACCGGCACCCTTGGCAAGGAAACCGAAATTCAGAGGCTCGCCGTCGACAGCCTGCAGCATGCGGTGGATATGAAATTTTCCGGGGGTCGTCGTTGCCGAATTGGATCCGTCTGCAGGACCTGTGCCGCCGCCGAACAGGGTCGTGATGCCATTGTCCAGAGCTGCATGGGTCAGATAGGGAGAAAGATAATGAACGTGCAGGTCAATACCGCCTGCCGTTACGATCATGCCTTCTCCGGAAATTGCTTCCGTGCTGGCACCGACAACGAAATCGACATTGTCCATAAGGTCGGGATTTCCGCCTTTGCCAATGGCCAGGATCTTGCCGTCCCGAATGCCAATATCTGCTTTATAGACGCCGGTATAATCGATAATGATGGCGCCTGAGATAATGGTATCCGCAACCATGGGATTATTCTCGCGCGTCTGGGTCGCATTCACGCCCATGCCGTCACGGAGAACCTTGCCGCCGCCGAACTTGCATTCATCTCCGTGTGAAGTCAGGTCCTTTTCTATGCATGCGAAGAGGTTTGTATCGCCCAGACGTACACTGTCGCCTGTCGTGGGTCCGAACATCTGCGCATACTGTAAATGATCCATTTCAATGCTCATGATTATTTTCCCCTTTCTTATGCTCTCTTATCCTTGTCAAGCCAGCCGTTTACCTTGTTATTAAAGCCGTATACTCTTCTCTTGCCGCCGTAATCTATTAGACGTACGGTCTTCTCTTCGCCGGGCTCAAAACGAACTGCCGTGCCTGCCGGGATATCCAGGCGCTTGCCATAGGCCTTTTCGCGGTCAAACTGAAGGCCTTCTTCATTCGCTTCATAGAAGTGGAAATGCGAACCGACCTGTACCGGGCGGTCTCCGGCATTTTTTACTTTAAGAGAGATTGCTTCTTTGTCCGCGTTATAAGGAACTTTTTCTTTCGATAAAATATTTTCACCGGGAATCATATCTGTTTCTCCTTTCTGATTTTCAGCGAATCGGATCGTGGATCGTGATCAGCTTCGTTCCGTCTACAAAGGTTGCCTCAACCTGGATCATGGGAATCATTTCCGGAATACCTTCCATGACATCCTCTCTTGTCAGAATATGGGCTCCCTCGTCCATAAGTTCGGCTACGGTCTTGCCTGCTCTGGCTCCTTCCAGAAGATAGCTCGTGATCAGTGCTATGCTTTCCGGATGGTTCAGCTTGATACCCTTTTCTTTTCTCTGCTGCGCGATCATGCCGGCAAGGCTGATCATCAGTTTTTCCTGCTCCTTTTCTGTCAGCTGCATTTTTAGCCTCCTTTACAACATGTAAATAGAAATCTCAGAGTTTTAACTTTTTTGCACCAATTAATAGCGGCAGCTATTTATCCAAAAACAAATTTAAAAAAGCGGCAGCCATTCAACCGTTATGAAAAAACGGCGGTCTTTAATCCATATATGGAATTAATAAGAGACATCATTGCGGCCAGAGATTGACCAGCATGAGAAAGCCGGGAATCCATGCTGTTACGATTCCTTCTATTACGGACAGCCAGCCGGAGAATTTTCCAATGTTCATGTGCAGATTGTTGGACAAAAATCCGGTCAGCCACAGAAGACCCCATGCCCACCAGATGAGACCATAAATTGCATTGCCGCCGTAACCGGCAAAGCAAAGAGCTCCTGCCGGGATGGAATTGATGGCAACGAAAAGGCTGAACCAGCCATAGAGACGCCAGTCAAAATTAAAAATGGTATTGATCGCGGAATAGAGATAAGTGAATGCGAACAGAAGCCCGGTAGCGCTGGCATAGAACCAGTCCGCAGGCTTGTCGGAAATGATGCCCCAGGACAGAGCAACAATATTGAGGATCAGACTCAATCCGCCGGTAAAAAGATTCATAACCACCATAGACTTATCATCAATTTTCTGAAGATTGGCCAGCCCATTGCTGATGAGGACCATACCGACATAAAGCAGAATACAGCCTAACATATTTTTTCTCCTTTCTGATGCCGCAGAATTTCCAAAGAAACACAAAAAAAGGGACACGACGGCTTTTACCGACGTGCCCCTTTGCACTTCATACGAAGTATAGTTCAGGAACAAATAATTGTCAAATTTAATATTCTGTTGAGATTTTTAAATATTTTTACAGAACTTTGCCTTAATAAGAAAAGTTATCGGCAAAAAGACGGAACGTCTTTCCTTGCATTGTTCCGCATTTTCGTTCTTTTTTGAAAGTTCGCAGGATTATTCCTTTGCTTTCACATCTGTAATTGGTTTCTTCGGACCGGCTTCTTTGGCAGCAATCAGCTGCTTGAGGATTTCCACCGTTCCGTCGATTCCGAAAATACCGGAATCAATGGTTACGTCATAGCTGTCCGCAGCGCCCCAATCCTTGCTGGTATAGTAGTTATAATAGCTGGAACGGCTCTTGTCGTTCTTGCGGATCCGGTCTCTGGCCCGGTTATCGGACAGGTCGTAGAGATTGCAAATCCTGCGTACTCTCGTATCCATATCCGCATGGATAAAGACACTGAGGAGTCTGGGATCGTCTTCCAGGGCATAATCTGCGCAGCGTCCGACAATAACGCAGGGTCCCTCTTCTGCCAGCTTCTTAATGCTGTTGAACTGAGCAAGGAAGACCTTCTGGTTCAAGGGCATGTCGTTCATCATATTGGACGAATAGCCAAAGGAATAGGTATCCATGACCAGAGAATACAGGAAGCTTGAAGTGGGCTTCTCATCCTGATTTTCAAAGATGGTCTTGGCAAGCCCGCTGTCCTTGGCTGCCCGGTCCAGAAGCTCTTTATCATAATAAGGAATTCCCAGATCGTCTGCCAGTTTTTTTCCGATGGTATGACCGCCGCTTCCGAACTCTCTGCCGATGGTAATGATCGTATTCATAAAGACTCCTCCCGTTAAAAACTTATAAAAATGGTTTATCTATAAATAAGTTCCGATCCTCGAAACGCTTTTTTGTCGGAAGACTGTAAAGAGTTTCGTTAAGTCAACTAAATAATAACATAAAATCGCCGGGAAGTGTGTGAATATTTTACGATAATTTGTATTTTTCCAGTAACTTTGAGAAGTATTCGGGAAGAGGTGCAGAGAATTCCATGTATTCTCCACTGATTGGGTGAACAAAGCCAAGCACCATAGCATGAAGGGTCTGCCCTATTAAACCTGAGACCGGACTTTTTCTTGGACCATAAAGGGGATCACCCAGGACAGGATGGCCGACGGAAGCCATGTGGACGCGGATCTGATGGGTGCGGCCGGTTTCCAGCGTGCACTCGATATAGGTAAAACCCTTCAGCCTTTCCAGAACACGGACGTGGGTTACGGCGGGTTTGCCCTTTCCTTCCGGGACGATTGCCATCTTCTTCCGGTCTTTCGGATCGCGGCCGATATTTCCTTCAATCGTCATCCGGTCTTCTTTGATATTTCCAATGACGATTGCACGGTAACGGCGGGTGATATCATGGACGGCAAGCCTCTCTGCCAGTACCCTGTGAGCGGTATCTGTCTTGCAGACAAGCAGGGCTCCGGTCGTGTCTTTATCGATGCGATGGACGATTCCCGGTCGAAGAACGCCGTTGATGCCGGATAAAGAGCCCCTGCAGTGATACAAAAGGGCATTTACAAGGGTCCCTTTGGTATGGCCGGGGGCAGGGTGCACTACCATTTCTTTGGGTTTATTCACTACCAGCAGGTCATCGTCTTCATAGAGAATTTCCAGAGGAATATTCTCAGGCTCTATCGACAGTTCCTGTGGAAGAGGAAGAAAAAAAACAACCTCCTCTCCTTCTTTCAAAATCCGATTTGCTTTGATGGTCCTGCCGTCAATGGAAGCATTCCCATCTTTGATCAATTTCTGAATATAGGTCCTGGATTCTTCCGGATTCATAGCAGAAAGGAAACGGTCAGCCCGCAGTCCTGCAGATTCTGCATCAACAGCATAAGATAAGGTTTCTTCTTCCTCCGGCTCTTCCTTCAGTACAGGGGAAAAATTTTTCGTTGCATTCATAAAGTGTCTTTTCCGTCCTTGCGTTCCTTCGTTTGTTTTACGGAGAAATATCCGGTTTTACTTTTTTTGCTTTGCTGGAAAAATCCTGCGCAAATCTTCTTCTTTGTAAAAAAATAAAATCTCAATGATAAGAGCGATTACGGACAAAGTCACATAGATATCCGCGACATTGAAAATCGGGAAATCTATAAGAGAAAAATAGATAAAATCGACGACATAACCGTTCGCGATGCGGTCGATCATATTTCCCAAAGCTCCCGCGATCAGAACAATGATCGTATAGGACAGCGGGCGGAAATGCTTTTCATCCGGAATGTGTATAAAAAACCAGAACGCAGCAATCAGAAATACCACAGTCAGTGTAAGGAGAAATGTCCGCTTTCCCAGCAGCATGCTGAAGGCGGCGCCGATATTTTCAAGGTAGCGCAGTTCCAGAACGCCCCGGATCAGCACGACCGGTCCCCGGACCATGAGGCGGGATACTGCCAGATGCTTTGTAAACTGATCAAAAGCAACAAGGATTGCAATGATAATAAGGCTAATAAAACAACGTTTATATTTGTTCGTTTTCATAATATATTTATGTATACTTGATAGAATCCTGATTTAATAAAATTTCGAAAATACATGAATCCTGCGAGGGGGGCTTTTCCCACCCCTGAGCAGTCAATGACTGATATCCTTAGGTCAGCCTGTGACAGCCCCAAGCTAGTCCATGACTCCCGGGTCAGTTTATAACATACTTGCAGGCTTCCAGCATTTCTTCTTCCGTAACCGTCCGGTCAATAACTGCTCTTCCGAGGTCCTCCAGCAAAATAAACTTAATTTTTCCCTTTTCCATTTTTTTGTCGGAACGCGTTGTTTTTACCACATCTTCCGGCTTAATTCCGGTCACCCTGGAAGGGATGTCAAAATAAGTTTCGAGTGCTTCAATGCGTGCAAGGTCGTTTTCCGTAATCAGGCCTCTTCTCTCCGAAAGATAAGCTGCAGCTATGGTGCCGACGCCCACACAGGCTCCGTGGGTCATGGAAAAGTTCATGCATTTCTCAATAGCATGCCCCAGGGTATGGCCAAGATTCAGCGTTGCGCGGACTCCTTTTTCGGTGGGATCCTCTTCTACGACTTCCGCCTTGTTTCTGCAGCATTCCCTTATGACAGAAATGAGTGCTGAGGGTTCTTGCGTACGGATTTCTTCTTTGTGTTCTTCAATCCGGCAGAAAAGAGTTTTATCCCGTAAGAGACCCGTCTTGATCACTTCTCCCATTCCTGAAGCAAACTGGTCGTCCGGCAGCGTCTTTAGCGTGCTGATGTTCATATAAACCAGGCGTGGCTGGTAAAATGCGCCGATCATATTCTTATAGCAGTCGAAGTCAATAGCTGTTTTGCCGCCGACGCTGGAATCCACCTGAGCAAGCAGAGTCGTAGGCACCTGGATATAAGCTATGCCGCGCAGATAAGTTGCAGCGCAGAAACCGGTCATATCCCCGGTAACGCCGCCTCCCAGCGCGACCAGCATATCCTTGCGGTCAAATCCGTTTTCAATGAGGAAACGATACATACCGTTCATTGTCTGATAGTTTTTCTGCTCTTCTCCGGCAGGAAAAATATGGGTAAAAACAGAGAAGCCTGCTGTTTCCAGCACTTTTCTTAAAGCTTCTTCATAGAGCGGTCCCACATTACTGTCTGTAATAATGCAGATTTTGCCGGGCTTTAATTCTGCTTCGGCAAGACAAGCCGGAAGCCGATCAAAAGAATCGTCCCAGACAATATCATAAGACAGATCCGGCGACTTCCCCAGATCCTTTACCCTGAATTTTTTCATCTTATCCTTTCTTCAGGCAGTGCCTCATCTTATCCTTTCTTCAGGCAGTGCCCGGTCAGTTATTTCGTAAGCGGCGCGTGAAAACGTACCGGGACCGGAAAGTACACATGCCTTTTCCCTTATTTCAAGTAAAAGCATCCCGGTTAAAACATAAAAGGGATGAAAAAATTCCACGAGGAATTTGTTCATCCCTTGAAAATACATCGATCTTGTTCTCACGCCTTCTTCAGAAAGAATTGCGCATGGTCGTGTTATTGGATGCTGTGCCCAGAATATCCTGAATATCGCCGCTGATTTCTACACCATCCGGAGTCAGGGTGAAGATATAACTGGATACCTTCTGCAGGCTGCCGTTGATGGCATAGCAGGAGCCGGATGAAAAATCGATGATACGCTGAGCCAGTTCTACGTCCAGACCCTCCAGATTCAGAATAACAGTACATCCGGCAAGCAGGGTATCTGCTATCTCACGGTAATCTTCTACCTTAGTAGGCTTGATCACACAAACTTCCATCTGACCGGAAGCCGCAGATTTTCTCTTGATCGGAGTGATCTTTGAAGTGCTTTTGACCGGTTTTACCTGACGGTATCCGGCTGTAGCTTTTTCTTCATGATCCGCTTTGGGCATTTCCCTGGCAGGCTCGTTCTTATGGCTCATGCGGCTGGTAAAACGGCTGCTCTTCTTCGGCTTTGGTTCTTCGAAGTCTTCCTCATCTTCGAAATCGTCTTCTTCGTCATCATAAAAATCTTCGTCATCCTCATCGTAGTCATCATTGAGGCGGATGGCGCTCAGAAACTTATCAAAAATAGCCATGTTAAAATACTCTCCCTAAGAATTTACTGATTCCTTTTACAGAACCATATCAGAAATATTATTAAATTTTTTCATCGGTCTGTCAACCTGAAATGTCTTAAAAAAGCATTACTTATCTGTCAGCACAATTTCCTTTTCTGAAACATTCCGCGCGTCCTGAACGATATAATCATACTGGTTGATACTATAGGACGCATTCGGCTGGACCAGGGTATAGTCCGTATTCTGCTGCAGGATATTGATCCTTCGAAAAACAGCATAACCCCGGTTTGTAGTATAAACGCCGTCCAGCGTTCCGGTCTCGCCGACCTCATAGGTCTGATTGGTATTCGGGTTGACCACGATTGTTCCGGCAGGAAAATCCTCTTTATCTACATAATAGTAGGTTCTTATGTCCTCATCGCTGTCACTGTAAACAGCATCCAGAGAAGAATCATAATAGATATCCGGGGATACGTATTCTGTCGTTCCGTCTTCTTTTTCGACGTTAAACCCGGTCAGCAGCGTTTCCTGATCTACTGCGCCGAAATCCGTCGGTATAACGAAGAACTCTTTCTGCACGATTGACGTGGTAGGAATTTTCAATCCGTGGCTGGAACTGAGCATCAGCTCGACGTTTACAACGCGGTCATTTATATAACGGATTACGCCGCTTGCAAATGAAATTTTAGCATAACGGCTTCCTGCGCTTCCCAGGAAGGAAAGCATGCCGGTTTCCGTATTGCGGTCCTTATCAAAGCGTACCTTGATTGAGGTCCGGTCGGACAGCTTTTTGTACTGGGTTTCCGAAACCGGAAAAACAATCTCCCAATCCTCGCTGGTAACCAGACGGTATACAGGCTGTCCGTTCGAAACAGTCGCGTTTTTCTGAAGAAGCGTTCTCTGATAATTTGATGCCTGGAATGCATCGTCCGTCAGGGTATCATCGGTAAGGTCCTCTCCGCCGTCGTAGGAATAGACAACAATTCCGTCGTCATCAGAGGTATAGATATCGCCTCTGGCATTTTCAGGCGTTCCATTTCCTGACTTGAGGATTTCCGTTTCCATGTCGTATGTATAGTCATAAACGGACTGGTAATCAGATGGCCGGTAGGACGTCTGGAAATCCGCACTTTCCTTTCTCAGAACAGCAAGTGTATCCTCGTCCATGACGCCGCCCTCAGCAGTAGCCTGTGGCTCAACGCTGCAGACTTCCTCACCGTTGGATGTTTTTTCACTGTCCGCAATGAAGTAGTTGATATAACCGCTTCCGGTTGAGCGAACGACTTTCTCGTCTCTGAGGATCAGGGCAGAAATCGTCTCATTATCTGAAATGGTTCCGCTTTTTACGACATAAGTCGTTACATGTTTCGTTGTTGCATAGATGAAGAAGGTGATGATCAGGTAGGCAAAAATGGCGCCGAACATCAGAAGACCGATATTAAAGCCCCCTCTTCTGTTCTTAGGTCTGCTCATTTAAGATATCTTTCTTCTCTTGTAAAGAATATTTTTTACGTATTATGTTATTCAGCATTTTAACCTGCTTACATGCAGGCAAAGACAGCTTTCTCTGTCTTTATGATTATCTAACCGCTTTATTCCGTAAATGCTCTGGAAACAGTTACAGCCAGGCTTCCGGGTCCGATATGACAGGAAATATCAAGAGAAAGCGGCGCGGCATAAACTTCATAGCCCGGGAACGCCTTTTCTACTTCAGCCTTCCATTCATCAATGATAGATGCATCCTTGTAATAGTTATAAGAGATGGCAATCCTGGCCTCGCCTGCTTTAACCCAGGAGGCAAATCTGCCGTTCATATCACTCTTGATTGCCTTCAGCATGGCTTTTTTTGCCGCTTTTGCTCCTCTGCATTTTGCAAAAGCATCCAGCTTCTCACCCTGGATCTGCAGGACCGGCTTCAGGTTCAGAACGGTACCGATCAGAGCTGCAGCAGCAGTAATACGTCCGCCTTTTTTCAGATATTTGAGGGTATCTACCATGATGTAGATAGACGAATCAAATTTCGTCTTCTCAAGGTATTCCCGAATGCCCTTTGCTGTATAGTTTCCGCTTTTCGCCATAGCCAGGGCGTCCTTGCAGGACTGGACCTGGGTGACGGAGATACGCTGGTTGTTGACGACTTCTACCCTTCCTTCATAGTCCTCTGCCAGCATCATAGCTGTCTGGCAGGAATTGGACAGGCCGCTGGACATGGGGATGTAAATCAGCGAATCATATTCCTTGAGGACCTTATCCCAGAGGTCTGTTACTTCTGCAGGTGCCGGCTGAGAGGTAGATACCAGTGTATTGGGATCGTCCAGCTTGGCAAAAAATTCCTCGGGCGTGATGTCAATCCCTTCATAATACTGCTTTCCATTGATGAGAAAGCTCATAGGCAGAAGATAAATGCCCAGCTCCTTTGCCTCCTCCTGAGACAGACCGCTGTTGGTATCGGTTACAACTGCAATACGGTTCATAATGTGTCACCTCATAAAACTTTCTTTTAAAACTTCTATATTGCCATTCTGTCAGGTGTACATTTCTTATTTAAAAAACATGCTGATAGCAGCAATCAGAACACCGGCAGCAAAAAGGCCTCCGCATGAGCCAATGAGCAGGGCCAGAGTCTTTTTTTCTTTCCCCTTTGGCAGGAAAGAAGGCCTTACAGGCGCTTCCGCTCTTTTCAGAAGATAAGCCCCCGCATAAAGAAGCAGGATGGCAGGCGGCCCGTAAATGGCAAGGGAACTGCCGAGCAAAGTGGAATCGGCTGCCGTTTCTGCTAACCCGTCGAAAATTTCAGGATCTGCTATTTTTTCCGCAATAGCGGAAAACAGCAGGGCTGATCCATTCTGAACGAAGTGGAAGAAGCTGGAATAAACCATATTTCCGCTTTCTGCCAGAATATACGACAGAACACAACCCAGAAATCCGATCGTCAGATAGCGGATCGGATAAATGTGATACAGGGCAAAAAAAGCGCCCATGATCAGCACAAGCATCCATTTGTTTTTTACAGAATTTCGAATACCGGTCTGAATCACGCCTCTGTGCATGGCCTCTTCACAGACAGGCGGGAGGCAGGCAACGATCAGGAAGGTAACGAAAGGAGGCGTGGTTCCAAATGTTCCCATCATGGAATCCGACATCTCGCTCAATTCATCCGGCGCCAGCATCATCAGAATAACGGACAGGATATCAGAAGCCAGAAAAGAGCCTGCCCATATTGTCAGTACGCCCGCCAATCCGATCCATTTCGGCTTTCGAATGGGAAAAACTTCCCGAAAGTCGGCGCCCATGATTTTTACAAAAGCCAGAGAACATACAAGGAACATGACTTCCGTAAGGGCAAGTCCTGCCATGCCCAGAAAATACTGGATCAGCGAGCCCACAGTGAGGAAGAGAGCCATCATAACAAGGAAAAAAAGGGTAACGGAAAGGGCATTCAGCCGTCCCATTTTCTTTCTCTTCTGCCTTTTCCCAATGCTGTAAGGCCGGGAATACATGATTTCCCGGTAATCTAAGGGATAGGAAGAAGGCATCTGTGATGCAGACATGCTTCCTTCTGCATTTGTGCCTTCGTTCTCAAATGATGAAGTCGGATTACTATTCTGTTTTTGCTTCTTAAATAAATTCAATCTTGCAGCACTTCTTCTCAAAATAAATATAAATGCGACAGAAAGCGCATACGCAGGAGCTGTACCTGCCGGATAACGCTTTCTCAGGAATTCCCATGTCATACAATCCGTAATCATGCGGTCCCTTTATCGTATTACTTATTTAATGGCAAATCCGGATAGAGGGATCAGATTTCCATCAGAATTTTCTCCATAGACTTCCTCACGCTGGATCATGAGCGTATAAGCAGGAATCGTGAATCCGGAAAAGGCTGCGAACGCATCCATGACTAGTTCAGGCTTCAGGTTATGTATGCTGCCGGCTGCCAGTTTCATGGAAAAAACAAGTCCTTCTTCCAATTCAAAAGAATAGATCCAGGGCCTGATATCCGTAATCTTTTCACTGGTTTTTGTCTTGCGCATGATTTCAATCGAAGGCTGACGGGTAAAGGCGGCTGCCAGCTCAAGAAGGTGATCCGGCAGGTTCAGTTTTCCCTCGCGGAAACGGACCGTATAATCTGCAGCTGCTACCTGAGACATGCATTTATCAGCTTTTTTCATAGAAACTTCAACGGCACTGACGACCGTTATGCCGTCTGCCATCTGGGCCTGCAGCCTTGCGGCAGCTTCAGCCGGATCTATGACTGTTCCCTCTGATATATCCAGATCGAAATATTCTCCTAAACTGGTTTTGCCTACGCCAAGAGGCGAAGCAAACGACATCAGCATATGAGGGCTGAAGCCTTCGGAATATACGACCGGCAGATCTGCCCGGCGGATCGCCTTCTGAAAATAACGCATGACGTCCAGGTGACCGATGAACTTCATGCAGCCTGTTTTTGTAAATTTAAAGCGAATTCTCATGGTTTTCTCAATCCCTAGGATTTCAGGAAGCCTTGTGGCTGATGCAGATGCCGCAGTTTTCCTTCATCATTCCGCAGCCGGAACACTGCTGACGGCAGTTGCGTGTGACACGACCTTCCTTTGCCTGTTTCCATTCACGCTCCAGGAAGTTACGGCTTACTCCTGCGTCAATAAACTCCCAGGGCAGAAGTTCGTCAAGAGAGCGCTCCCTGGCTGTATAGAAATAAGGGTCAATTCCGGTATCCGCAAGAGCTTTTTCCCAGATTTCCTTTTTGAAAAATTCTGTCCAGGAATCGAATAGGGAGCCTGCCTTGTAGGCAGCTTCCAGAGCCCTTCCCACTCTTCTGTCACCTCTTGCGAACATTCCTTCCAGAATGGAGGTGCCCGCGTCATGATAGTTAAATTTAATGCTCTTCTGATTTAACTGGGCGCGGACAGCATCCTTGACCTTGTGAGCTTTTTCCAGATAATCGTCCGGCTTGTCCATGGCAGCCCACTGGAAAGGCGTAAAAGGCTTAGGTACAAAGAAAGCGCCGCTGCCGGTGATCTGTACGCGGCCTTTTCTCTCTTCCTTGGGAACTGTATCGTAATAAAGCTCGGCAATCCGTTCGGAAAGCTCGGCAATACCGACCACATCTTCTTCCGTTTCGGTAGGAAGACCCAGCATGAAGTAAAGCTTAACCTTATTCCATCCCCCCAGAAAAGCCTGCTCGGCGCCTTTCATGATATCTTCTTCTGTGATTCCTTTGTTTATGACGTCGCGCATCCTCTGCGTTCCGGCTTCCGGTGCGAATGTCAGGCTGCTTTTCTTAACATCCTGCACTTTAGACATAACGTCCAGGGCAAAGTTATCAATTCGAAGAGACGGAAGAGAAATGTTGACCTTCTGTTCCTGACAGATCTCGATCAGATAATCGATCAGATCCTTGAGGTCCGTATAATCGCTGGTCGATAAAGAACTAAGAGAAATCTCTTCATAACCGGTTGAAGCAAGCATGGTTTTTGCCTGCTTTTTCAGCCGTTCCAGCCTCTTTTCCCGCAAGGGGCGGTAAATCATGCCTGCCTGGCAGAAACGGCAGCCGCGGATGCAGCCGCGCTGGATTTCCAGAACGACCCGATCCTGTGTGGCTTTGATATAGGGAACGACCGGTGCGTCGGGATAAGTGACGCTGTCGAAATCAGCGACCATCTGTCTTTGGATAACGGCAGGGATTCCGTCTTCCAAAGGCCGGAAGGATTCCAGGGTTCCATCTTCCTTATATTCTGCTTCATAGAAACGCGGAACATAAATTCCGGGAATACCGGCTGCTGCGCGAAGAAAATCCAGACGGCTTCCGCCGGAAGCCTTATTCTCTTCATAGAGGTCGAGCAGCCTGCGGTACTGGATCTCTCCTTCTCCGATATAAAAAAGATCAAAATAGTCGGCGATGGGTTCCGGATTAAAAACACAGGGGCCTCCGCCGATCACAATCGGATCCTCTTCGGCCCGGTCCGTGCTGTGCAGCGGAATTCCGGAAAGGTCCAGAACCTGCAGGATATTGGTATAGCACATCTCGTACTGGATCGTGATGCCTAGAAAATCAAAGCTGCGTACCGGTTCCTGAGATTCCAGAGCGAACAGAGGGATGTGCTTCTCCCGCATGACCTTATCCATATCCGGCCACGGAGAATAGACGCGTTCTGCCCAGACATCGTCGTATTTATTGAACATATCATAGAGAATCTGAATGCCCAGATGAGACATGCCGATCTCATAAACGTCCGGGAAACAAAGACAGAACCGGACCTTAACATCATTTTTATTCTTTAGGACAGAATTAAATTCATTCCCGATATAACGTTCCGGTTTATCAACCTGAAGCAGAATTCCTTCGTCGACTGCTAATTTTCTCATCCATTACCTTTTTTATATCAAACAGCCCGGAATGCGGTTTCCGGCATCCATAGGGCATAATAAGCGACTATCTATGGTATTTTAACGTATCTTATGTGGCATTGCAAGCACGTCCGTAACGGTTCAAGGACCGGAGAAATGACCGTATCCGGCGCAAAAAATACCTTCAGGGAAGAAATTGCCTCTTCTGCCCTGAAGGCCTTACAAAAATCTGATTCTTTCATGATTGGGTCAGAGGCTTGGCATTTTCTGCGTGCTCCACCAGCATCTGTCTGAAAAGAGGATATTCTCCGATCCCCCGGAAGATGCACTCCACGCGGAAGCCTTCCGCCTCCAGACTGGATTTCCAGGATCCCGGGTCCTCTCCTGCCATATCATCAAGCGCATGTACGCCTGCAACGATAAGAAAAGGAGCAAGTGTAATCTTTCTATACTTCTTTCTCTTCAGGCTCTTCAGGACGCAGGGATAATCCGGATATCCTTCTACCGTGCCGATATAGAAGTTCGGACAGTCATCATCCTTAAGTAAAAAATCCAGAGCCGGATATACGTTATTGGCATAGTGGCTGGTGCCATGGCCTAATAAGACCAGAGCCTCGTCTTCCGGCAGTCGTCCGTAAATATTCTTGAGATTTTCTACCACCTGCTCATTATCTTCCTGACCTGAAACCATAGGACGTCCGACTCTGACTGTATCAAAATCCCCAAGATGCGCTTCCGTCTGTCGGACCAGCTTGTCGTTATCGTAACCATTGATAATATGCGTGGGCTGAACAATGACATCCCGGATCCCGTCCGTTTTCATACGGCCGAATGCCTCTTCTACCGTATCAATATGGGCGCCGTCTCTTTTTGCCAGAATCCGGATCAGCATGCTGCTGCTCCAGGCTGTATAGACCTTCCGGTCAGGGAAAGCCTCCGCCATATCCTTCACAATAGCGTCGATCGTCTTCTTCCTGGTCTCATTCACAGATGTACCGAAGCTCGTTACAAGAATTGCCTTCGTGCTTTCGACGGGCATGTAAAATCCTCCTTCTATATTAATTTATTCCTCCCACCCCTCGAGTATTCGGTAGATAATCATGACGGTTCTGACAAACTGGTTCTCTCCCAGTCCTTTTTCAAGCTCCTCAATATCGGATGCCGGCGGCAGGTCGGGTTCCCCTTCTTCCTGAAGTTCGACGTCAATCCAGCTGTAAAGAGCGTCTTTGGCTTTATCCAGGCAGTCGTCTTCGTTATAGCCGTCTGCTTCGCACATCTCCAGGTCCGGAAAATCCGCATGATAGGATCCGTCTGTTTTTTTCGTTACAATTGCAGGATAATAAAATCTCATTATGAATAGCCTCTGTCTGTAGAAATCATGTACATTAATGCGTTGCAGATGCAGGCAGCGATATTGCTGCCGCCTTTGCGTCCTCTTGCTACAATGCAGGGAACGCCGCTTTCTATGATCAGTTCCTTGGAAGGCACCACGTTGACGAAGCCGACCGGTACGCCGATGATCAGGCTGGGATCAACTTCTTTATTCTCTATCATTTCATAGAGACGGACAAGTGCGGTAGGCGCATTTCCAACGGCAAAGATTACCTTTTTGCCTTCTCTCTGCAGTTTTGCACCGCGTTCCATGCATACGATAGCGCGGGTTACGCCGCGGGACTTTGCTTCTGCAGCGACATCCGTATCAGACATGAAGCAGAAGGCTTCGCCGCCAAGACGTCCCAGGAGGTTTTTGTTGATGCCGGACCATGCCATTTTCGTATCCGTTACGATGACGGCGCCGCTTTTCAGGTCTGCAAGCGCTTTCTCAACTGCTCCTTCACTGAAATACAGGTTATCTGCATAATCAAAGTCGGCACTGGTGTGGATGCAGCGTTTTACAATGGGCTCTGTACCCGGTGCCAGGGTCTTGCCCATCCCGGCTAATTCTTCTGTGATGATCTCAAAGCTGCGCTTTTCGATATCCATGGGCTTTACATTCTCAAGTTCAATTTTTGTGCTCATTTACTCTGTCCCTTCTATTTCAAATATGTGACATGCAGTATGGCTGAATGTATGGCATATTAAAGATAAATCTGCCATGAACGATAAATCTGTCATCAACGGTCTATGCCGGCGTTCAGGATTTCATAGATTTTCTTCATGTCGAGGTTTTTCCGCAGTTCTTCTGCCAGGATATCATACTGAGATTCTTTGAAGGTCTGGTAGTCTACGCCGGTCATCTCTTTTGTATCGATGCCTTTCGCTTTTCCAATCGCTTCGATGATGCGGTCAGCAACCAGTTCTCGGTCGAAGATACTGTGTACATAGGAACCGTAGACATTGCCCTTCTGGGCACCGTCTGTTTTATATTGAACGTCGGCTTGATTGCTGTCTTCAATTTCGGTCAGTCCGCATGCAGCGTCTGACTGATCGCGCAGCGTGGATACGCCCATATGAATTTCATACCCTGTAATTTCCGTTCCGGACAGGCCGGCAAGAATGCCATTTACCTTTCCGAAGCGTCCTTCTGCCCGGGTCCTTGTCTTCTGCTCAGAAAATACGGTATCCATAGGCAAAAGCCCCATGCCCCGGATTTCTCCGCCTGCTTCGACACCATGCGGATCGGACAAGGTCTCTCCCAGCATCTGATAGCCTCCGCATACGCCAAAGATGACTTTGCCGGCTGCGGCAGCCTTCTGAATAGCAGCTTCCAGGCCATTCTGACGCATCCAGAGCAGATCCTCCATGGTATTTTTCGTCCCGGGGATAATGATCATATCGGGATCCTTGAGATCATTCACACCGGATACATAGCGCAAAGAAACGCCGGACATTTTTTCAAAGGGATTGAAGTCCGTAAAGTTGGAAATTCTGGGGATGCGGATTACAGCGATATCGATGAGACCAATCTCTTCCTTGCGGTCGAACCGTTCGGTCAGGCTGTCCTCGTCTTCCACTTCGATATGGAGATAAGGGGCTACGCCGACAACCGGAATGCCCGCTTTTTCTTCCAGCATGTCGATTCCCGGGTCCAGGATCGTCTTGTCCCCGCGGAATTTATTGATGACCAGTCCTTTGACCATGGCCCGCTCTTCTTCTGTCAGAAGCATGACTGTTCCGATCAGCTGGGCAAAAACGCCTCCCCGGTCAATATCGCCGACCAGAAGGACCGGAGCCTTGGCAAGTTCCGCCATTCCCATATTTACGAAGCAGTCATCGTCCTTGAGATTGATCTCCGCAGGACTGCCGGCGCCTTCAATAACGATAATATCATTCTCTTCGGCAAGCGTGTCATAGGCATTCTTCACGTCCTGGATCAGGTTTCTCTTGTATGCAAAATAAGCACGGGCATCCATATTGCCCAATACCTCGCCGTTTACGATGACCTGAGAGCCGGTATCGTTGGTTGGCTTGAGCAGGATGGGATTCATGAGAACAGACGGTGCAATGCCTGCGCATTCCGCCTGCATGACCTGGGCCCTTCCCATTTCCAGGCCCTCTCTTGTGATGTAGGAATTCAAGGCCATATTCTGGGCTTTAAAAGGCGCCACCTTATAGCCGTCCTGATGAAAGATCCTGCAGAGTCCTGCAGCAATCAGGCTTTTGCCTGCATTGGACATGGTTCCCTGGATCATGATCGCTTTTGCTTTGCTCATTGATTTTACCTCTTAAAAAGGAAGCTTCTAAAGCTTCAGGATTCCATCCATAAAAAAACATTTGTGGTAGAAAGCTGTTAAATATCACAAAGCCTCCAGGAGCTTCTGATTCTGTTCATGGGTCTTGACTGCGACCCGATAGTATGTTTCGTCAAGGCCCGGATAATTTGCACAGCTTCGGATCAGGATGTTTTTTTCAAGTGCCTTTTCCACAAGGCCTTCCGGTCCCTGGAAAAAAATATAATTAGCTTCGGAATCCCAGACTTTAAAGCCCTTCTTTCGAAGCTCTTCTTTCAGAAAATCGCGCTCCGTCCGTATGATCTCCTGCGCTTTTTTTACATAGTCGGTCTCATTAAGCGCTGCGGTTCCGGCAGCCTGAGCCGGTATGGATACGTTCCAGGGCTGGACCGCTTCTGCCATCCGGGACAGCAGTTCCGAATCAGAAGAAAGTCCGTATCCCAGGCGGAGTCCTGCCATGGCATATCGTTTGGTGAAGGCCTTCAGAAGAAAAAGACCGGGGCAGGAAGCCAGGTAGGGCTTAAGTGATGGAGACCGGTCCTGATCAAGAAAATCCTGGAAGCATTCGTCTACAAGCAGATAAATATCATTTTCCCGGCACTTGTCCAGTATTTTTTTCAGAAGCACCGGATCGATAGTCAGACCGGTCGGATTATTGGGATTGCACAGGACAACCAGATCATAGCTTGCGTTAATTGATGCCAGGAAAGCCTCATCAACCCGGAAGTCCTTCTCCGGATCCAGGAAAAAACGGGCAGTGTCGCAGCCTGCGGTCTTCAGAGCCAGTTCATACTCTGCAAAGGTAGGAACCGCAAGCAGTGCTTTCCGGGGTCTTAAAGCCCAGGCAAGCATGTAGATTACTTCTGCTGCCCCGTTTCCGCAAACGATATAGTCAGAAGGGACCTGTTCGTAATCGGACAAGGCAGCGATCAGTTTTTCCTTTGCCACATCCGGATAATCCTGAATGTGATCAATGCTTTCCTTTGCGGCTTTCTTTACGCTTTCGGGCGGTCCCAGAGGATTCATATTGGAAGAAAAATCTAATACGCCGGGATGACGATAGACATCGCCGCCGTGGATCTGCTTCAATTCAGTCATTCTTTGCTTTTCCTTATCTATCTTCTGTCAGATACCGATCAGCAGTCTAAATCACATCTAAAGGATCAGCACCCGGAGTCAGCCGGACTGACAGATGTCCGGAATACACTTTCTATATTATCTGTCTCTTTACACAAGTGCCTCATACTTTTTTGTCCCTCGTAGCTCATGCAAAAAGAGCAATCAGAACAAGCCTTACAGCAAAGAGCAGGACCAGAGCAAGGACAGAGGCTGCAAAAGCCAGTTTATTTGCCCGGTCGATATCTGCCGTTTCAACCGGCCGAATGGGGTCGCCAAGGAATTGCTTCTTATGCAGCTTGCCGAAGTACCAGGCATCTCCTGCCAGCTGAATATCCAAAGCTCCGGCTGTGGCTGCCTCTGTATGAGCTGAGTTGGGGCTGTCGTGTTTTTTTCGATCCCTGAGGAAAATCTTCAGGGAATTTTTTCGGTCATAGCCGCAGATGCCGGCTGCAAGCGTCATCAGAATACCGGCAAAGCGGGCGGGAATGAAATTAAGGACGTCATCCAGCTTTGCTGCGAAGGTACCGAAATATTGATATTTGTCATTGCGATAGCCGATCATGGAATCCATGGTATTGACG